>NZ_JBDPMD010000050.1:0-63242 GCF_039871875.1 Sphaerisporangium sp. B11E5 | reverse complement strand
GTCATAGCGGATGGGAAACACCCGGTTACATTCCGAACCCGGAAGTTAAGCTGTCCAGCGCCGATGGTACTGCACCGGGGACGGTGTGGGAGAGTAGGACACCGCCGGACAAACATTCACAACCCTGACGGGTTGTCGCGTTGATAAGGGCCGCCCAGGTCTCCTGGGCGGCCCTTTCGCATTCCCGGGGCCCCTTCTCGTGGACCCCCGACCGGCCATTCCAAACGCAGCACCCGCATCCCCAACCCCGACCCCTCTTCCCTCTCTGCCAGACCTGCATGGACGGCGCCGACGCGACGGGACGTGGTACGACGAACCCGGCGCCCCCTACGGCGGCCGACCCGGCCACCTCCCAGCCCCTGCTCCCTCTCTCCACGACGCCGATACGGCGGGACGTTGTACGGCGAATCCGGCGCCGCCCTACGGCGGGACACCGGCGGGCCCCGGTCGCAATTGGTGGTCGATCAGATTTTGCACCCCGACTTCGGTTGCTGTGGTGATGGCCCGCCCGCTTGAGTTTCCCCACTCCATCAGCACCAGCCCACCCAAAACCCCAACCCGCCACCGCCGGCCCCACCCTCACGCCGTTACCAGACGTGCATAGACGACGCCGACGCCGACGGGATGCGGCACGGTGAATCCGGCACCGCCCAACGGCGGCCGGAACGGCCGCCTCCCACCCCTCTACTCCCGCTCCAGGACGCCGACGCAGCGGGACGTGGTGCGGTGAATCCGGCGCCGCCCTATGGTGGCCCACCGGCGTACCCACCACCCAGGCGCCTCGAGCCGATCAACCTCTCCAACCCCGACTTCGGCTGCTGTGGTCATGGCCCGCCCGCTTGAGCTTCCCCACTCCATCAGCACCAGCCCACCCAAAACCCCCACCCGCCCCCACGCTTCCGCCTCTGCCAGACGTGCATACACGGCGCCGACGCGGCGGGATGCGACGCGGTGAAACCGGCGCCGCCCGACGGCGGCCAGCACGAACCCCCGCTACCGCCCCTCCCTCCACGGCGCCGACGCGGTGGGACGCGGTACGGCGAATCCGGCGCCGCCCTACGGCGGGGACACCGGCACACCCACCAACCGGAAGTGGCGCATCCGGCGCCGCCGTAGGGCGGCAGGCCGGTGTGTCCCGGTCGGAGTTCGGAGTCAATCGGTCTTTCAACCCCGACTTCGGCTGTTGTGGTCATGGCCCACCCGCTGGAGTTTCCCCACTCCATCAGGACCAGCCCACCCAGACCTCACCCGCCACCGCCGGCGCGCCAGGCACCACCGGACCCAGCGGGCTCCAGCCCGCCGAACCGCCTCCTCCCACAGGACGCTGCGGCCCACGAGAGCTCCGTCCCCCGTTCTTTGCCGGGCGCCGGCGGGGGGACGTGGTACGGCCAATTCGGCGCCGCTGTACGGCGGATCATCACCGGGGGTTTCGGGGCATCAATCGTTGGCAGCCCCGACTTCGGGTGGTGTGGTCATTGGCCCGCCCGTTCGAGTTCTCGACTTTATCGGGGCATGTCCGGCCAAACTCCCCGCCGGTCGGCGCAGGCGGGACACGCACCACCGCGTCCTGGGGCTCGGTCCGTCAGGCGTGCCGGTCCGCGTTGGTGTGTGCGGTTCGTTTCGGGTGTTGCCGTAGTACGTGGTGGCTTGGGGCTGGATGGATGCGGTGATTCGGTCACCGGTGCGGGGGCAAGGGGCCCGGAGACCGGCTGGAAGTGGGTGATGGGCGGAGTGAGGGGCGGCTCGGGGAGTGTGCGGGCTTGCTAGGCTGGAGGTGCCTGGCCACCCCGTATCGGGTGGCCTTCGTCGCGTAAGACACCGAGGGCGGCAGCGGCGAGGAATGAATGAGGCTGTGCCCCGCGGCCCGATAGATCATCTTTCCGGGCACATCGGCGCGGTGGATGAGACGCAGATCGCGGCGTACGCGGTGAGCGAGCAACGAAGGACAGAAGTGAACAGAGAAGACGGACGTGAAGAGCCGGCCGAGCGTGGCGGAGACCGGGCCGAAGGCGAGTCGAGGCAGGCGCGTGACGATCGCCCCGAGGGCCACCGGGGAGGCCGGGGGAACGAGGGCGAAGGGCGCCGCAGCGACGGAGGCCGTTACGGTGACCGCCGGGCCGCTGGGGGGCCGGGGGACCGTGAGGGTCGCTCTGGGCGTCCGTTCCAGCGGGACGATCGCGGTGATCGTGGCCGCGACGGTGACCGTTCCGGTGGTCGCGGCTCGTTTGGGGGTTCCCATGGGGACCGGCCGTACCGCGAGGGCGGGCGGCCCGGTGACCGGCGCGAGGGGCGGCCGGGTGGTGGTTACGGCTCGCGGGACGACCGGGGCCGGGGCTCGTCCGGTGGCGATCGCGGCGAGGGGCGCGGCTCGTTCCAGCGGGACGATCGTCGCGGGCCGCGTCCGTTCGGCCGTGAAGGTGGCGACGATCGCGGGGAGCGCCGTCCGTTCAACCGGGACGATCGCGCCGGTGGGGGCGGCCGTCCGTCTGGCGACGACCGGGGCCGTGGCGAGCGGGGGTATTCGTCCGAGCGCGGCGGTTCCTACGGCGGCGGCTCCCGCTACGGCGACCGGCGCGACGCCCGTCCGGGCGGGTCCTTCGGGCGCCGGGACCGGGACGACCGCGGCTCCTTCCGCCGCGACGACCGCGATGACCGTGGCGGCCGGCCGTACGGCCGCGACGATCGGGGTGCTCGCCCGCACGAGGGTGAGGACCGTGGCAGTCGTTTCCAGGGCGGCGACGATCGCGGTGGTCGTTTCCAGAGCCGTGACGACCGCGGTGGCCGCTTCCAGGACCGTGACGACCGCGGTGGTCGTTTCCAGAGCCGTGACGACCGCGGTGGCCGCTTCCAGAGCCGTGACGATCGCGGTGGCCGCTTCCAGGACCGTGACGATCGCGGTGGCCGCTTCCAGAGCCGTGACGATCGCGGTGGCCGCTTCCAGGACCGGGACGACCGTGGGGGTCGTTTCCAGGGCGGCGACGATCGCGGTGGCCGCTTCCAGAGCCGTGACGATCGTGGCGGGCATTTCCGCCAGCGGGACGACCGGGGGAGCCGGTCCTTCGAGCGCGACGACCGCGGCCCTCGCTCCTTTGGCCGTGACGATCGCGGCGGTCGCTTCCAGGATCGTGACGATCGCGGCGGCCCTTCCCAGGGTGGTGACGATCGCGGTGGTCGTTTCCAGAGCCGTGACGATCGTGGTGGCCGCTTCCAGGACCGGGACGACCGTGGGCCGCGTTTCCAGGACCGGGATGACCGTGGTGGGCGTTTCCAGAGCCGGGATGACCGTGGTGGGCGGTTCCAGCGGGACGACAGGCGTGGCCCTGGGGCACGTTCGTTCGGGCGGGATCGTGACGACCGTGGGCCCGGTGCGGGCCGGCAGCGGCGCGAGGACGCCGATCGTGGGCCGCGGTCCTTCCGGGACTCCGGTGGCGACCGGGGGCGTGACGAGCGTGGCGGTGGGCGGTTCCAGCGGGACGAGCGGCGTCCCTTCCAGCGGGACGACCGCGGTGGGCCGCGGCCGTTCAGCAGGGAGGGGCGTGAGGACCGGGACGCGGGGCGTGGCCGGGACGACGCGTACTCGGGGGGGACCCGCGCGCGGTACGGCAGGGAGGACGACCGGTCGTTCGGCCGGGGCGACGACCGTCCGCGGCGCGAGGAGCTGCCGGAGCTGGCGGCGGACATCACCGCTGAGGAGCTGGACAAGGAGATCAGGGACGAGCTGCGTGCCCTGCCCAACGATCTCGCCGATCTGGTGGCGGCGCATCTGGTGGCGGCCGAGCGGGCCCTCGGTGACGAGGACGCCGACCGGGCGTACGAGCACGCCAAGGTCGCCCGGCGGTTCGCCGCGCGTATCGGTGTCGTCCGGGAGGCCGTCGGTGTGGCGGCGTACCGGGCTGGACACTACGCCGAGGCGCTCAGCGACCTGCGGGCCGCGCGCCGGCTGACCGGGTCGGACGCCTACCTGCCCGTCATGGCCGACTGCGAGCGCGGCCTCGGGCGTCCCGAGCGTGCGCTGGATCTCGTACGGGCGCCGGAGGCGGCGAAGCTGGACCGGGCGGGAAGGGTCGAGCTCGCCATCGTGGAGTCCGGGGCACGGCGGGATCTCGGCCAGCACGACGCCGCGGTGATCACGTTGCAGCGGCTGCCCGAGCTGCGGGACCAGACCCCGCAGCCGTGGTCGGCCCGGCTGACCTTCGCCTACGCCGACGCCCTGGCCGAAGCGGGCCACCCGGACGCGGCGGCGGACTGGTTCGAGCGCGCCATGACCTTCGACGAGGACGGCGAGACCGACGCGGCCGAACGCTACGCCGAACTCACCGGCTCGGTGATCGAGGACCTGGAGGAGGACGAGGACGACCTCGACGCGGTCACCGGCGAGGAGGACGACGAGGACGGCCTCGATCTCGATCTCGACCTCGACCTGATCATCGATAAGGACGACGAGGACGACGAGGACGACGACCGCGAGGTGTCCGGGGCGGCAGAGTCCGAGCCCGCCGAGGACGAGAACGAGGACGAGGCCGGTCCTGAGGCGTCCGAGTCCGCCGCAGACGCGGGGGACGTGGTGGAGATCCTGGATGTCGCCGAGGTCGACGAGATCGCCGGCGAGCCGGAGGCCGCCCAGTCCGCCGACCCTGTCGACCCCGTCGTGAAGGACGTGGAGATCGCCGCGGACGCGGTCGGCGAGCCGGTGGCGTCCCCGTCCGGCATGGTCCCGGCGTTCATCGAACCGGACTTCGGCGTTCCCGCCGACAGCCACGGCGACCTGGACGACGCTGACGGGAAGCCGGACGAGCGTCCCGGTGGCGACACGGACGGCGTGGGCGGGCGCGACAAGGGCTGAGCCGCATCAGCCAGGACATGATGGTGGGCGCCGCCTAGCGTGAAGGCGCGCGGCGCCCGCCGTCATCGTTCCCAGCCGGCGGCATCCTATGCACGGCACAGCCGATCCGGGGACGGTGCCAATGGTGTACCCGTCCCGCGTACCTGCCATGCCCATGCCTCCACGCGTGGCCGGCCGGTTCCGGTGCGGGGTCAGGTTTCGGGCTTGGTGCGCTCCAGCCAGTACAGGATGCCGGCGACGTTCGACGGGGCGCCGCTGAGCATCTCGAAGCGTTCCCGTACGTTTTCGTCGTCCGAGGCGGAGGCGGCGTAGCGTTCGCGGGTGCGGTCGCGGACCATGGCGACGGCGTGGTCGAGGTCCAGGCCCTCGGTGTGGGCCTGGCGGGTGAGGTCGACCCACACCTTGAGTTCTTCGGCGGATCGCTCCAGTGTGCCGGTGACGTCCGCGACGGGGCCGTAGTGGCTGAACAGGAGCCGCTGGGGGCCGAGGGCGCCGAACAGGGCCACCGAGTCCAGGGCGGTCCGGAGGTCGAAGTCCGGGGGCGGGGTGGCGGGGCGCAGGTCGCCGGTCTCGGGGAGGTACACGCCGGCGGCGTCGCCGACGTACAGGTCGCCGGTGGCGGAGTCGAGCAGGCCGACGTGGTGTTTGGCGTGGCCGGGGGCGTAGTGGCTGGTCAGCACCCGGCCGCCGCCGAGGTCGATGTCCCCGGTGTCGCCGAGGGCCCGGATGCGGGAGGCCTCGGTGGGGGAGAGGGCACCGAACAGGACGTCCAGTTGGTCGCCCCAGACCATGCGGGCGCTCGCCATGAGCCGCGAGGGGTCCGCGAGGTGCCGTGCGCCTTTCTCGTGGACGACGATCTCGGCGCCGGGGTAGAAGCCCGCGATGTCGCCGACCCCGCCGGCGTGGTCGAGGTGGATGTGGGTGACGACGACGGTGGCGAGGTCGTCGGGGCCGACGCCGAGCGAGGCCAGGGCGTCGCGGACCACCGGGGCGGAGGTCGAGGTGCCCGTCTCCACGAGGCAGGGACGGTCGCCGAGGATCAGGTATCCGGCGGTGATGCCCGAGTACCCCGCCATCCGCGTGTCGATCTCGTAGACGTCGCCGCCCAGCGGTGTGACGTTGTCCACAGGCCACTCCCTTGATGTCCCGGTTTCGACCGTGTTCGGCAACGAGCGTAGGTCAGGTCATCCACAGAACGCCGCTCTGTCGCCGTTCACGCCGTCGCCGCGTCGAAGAATGTCCCCGTCACCCGCGAGTGAGAGGGGAAGTCAGATGCATCGTAACGAGGTCAGACTGGTGGGCCGCGTGTCCAGGCCGCCGAAGAGCAGAGCGCTGCCGAGCGGTGACAGCGTCCTGACCTGGGGCATGGCCGTCCGCCGCCCGCCCGGCCACCCGAGCAACAAGAAGTCCGACGGCATCATCTGCGTCACCTTCGACCGGCAGGTCGCCGCCCAGGTCGCCGGGTGGCGCGTCAACGACGTCGTCAGCGTGGAGGGCGCCCTCCACCACCGATTCTGGACCGGCGCCCCCGGCCCCACCGGCACGTACGAGGTGGAGGTCCACCACGCCCAGGCCCTCCGGGCACCACACTCCGCCCCACCCACAGCGGCTCCCCACCAGTCGCCACTCCCCGCCGCCCCACCCGCAGCGGTCCCCCCGCGGACGCCACTCCCGACCGCCCCACCTCCGGTCGCCGAGAAGGAAGGTGAAGGCTCACGGTGACGGTGCGCGGGGTCCGCCGTGGTGGTGGCCGGGATGTGGACGTCGTCCGATGAGGCGGGGTGGGAGGCTGTCAGGGAGTCGAGAAGGTGCGCAGGATCAGGCCGGTGCGGGGTTTGGGGCCGAAGGAGGTGGATTTTCTGGGCACGCGTTCGCCCGCGGCGGCTACGGCGAGGACGTCTTCCACGGCCAAGGCGGGGAGGATGACGGCGGTGCCGGACTCGGCGCGGGCCATGCGGACGGCCGCGTGGGCGTCGTGGTGCACGATGCGGACGGACTCCTCGTCGTCGTGCATGCCCCACACCTTGGGCAGCAGGAACTCCGAGAGGATCGACGTGACCAGCGATCTCCACCGTTCCGAACGCCCGGCGGGCAGCGCGTGGGCGATCTGGACCGGGTCGGGGTCGGTGAGCAGGTGGGAGGGGCCGTTGCCTGCCAGCACGAACGCGGGGTGCGGCGCCGTTTCCAGGGCGGCCAGGGCGTCGTCCACCAGCGCGTACTCGTGCACCTGCCAGGCGCCCTTGGCCCGGGCGGCGGCCTCGTCCAGGGACAGGCCGGGGATCACGCGGTGGATGGGCTTCAGGTGGGGCGGGTAGGCCACCGAGTCCACCAGCATGGCGAGCCCGTAGTCCCACGGACCCGCGCCCCGCCCCTCGTCGTGGCTGGCGCGCTGCAGGGCCAGGTAGGTGGCGTACCTGTGGTGCCCGTCGGCGATCAGGGCCTGCCGGCCGGACAGGTCGTCCGCCACGGTGTCCTGCTCGGCCGGGTCGGTAAGGGCCCACAGCCGGTGGGTGAGCCCTTCGCCGGTGCGGACGTCGATGAGCGGCGCACGGGTCTCGGCGACCTGCGCGATCAGGCGCGCGGTGGCCTCCGCCCCGTCGTACAGCAGGAAGATCGGCTCCAGGTTGCTCTCGGTGGTGCGCATCAGCGCGAGACGGTCGGCGACCGTGCCCGGCATGACGTCCTCGTGCGGCAGGACGACGCGCTCCTCGGGGGCCCGCAGGCCGAGGTTCCCGATGAGGCCGCGCAGCAGCACGTCCGGGCCGCGCTGCTCGTACAGGTAGAGCGCGGGCGTGTCGTCGGTGGTCAGGACACCGTGGTCGAGCCACGACCGCAGCGTGTCCCGGGCCTCGGCGTATCGCCCTGGTCCGTCGCTGGGAAGGATAAGGCGCACGATGTTGTTGGGGTGGGAGTCCAGAAGGCTCTGGACATCTTCCCGCGCGATGACGTCGTACGGCGGGGACGTGACCGCGGCCAGATCGTCGACTGCGTAGCGCACCCCACGAAACGGGCGCAGCACCAGCCCGCCAGGTGATGGCAGTTCAGGAATCGCCATACCGGGCATGGTGCCATAAAGGCCTGAGTCGTATGGAGACAGCCCCGACGTCGTAGCGCTGCCCGGCTCGTCAGGGAAGCCGGGATGACCCTGTCGTCTGAAGGAGGCCTCGCACGATGATGCAGGGACGGAACGGCCCCACCGGCCCCGACTCCCCCGACCAGGAGTCCGGCGGACCCGCCGGCGACGTCTACGAGTGGTTCCAGCGCGGCGTGCAACTCCTCAAGGACGGCAGCCCCGCCGCCGCCGCGGCCCTCCTGGCCCGCGCCGCCGACGCCGAGCCCGAGTCCCGCAGCATCCGCGAGGCCCTGGCCAGAGCCCAGTTCAACTCCCGCCGCTACGCCGACGCCGCCGACAGCTTCCGCTGGATCGTCTCCGCCAACCCCACCGAGGACTACGCCTACTTCGGCCTCGGCATGTCCCTCTGGCGCACCGGCGACATGGAAGCCGCCCAGGAGCCCCTGACCATCGCCGTGGCCATGCGCCCCGACCACGGCGACTACGTCTCCGCTCTCCGCCAGGTGAAAGCCACCCTCCGCGCCCGGGAGTCCTGATCAAGGCGACGCTCCGCGCCCGGGAGTCCTGATCGCGGCGCGGCCGGTGTCAGGCGGCGTGTCCGGGGGGCAGTGAGTGGGCGGCGAGCACTTCGAGGACGTCCTGTACGGCGTCCTCGGTGAGGCGGCCGTCGCCGGCGTGTGCCCAAGCGGCGGCGCACGCCGCACGGAGGCCGTCCACGGGATCCCCGTCGCCGGTGAGCCGTAGGCGTTCGCCCTCCCACCAAGCGGTCCAGCCTTCTCTCTCCCACGCCGCTCGCGCCGGCTCCGGCGCCTTCTCCGTTGGCTCCGGCCGAGCCGGTGCCGGCCCGGCGGCTTCCGCCGGTACGGGTGAGGTCACGGGGGCGTGGGTCTCGGTGACCGGGGCGGGTGGGGTGTGGAGGCCGGTGAGGTCGGCGGCCACGTGGGTGGGGCGGTGTTCGGGTGGGGCGGTCAGGAGGGTGCGGGGGCCGTCCACGCCGGTGAGGACGAGGAGGCTGTCCACGCCGGCTCGGGTGGCCGCCTCTATGTCGGTGTCCAGGCGGTCGCCCACCACCAGGGGGCGGTCGGCGGCGGTGCGGAGCATCGACTCGCGGTGCAGCGGGGGTTCCGGCTTGCCGGCCACCATCGGTTCCGTGCCGGTGGCGGTGGCGATCACGCGGGTCAGGGCGCCGTTGCCGGGGACGACGCCGCGGTCGGTCGGCATGGTGGTGTCGGCGTTGGCCGCGACGAACCAGGCGCCCTGCCGTACGGCCAGGGCCCCCTGGGTGAGCAGGCTGTAGGAGATGTCCGCCCACATGCCCTGGAGCACCGCCACGGGATGATCGGCGGCCGTCGTCACAGGACGCAGGCCGCGTTCCCGCGCCGCCTGCCGCAGGCCCATCCCCCCGACCACCAGGACCGGCGCGCCCGCCGGTACCCGCTCGGCCACCAGCCGGGCCGCCGCCTGGGCCGAGGTCACGACGTCCTCACGGGCGGCGGGCACGCCGATCGCCGTCAGGTGCTCGGCGATGGCGGCGGGCGTCCGGGACGCGTTGTTGGTCACGTACGCCAGCCGGACTCCCGCGTCCCGGGCCTTGGCGAGCGCCTCCGGGGCCCCGCGCACCGCCCTGCGCCCGAGGTAGACCACCCCGTCGAGATCGAGCAACAACGTGTCATAACGATCGATCAGCGCCGACTCCATGCCCACACTATTTCGGATGCCCGCGCCCGCCTCCGCCCCAGGGGTCAGAGGAGCTTGCGGAGGCGGAACATGTCGCTGATGCTGGCGTCGATCTTCACACGCCCGCTGAAGAGCGCCCTGCCCATGTCGAGCTCGCCGTTGACCATGGACAGCAGGTCGTCGCTGCCGATGCGGATGCGGACGTCGGCGGGCCGGCCGTCGACAGGCGGGGTCTCGGTGAAGGCCTCGAGGCCGTCCTGGTGGATGCGGCCGAAGAAGGTCACGTCAAGGTCGGTGATCCGGCAGCTCAGGGTGCGGTCCACCACGTGCTTGGAGCGTGTCTCCTGGTCAAGCTCCCCGAACTGCTCGGCTAGCTTGTCCAGCGCCGCCCGGCACTCGTCGACGCTCGCCATGTGACACCCTTTCTCATCAGCCCCAAGCTGCCCTGCCCTACGGAAGGTAGCGTTTCATTCGACTACTACGCGAAATCCGGCGCGCGGGTGCGCCGAGGACTGACACCAGCATCAGTGTCGCCTTTCGGATACGGTCGGGTGGGCGCCGCCCGGCGCACGGACCGGCGAGGAGATGCGGGGCGAAGTGGACAGAGCGGGCACGCACGGCCACGGCGGGCCGGTGACCGATGCTACTGCGGAGAACGGCGAGGCCCAGGTGACCGCCACGCTGGCCAGGCTCGCCGTCCTCGGCGACACCCCGGTGCACGAGCACGTCGCGGTCTTCGAGGAGGTCCTCGGCGGCCTGGAGGCCACCCTGGCCTCGGTCGAGGAGATCTCCGCCGCCCCCGAGCACGGCCGCCGGTGACCGGTATGCGCTGGAAGGCCGCGCGCCGAAGGACACACCGGGGATGAGCCGCAAGGTGCGGCTGGACAGCGAGCTGGTACGCAGAGGGCTGGCCCGCTCGCGGGAGCACGCGGCCGACCTGATCGCCGGCGGCCGGGTCACCGTGGCGGGCCGCACGGCGGCCAAGCCGGCGACGCAGGTGGAGACCGCGTCCCCCATCCTGGTGGCCGAGCCGCCCGACGGTCCCGACTACGTCTCCCGGGGCGCCCACAAGCTCCTCGGCGCGCTGGAGGCGTTCGCGCCCCGCGGGCTGGCCGTCGAGGGCCGCCGCTGCCTGGACGCGGGCGCCTCGACCGGCGGGTTCACCGACGTGCTGCTGCGCCGCGGCGCCGCCCATGTGGTGGCGGTGGACGTCGGGTACGGCCAGCTCGCCTGGTCGCTGCGCACCGACGACCGGGTCACCGTGATGGAGCGGGTGAACGTCCGCGACCTGGCCCCCGGCATGGTGGGCGACCCCCCGTCGCTGGTGGTCGGCGACCTGTCGTTCATCTCGCTGCGCCTGGTGCTCCCCGCCCTGGCCGCGTGCGCCGCCGGCCAGGCCGATCTGGTGCTGCTGGTGAAGCCGCAGTTCGAGGTGGGAAAGGCTCTGGTGGGCGCGGGCGGCGTGGTCCGCGACCCGGCGCTGCGGGCGGGCGCGGTACGCGACGTCGCCGCCGCGGCGTCCGGGCTGTCCCTCGCGGTGCGCGGGGTCACGGCCAGCCCGTTGCCCGGCCCGTCGGGCAACGTGGAGTACCTGATCTGGCTCGGCAAGGGCGACGGGCCGCCCCCGGTGCCGGACGTGGACGCCGAGATCGGCCGCGCGGTCGAGGAAGGGCCCAGATAGGCGCCGGGTGGACGTACGGTTGACCAGGCCGTCGGAGATGGACGATCGCCGTCAGGCGGGCGGAGCGAGGGCATGACTGACACGAAACGTACGGTGCTGATCACGGCGCACACCGGCCGCAAGCCGGCGGTCGACAGCGCGCGGCTGGTGATCGAGCGGTTCCTCGACGCGGGGTTCACGGTGCGGGTCATGCAGCCGGAGGCCGAGGAGATCGACGGTGCCGGCGTCGACGTGGTGCCCATGGGGGAGGCCGCCGCCGAGGACGCCGAGGTGATGATGGTGCTCGGCGGCGACGGCACGCTGCTGCGCGCGGCCGAGCTGGCGCGGCCGGCCCGCACGCCCCTGCTCGGGGTGAACCTCGGCCACGTGGGCTTCCTGGCCGAGGCCGAGATGTCCGACCTCGCCGAGGCCGTGGACCGCGTGGTGTCCCGCAGGTACGCCGTCGAGGAGCGCATGACGATCGACGTGACCGTCAGGGCCAACGGCGAGCCGCTCGCCTCCACGTGGGCGCTGAACGAGGCCAGCGTCGAGAAGCGCGACCGCATCATGGAGGTCGTCGCCGAGATCGACGGCCGCCCCCTGTCCCGCTGGGGGTGCGACGGCGTGATCTGCGCCACGCCGACCGGCTCCACGGCGTACGCGTTCTCGGCGGGCGGCCCGGTCGTCTGGCCCGAGGTGGAGGCCCTGCTGCTGGTGCCGAACAGCGCGCACGCCCTGTTCGCCCGTCCCCTGGTCGTGTCCCCCCGGTCGGCCGTGGCCCTGGAGGTCCTGCCCGGCACCCCCGGCGGTGTCCTGTGGTGCGACGGGCGCCGCCGTTTCGACCTGCCTCCGGGGGCCCGTGTGGAGGTGCGCCGCTCCTCCCTGCCGGTCCGCCTGGCACGTCTGCACGACGTCGACACCACCGGCGCGCCCTTCACCGACCGCCTGGTCGCCAAGTTCGACCTTCCCGTCCAGGGCTGGCGCGGCCGGGTCCGCCGCTGACCCGCGGCGGGGCGCCCGGATGGTAGGACAGGGCCCCGGGACGGTGGGGCGGTCAGGGGAAAGGTTGGCCAAATGCGCGTAGGATCTATCCGCATGAAGAGGTGACCGAGCCACGCCCCACATGGTCCGGCGAGGTGTCGGAGGCGGCGCGGCGATACGGCGGGAGGGACCCAGTGCGGCCACGGGTCGATGAGGTCCGGATCAAAGGGCTCGGTGTGATCGACGAGGCCGTCCTCGAGCTTTCATCGGGACTGACCGTGGTCACCGGCGAGACCGGCGCGGGCAAGACGATGGTGGTCACCGGCCTCGGGCTGTTGTTCGGCGGCCGGGCCGACCCGGCGCGGGTGCGGCCGGGGGCCGAGCGGGCCATGGTCGAGGGCACGCTGGTCGTGGAGCCGCTCGGCAAGGTCGCCCAGCAGGTGTTCGACCTCGGCGGCGACATCGACGAGGACCGGCTGATCATCGCCAGGTCGGTGTCCGGCGAGGGCCGGTCCCGCGCGTGGCTCGGCGGCCGTTCCGTGCCGGTCGGCACGCTCACCTACCTCGCCGAGGACCTCGTGGCCGTGCACGGCCAGATGGACCAGCAGCGGCTCCTGCAGCCCGGCCGTCAGCGCGCCGCCCTGGACCGCTACGCGGGCGAGGAGCTCGTCAAGCCCATGCGCGCCTACACCCAGGCCTACCGGCGCCACAAGGAGATCGGTGAGACGCTCACCGAACTCACCGCCAGGGCCCGCGAGCGCGCCCAGGAGGCCGACAGCCTTCGTTTCGCCCTGGAGGAGATCGAGAAGGCCGCCCCCAAACCCGGCGAAGAGATCGAGCTGAAGCAGGAGGAGGAGCGCCTGGCGCACGCCGACGCCCTCAAGACCGCCGCCGTCACCGCCCACGCCGCCCTCCTCGGCGACCCCATGGCCGCGGTCCAGGGCGTCCAGGACGCCGTGTCGCTGCTCGGCCAGGCCAGGGCGGCGGTGGAGGCCGTGCGGGGCTTCGACCCGGCGCTGGCGGGCATCGGCGACCGGCTGGCCGAGGCCGGCTACCTCGTCTCCGACGTCGCCACCGAGCTGGCCGCCTACTCCGAGTCCGTGGACGCCGACCCGGCGCGGCTGGCCGCCGTCCAGGAGCGCCGCGCCCTGCTGACCGGCCTGCTCAGGAAGTACGGCGAGGACTCCGCGGCCGTTCTGGCGTTCGCCGAGCGCGCGGCCGTCCGGGTCTTGGAGCTGGACGGCGACGACGACCGCGTGGCCGAGCTGGCCCGCGAGCACGAGGAGCTCACCGCCCGGCTCACCGAGCTGGCCGCCGAGCTCACCGGTGTCCGCACGGCCGCCGCCGAGCGTTTCGGCGCGGCGGTGACCGCCGAGCTGGCCGCGCTCGCCATGCCGCACGCCCGGGTGGTGGTCGTGGTCACCCCGACCGGCCAGTTCGGCCCCGAGGGCGCCGACGAGATCGAGCTGCGCATGATGGCCCACCCCGGCGCCCCGGCGCTGCCCCTCAACAAGGGCGCCTCGGGCGGCGAGCTGAGCCGCGTCATGCTCGCCATCGAGGTGGTGTTCGCCGGTGCCGACCCGGTGCCGACGTTCGTGTTCGACGAGGTGGACGCCGGCGTGGGCGGCAAGGCCGCCGTCGAGATCGGCAGGCGCCTCGCGCGTCTCGCCCGCTCCGCCCAGGTGATCGTGGTCACCCACCTGCCCCAGGTGGCGGCGTTCGCCGACCAGCACCTGGTGGTCGAGAAGGCGAGCGACGGCCGTGTGGTGCGCAGCGGCGTCACCACCCTGGACCGCGAGGGCCGGGCCCGCGAGCTGTCCCGCATGCTGGCCGGCCTGGAGGACTCCGAGCTCGGCCGCGCCCACGCCGAGGAACTGCTGTCGATCGCCGAGGCCGACAAGACCAAGTGATCGCCCCGACCCGCGACGACGCGCCGTTCCCCCCTGCCGGGCGCCCCCGGCGGGCTGGTTCGCGAAGCACCCGGATCCTGACACGCGCCGTCGTCCGAGACCTCCGGGCCCTCGTGCTCTGGCAGGATGGTCCGTGATGAAGGTGCCGGCCATGAACGTTCCTCGCCTCCGCCGACGGAGGGTCGCCGACCTTCCCGGGGTGACGGCGGTCGCGAGACTCGACCGGCGGACCAAGACGCTGACCAAGCGCCTGCGGCCCGGGGAGGTCGCGGTCATCGACCATGTCGACCTCGACCGTGTGAGCGCGGAGGCCCTTGTCGCGTGCGGCGCGTCCGCCGTGGTGAACGTCGCCTCCAGCATCAGCGGCCGCTACCCCAACCTCGGCCCGCAGATCCTCATCGACGCCGGCGTCACGCTGATCGACAACGCGACCCCCGAGTTGTTCGACCGGGTGCGCGAGGGCGCCGTCGTGCGTGTGCACGAGGGCGCCGTCCTCCTCGACGAGGAGGTCGTCGGCAAGGGCGAGGTCGCCACCGCCGAGAGCGTCGGCGCCGCGATGACCGAGGCGCGGGCCGGGCTGTCGGTGCAGATCGAGGACTTCGCCAACAACACCATGGAGTACATCCGCCGCGAGCGCGACCTGCTCATCGACGGCGTGGGCGTCCCCGACATCCGCACCTCCATGGAGGGCAGGCACGTCCTGGTCGTGGTGCGCGGCTACCACTACAAAGAGGACATCGCCACGTTGCGGCCCTACATACGCGAGTACCGCCCGGTGCTGATCGGGGTGGACGGCGGCGCCGACGCCCTGATGGAGGCCGGGTACCTGCCCGACGTCATCGTGGGCGACTTCGACTCGGTGTCGGAGCGCGCCCTGTGCTGCGGCGCCGAGCTCGTCGTGCACGCCTACCGCGACGGCCGCGCCCCCGGGCTGGAGCGGGTCCACCGGCTCGGCCAGGAGGCCGTCGTGTTCCCCGCCACCGGCACGAGCGAGGACATCGCCATGTTGCTCGCCGACGACAAGGGCGCCGACCTGATCGTCGCGGTCGGCACCCACGCCACGCTCGTCGAGTTCCTGGACAAGGGACGCTCCGGCATGGCGAGCACGTTCCTCACCC
This sequence comes from Sphaerisporangium sp. B11E5, assembly GCF_039871875.1. NCBI lineage: Bacteria > Bacillati > Actinomycetota > Actinomycetes > Streptosporangiales > Streptosporangiaceae > Sphaerisporangium > Sphaerisporangium sp. B11E5. The sequence goes on along the minus strand of NZ_JBDPMD010000050.1, from coordinate 47,980 downwards.
GGCTGCGGGTGGGCGGCAAACTGGTGGACGCCAAGGGCGTGAGCAGGCTGTACCGCAGCCGCATCTCCGTCGGCTCGCTGCTGCTGCTGGTCGCCACCGCCCTGGTCACCGTGGGCGTGGTGCTGCGCTTCTCCCCGATGGGCAACGTCTGGCTGAACGGCCTGCGGGACTCCTGGAACGGTTTCATCTTCTGGCTGGTGGGGCTGTTCTCGTGATCGACTTCCGGTACCACCTCGTCTCCATCGTCGCGATCTTCCTGGCGCTTGCGCTCGGCATCGTGCTCGGCAGCACGGTGCTGTACGCGCCGCTGGTGAAGTTCACCGAGGACACCGCGGCGCGGCTGCGCGCCAACAACGCCAAGCTCCAGGCCGAGAATGCGCTGGCCCTCACCCGGGGCGCCGCCGGCGACGCGTTCGTCGCCGCACGGATGCCGCAACTGGTCGAGGGCTCCCTGGCCGGCGAGAGCGTCGTGCTGGTCGAGACGCCCGGCGCGGACAGCCGGCAGGGCGAGGCGCTGCTCGAGGCCGTCACCGCCGCCGGCGCCACCCTCAGCGGCCGGGTCGCGCTCACCGACCGCTTCCTCGCCACCGACCAGGCCCCCGCGCTCGAGCAGCTCGCCCTGACGGCCAAACCCCCCACGCTGGTGTTCCCGGTCGACTCCACGCCGTACCAGAAGGCCGCGGCGGTGCTGGCGAGCGCCGTCGTCACCAACGACCGGGCGGTGGCGGGCAAGGAGAACACCGTCTCCGCGGGCGTGCTGGAGTCGTTCGAGGACGGCGGGCTGGTCACCCTGGACGGCGAGCCCGCCAAGCCCGCCACCCTCGCCATCGTGCTCGCGCCCGCCGCGCCGCTGGAGGGCCAGGACGCCGAGGCCCAGACTGCCGCGCTGGTGTCCCTGGCCACCGGGCTGGACGCCGCGGCCGAGGGCAGCGTCGTCGCCGGGGCCGTCCCGACGTCCACGGCGGCCGGCATGATCGCCGCGGTGCGGTCCTCCGGTGAGGCGTCCGCGGCGGTGTCCACCGTCGACAACATCGATATGGCCTTCGGGCGTGTCGTGGTGGTCTACGCTCTGCGGGAGCAGGTGGCGGGAGACGCCGGGCAGTACGGCCTGGGCTCCGACGCCACGGCCGCCGAGCCGGAACCGGTGCCGGCGGCGACGCCCTCGCCCACCCCGGACGGGGGCGTGGGCGGCTGACCCCGCCCCGACGTCCGCGCCACGGCCGAGGTGCCGGGCGCCCACCACGAAGAGGGATCTGCTGTGGCTCATCGCTCCTTGCTCGGCGCCCTGGCCGGCGCCGCCCTCGGCGCCGTGGCCGCCCGCGCGGCGTACACGGCGTTCACCCGGCGTCCCCCGGTCGGCGACGAGAAGACCTGGACGCGCACCAACCACCGCGGCGAGCCGATCACTCTGCTGGAGGGCCCGGCCTTCGTGGCGGGGGCGGGCGCCGCCGCCGTGCTCGCCCCCGGGCTGCCCGCCAGGGCGCGGGCCGCCGCGGTGCTCGCCGGGGTGGGCGGCGGAGCGCTCGGCGCGTACGACGACCTGCGCGGCACCGCCTCGTCCAAGGGGTTCAAGGGGCATCTGACGGCGCTGGCGCGCGGTGAGGTGACCACCGGCGCGGTGAAGATCCTCGGCATCGGGGCGGCCGGGCTGGCCGCCGCGGCGCTGCTGCCGCGGTCCGGTACGGCGCGGCGCGGGGCCCGCGTGGCGGACGTGCTGGTGGACGGGGCGCTGATCGCGGGGAGCGCCAACCTGGCCAACCTGTTCGACCTGCGTCCCGGGCGGGCGCTCAAGGTGGGGGCGCTGGCCGGGGGGCCGCTGCTCGCCGCGGCGCTGGCCAAGGACGCGCCGGCGGGCGCGGCGCTCGCCGCGGTGCCGCTCGGCGCGGGGGCCGCGCTGCTCGGGGAGGACCTCGGGGAGCGGGCCATGCTCGGCGACGCCGGGGCCAACGCGCTCGGCGCCCTGCTCGGGGTGGCGGCGGCCGCCGGTCTCGGCCGCCGTGGCCGGCTGGCCGCGCTGGCCGTGGTCGCGGGGCTGACCGCCGCGTCGGAGAAGGTCAGCTTCACCAAGGTCATCGCGGGCAACCCCGTGCTGAACCGGCTCGACATGCTGGGGCGCCGTCCGAGGTGAGCCGCATCGCATGATCCGCAGAGCAGGGCAGGGGGTCGCCGCGGCGGCGCTCCTGATCGGGGGGATCACCATCCTGGCGCGGGTGGTGGGGTTCGCCAAGCAGGTCGTCCTCGCGCGCACGGTGGGCACCAACTGCCTGGCCACGGCGTACTTCACGGCCAACCAGGTGCCGAACCTCGTCTTCGAGCTGGTGGTGGGCGGGGCTCTGGCCGGCATGGTCGTGCCGGTCGTCGCGGGGGCGGTCGCGCGAGTGCCGTCCCCGGGGGACGGCACGGCGGGCCGGGCGGAGGGTGCTCGCGGCACGGCCGCCGGTGACCCGGGCGCCGATGACCCGGGTGCCGATGACCCGGGCGCCGGTGGCGCGGGCGCTCGCGGGGTGCGCCTTCGTGGGGCGGACGCACGTCAGGTGGGGGCCGATCCCGCCGCCGCGCAGGTGGGGTGGATCGCTTCGGCGCTGCTCACGTGGGTGCTGGTGGTGCTGGTGCCGCTCGGTGTGCTCACGGCGGTGTTCGCGGGGCCGTTGATGAAGCTGTTCGCGGGTGCGGTCGAGGGGTGCGCGCCTGATGAGCTCACGGCCGTGGCGGCACGCATGCTGGTGGTGTTCGCGCCGCAGGTGCCGCTGTACGGGGTGGCCGTGGTGCTGTACGGCGTGCTGCAGGCCCATCGGCGGTTCGCGGGGCCGGCGGTGGCGCCGCTGGTGTCCAGTGTTGTGGTGATCGTCGCTTATATCGTGTACGTCCCGTTCGGGCAGGGGGCGGTGTCGCCGGGGAAGGTGCCGCCGGCGGGGGAACTGGTGCTGTCCGTGGGGACCACCCTCGGGGTGCTGGCCCTGGTGGTCACCGTGCTCGGCCCGGCGGCGCGGCTCGGGCTGCCGCTGCGGCCCACGCTGCGGTTCCCGCCCGGTGTGGCGGGGCGTGTCCGGGCCCTGGCGCTCGCCGGGCTCGGGGCCCTGGTCGCTCAGCAGGTGGCGACCGCGTTCGTCGTCTGGCTCGCCAACCACCGGGTCGGGGCGGGGGGTGTCGTCGGGTACTCCTACGCGTGGGCGCTCTACCAGGTGCCGTACGCGGTGCTCGCGGTGCCCATCGCGACGAGCGCGTTTCCCGCGCTGTCGGCGCGGGCCGAGCGGGGGGACGACGCGGGGTTCGCCGCGCTGGCCGCCAGGACGACGCGGGCCGTGGTGCTGGTCGGCGGGCTGGCGGCCGGGGTGCTCGCGGCGGTGGCGTTCCCGGTGGCCGAGGTGTTCGTCGGCGGGATGGCGAGTTCCGTCCCGGCCGAGGAGCTGGGGCGCTCCATCGCGTTGTTCGCGCCCGGGCTGGTCGGGTACGGGCTGGTGGCCCACCTCAGCCGTGTGCTGTACGCGGCGGGGCGGGGGCGGGCGGCCGCGGGCGGCACGGTGGCGGGGTGGGGGGTGGTGATGGCCGCGCAGGCCGTCCTGGTGACGGTGCTGCCTGACGGGTGGAGGCTCGCCGCGCTCGGGCTCGGCAGCACCGTCGGGATGACGGCGGCGGGTGTCCTGCTCGCTCTGCCGGTGCTGCGCGCCCAGGGGGGGCGTGCGCTGGACGGGGTGCCGCGGGCGGTGCTCGCGGCGGTCCTCTCCGGTGCGGCGGGGTTCCTCGTCGGGTCCTGGGTCACGTCGGGGCTCGCTCCCGCGGGGCCGTGGGCGGGGGGTGCCGTCGCGGTCCTGGCCGGCGGGGTGGCGGTGGTGGCCGGGGTGGCGGTCACGGCCGCCTTGGCGCGGGGGGATCTGGCTGTGGCGTTGTCCCGTGTGCGGGGAAGCTCGGCGTCCGCGGAGCCATCCCCGGACGGGGCGGGTGGATCTTCGGAACGTAACGGGAGGGTGCCGTGAGCTTGGGGAAGCCGTCGCGGATCTTGCTGGTGCTCGGGACGAGTGCCGGGGGGGTGGGGCGGCATGTCCGGATGCTCGCCGAGGGGCTGGCCCGTGAGGGGGATCGGGTGGTGGTGGCGGGGCCGGTGAGCACCGATGAGGCGTTCGGGTTCTCGGAGGTGGCCGGGTTCGCCGGGGTGCCGGTCGCGGACCGGCCGCGTCCGGGGCGCGACCTGCGTGCCGTGCTGCGGCTGCGGGCCCTGGCCGCCGGTGCGGATGTGGTGCACGCCCATGGGCTGCGGGCGGGGGCGCTCGCCGCCCTCGCGCTGACCGGGCGCCGTACGCGCCTGGTGGTCACGCTGCACAACGCGCTGACCGCCGGCGGGGTCGTCGGCGCGATCTGGGGCGTGCTTGAGCGGATCACCGCCGCCCGGGCCGACATGGTGCTCGTCGTGGCCCCCGACCTCGGTGAACGCATGACCGCCCGTGGCGCCCGCCACGTCGCCCCCGCCGTGGTTCCCGCCCCCCCGCTCGCCCCCCCGAGCCGCCTGGCCGCCGACGTCCACGCACTGCTGGCCGCCGCCGCCCCGGCCCGCCCGACGGCGGCCGGGGGGCCGGGGGCGGGTGGTGACACGGCTGCGGTTGCCGGGCCGGTGCCGGGGGGCGAGACGGCCATGGCGCCCGAGGAGGGTGCCGGGCTGGGGGAGAGGCCGGTGTTGTTGACGGTGGCGCGGTTGGCGCAGCAGAAGGGGTTGGACACCTTGCTGACGGTGGCCGGGGGGGAGTTCGCGGGGGGTGTGCGGCCGTTGTTCGTGGTGGCGGGAGACGGGCCGTTGCGGGAGCGGTTGCAAGGCAGGATCGACGAGGAGGGGTTGCCTGTGGTGTTGCTGGGGGAGCGGGGGGATGTGGCTGATCTGCTGCTGGTGGCTCGGGCGTTGGTCGTGCCCAGTCTCTGGGAGGGGCAGCCGCTCAGTGTGCATGAGGCGTTGCGGGCGGGGGTGCCTGTGGTCGGCATGGCGGTGGGGGGGATACCTGGCATGGTGGGGGACGCGGGGGTGCTGGTGCCCGCGGGGGACGTGGAGGGGTTGCGGCGGGAGATATCGCGGCTGCTCACGGAGCCGGGGCTGGCTCGGAGGCTGGGTGAGGCCGCCGCGGCGCGGGTGTTGCCGGGGGAGCAGGACGCGCTACGGGCGGTACGGGCGGCGTACGGGGGTTTGCGGGGAAAAGGGGCGGGTTTGGGGGGTAGCAGGGAGTGATAGGGCTGACCTGGCGGAATGGCAGCGTTTGGGGGGAAAGCTGAGCATTGTGCAAAGCCTGATTAGGTAAGGCTTATAAGCTCGCCTATACTCCTCGGCGAGGGGGGGAGTATCCCTACGCGACAGCCTCGTCATCACGGTCACGCCGGTATGGCGTACCCGGGGCTGCCGGTCCGGCGCCTTTGGCTCGGGCGGGAGAGACCTCCGGCACTTTGACGCGGGCCGGAGGTCGTGAACTTGAGCGTATCGGTGTGGGTGTGGGCGGCGGTCATCGTCGGGCTGCTCGTCGTCCTGGCGGTGGACCTCTGGATCGTCGACCGGGGTGAGCCGCGGGAGTTCTCCCTGCGGCAGGCGGGTTTCTGGGTGAGCTTCTACGTCACCCTCGCCGTGCTGTTCGGCATCGGGATCTTCGTCGTCGAGGGCGCGGACAAGGCCGGTGAGTTCGCCGCCGGGTACCTCACCGAGTACAGCCTGAGCGTCGACAACCTCTTCATCTTCTACATAATCATGGCCAGGTTCGCCGTCCCTCGCCTGTACCAGCACAAGGTCCTGCTGATCGGCATCCTGCTGGCCCTGGTGATGCGAGGCATCTTCATCGCGGTCGGCGCCGCCGCGCTGGAGCGGTTCAGCTGGCTGTTCTACGTGTTCGGTGCCTTCCTCGTCTACACCGCGATCAACATGCTGCGCGGCCACGACGAGGACGAGTTCAAGGAGAACGTCCTGCTGCGCTGGGTGCGCCGGGTCTTCCCCACCACCGACGGCTACGTCGAGTCCAAGATCACCGTGAAGGTGGACGGGCGCCGCATGGTGACCCCCATGCTCATCGTGATGGTGGCCATCGGCACCACCGATCTGCTGTTCGCCCTCGACTCGATCCCGGCGATCTTCGGCCTCACCCAGGACGCCTTCATCGTGTTCACCGCGAACGCGTTCGCCCTGATGGGACTGCGCCAGCTCTACTTCCTCCTGGGGGGCCTGCTGCAGCGCTTGGTGTACATCAGCTATGGTCTGTCGTTCATCCTGGCGTTCATTGGGGTTAAGCTCGTACTGGAAGCCTTGCACAGCAACGGTGTCCACTGGGCGCCCGAGGTGCCGATCCAGATCTCCTTGTCGGTGATCGGCGGCACGATGGTGATCACCACTGTGGCGAGCCTGATCAAGGCCAGGCGCGACAGGAAGACCGGCACGGCAACGGCGCCGGCGAAGGTGTCCCAGGGGTAGCGAGTTGGTGTGCGAGGCGTTTGCTTGTCTCGTATCGCTATGCAAGGCGTACGAGATGGGTAGCATTCGGCGATAAAGTCACGAACCATTCTCTGGCCGCGCACACCACAAAGGTTCCCTGTGTCCATTGATTCGCCCAGCCACGGCCGCCGTCGCATGCGTCTGGCCCGTGGAGTCTCCCCCTGGCTGGTGCCCGCCGTGGCCGCCTCCGCGATCTCGGTGGCGCTGACCCGGCGCTCGCGGCGGTGGGCCGTCGCGGCGGCCCCGCTGACCGCGCTGACCGGCGCGATGTTCTGGTTCTTCCGGGACCCCGACCGGGTCCCCGGCACCGGCCTCGTGCTCAGCCCGGCCGACGGCGTCGTGCAGAGCATCGACCCGTGGCCGGACGGCAGGACCCGGGTGGCGATCTTCATGAGCCCCCTGGACGTCCACGTGAACCGTGCCCCGCTGGACGGCACGGTGACCTCGGTGACGCACGTCGCCGGCGGCTTCAAGCCCGCCTTCGACAAGGACAGCGACCGGAACGAGCGGGTCGTGTGGCACTTCGGCACCGCGCTCGGCGACATCGAGCTGGTGCAGATCGCCGGCGCCGTGGCGCGCCGCATCGTGCCGTACCTCGGTGTGGGCGCCAAGGTGGCGCAGGGGGACCGGATCGGGCTGATCCGCTTCGGGTCCCGGGTGGACATCTATCTTCCGGAAGGGATCGCGCCCGCGGTGACCGTGGGGCAGCGCATGACGGCAGGGGTGACTCGCGTTGACCATGGCTGACGCCGGCTGGTCCATGGACGATGTCGCGGCGGACGACGAACCGCGAGGACCGGTGGGCAAGGCCTTCCGCCTGTCCGCCGCCGACTCCCTCTCCCTCGGCAACGCGATGTGCGGCTTCCTCGCCGTCTGCGTGCTGGCGTGGTCGGCGATCGGCCAGCTCCAGGCCCAGGGCGAGTTCCGGCCGGACCCCCGCTACTTCGCCACCGCCGTCGTGCTGCTGCTGATCGGCGCGACCTGCGACCTGTTCGACGGCATGGTGGCGCGGCGGTTCCGCGCCTCGGCCATGGGCGCCGAGCTCGACAACCTCGCCGACGTGATCAGCTTCGGGTTCGCCCCGGCGTTCATGGTGGTGGCCTGGGCGGGCTTCTCCCACCGCATGCCCCTGCTGGTGGCGCTGTGCGCCGCGGTGTCGGTGCTGCTCGCGGGCGTGGTGCGCCTGGCGCGGTTCGCCTGCGTGAAGACCAAGAGCGGCGACTTCATGGGCCTGCCCATCCCCATGGGCGCCATGACCGTGGTGTCGATCGTGCTGCTGTTCCAGGCGTCGTACCTGACGGTGGCCGGGGTGTTCGCGGTGGCCTGGCTCATGGTCAGCCGCATCGAGTACCCCAAGCCGAAGGGCAACCTGCTGGCGGTCGTGCTGGCCTGGATCATGATCAACGTGACCTGCCTGATCATCTGGGCGGCCGACCTGGCCGGTGGCGACCTGCTGATCCAGATCGGCGCCGCCATGCAGATCGCGCTGGTCGCGGCGATCCCGCTGCGCGTGCTGATGTTCAAGCGCGAGCAGCGCAAGGAGCGCAAGGAGACCGAGGCCCCCGTCCGCTGAGGCGGGACGCCGTTCCCGGCCGCCGGTTGTCAGGCCGGCCGGACGGAGGCGAGTGGACGTCCGGCGCGGGCCCGGTCCCTGGCGGGGCCGGGCCCGCGGCGTGTCCCGCTCACCAGCCGCGGGCCCGCCACTCCGGCAGGGAGGGCCGCTCGGCGCCGAGCGTGGTGTCCTTGCCGTGCCCCGGGTACACCCACGTCTCGTCCGGCAGCCGGTCGAAGATCCGCTCCACCACGTCGGTGTAGAGGCTCTCGAACCGCGCCGGGTCGCGCTCGGTGTTGCCGACGCCGCCCGGGAACAGCGAGTCGCCGGTGAAGATGTGGCCGTCGCCGTACAGCAGGGCGATCGAGCCGGGGGTGTGCCCACGCAGGTGGATGACCTCCAGCGTCACCACGCCGACCGTGACACGGTCGCCGTGCTCCACGGTGCGGGTCACCGGCACCGGCAGTTCCGGCGCGTCCAGCGGGTGCGCCACGGTGTCGGCGCCGGTGGCTTTCGCGACCTCGGCCAGGGCCAGCCAGTGATCCTGGTGGCGATGAGTGGTCACGATGGTGCTGATGGGCATGCCGCCGATCAGGCCGAGCAGCCTGTCCGGCTCGGCGGCGGCGTCGATGAGAAGGCCGTCGCCGGTCTCCGTGCAGCGCAGCAGGTAGGCGTTGTTGCCGAAGTCGCCCACTTCGATCTTGCTGATGGTCAGGCCGGGGAGCTCGCGCACGTCGGCGGGCCCGTTCGCGGTCACGTCACCGGTGTAGCTCATGGGTACTCCTCGGGTGGGGCGGCCGGAAGGCCTGGCGGCGCCGACGCCGCGGGCCACTTCGGTGCCGCCGGCGGTCTCGCCGCCAGCCTAAGCCCCTCGGCGTCCGCGCGATCAGCCCGGCCCGCGTCCTCCCCGGTGAGGCGGCCGGTGACCCAGGCCAGCACGTACGCGGACGGGCCCTCCACGACGGGGCCCTCGCCGAGACCGGTCCAGACGTGGCCGTCGGCGCGCACCTCGCTCACCGGCCCGCCCTCGCGCGGCCAGCAGGCCAGGGCGTCGTGCAGCTCCCGCCGGACGAACGCGGCGGGCCAGTCGGCCCAGGTGTAGCCGGTCCCGAGGTCGGAGTGGTGGATCTCGACCTCACGGAGCCTGCGGGCGATGATGTACCACGCCGGGTGCTCCGGCGGCTGCATGCCGCGCACCATGGCCGCCCAGCGCTCGGGTGGCAGCGTGGCTATGGCGTGGTCGAGGCGCGCGGTGCTCTCGGCGAGGTCGTCGTACTGTTCCTTCATCGGCCGCCCCGCGCCTTCTGCTATCTCGGCGTCCCGCGTCGCCACGTCCGGGTACTGTGGTGTGTACACACCCGTCCTGGCCCAGGTCATCAGATTGAGATGGCTGTCGGCGTTGCGCGCGACGTGCGTGAGCAGGTGGCCGCGGGTCCAGCCCGGAAGCAGGGAGGGGGCCGCGACGTCCGGGTCGGAGAGCCGGGCCACGGTGGCGAGCAGCCGGTCGTTGGCCGCGGTGAGTTCGGCCTTGAGGTCGTCGAGAACGGTCATGCACGACATCATTGCGCCAGATATCGCAGACCGCGCGACCGTGTCCCGCGGCCGGGAGATCCGTGTCCCCGATCCGATGTCCCCGGGCCGCCGCGGTGCGGCGAAACTGTCGGACCCCATCGTTAGAGTGACCGCGACTAGTCAGAGGTGGCCTTTTGCGGCTGCCGTGGATCCGAACCCCTACCTGAGAGATCTGCCGTGGCCGACCGCTTGATCGTTCGTGGCGCCCGCGAACACAACTTGAAGGACGTCTCGCTGGACCTCCCGCGGGACGCTTTGATCGTATTCACCGGCCTGTCCGGTTCCGGCAAGTCCAGCCTGGCTTTCGACACCATCTTCGCCGAGGGCCAGCGCCGGTACGTCGAGTCGTTGTCGGCGTACGCCCGGCAGTTCCTCGGCCAGATGGACAAACCCGACGTCGACTTCATCGAGGGCCTGTCGCCGGCGGTGTCGATCGACCAGAAGTCGACCTCCCGCAACCCCCGCTCCACCGTGGGCACCATCACCGAGGTCTACGACTACCTGCGCCTGTTGTGGGCGCGCATCGGCAAGCCGCACTGCCCGCGCTGCGGCCGTCCCATCGCCCGCCAGATGCCCCAGCAGATCGTCGACCGGGTCATGGAGCTGCCCGAGGGCACCCGCTTCCAGGTGATCGCCCCGGTGGTGCGCGGGCGCAAGGGGGAGTACGCCGAGCTGTTCCGCGAGCTGCAGACCAAGGGCTTCGCCCGCGCGCGGGTGGACGGCACCGTGGTCCGGCTGGAGGAGCCGCCCACGCTGAAGAAGTACGAGAAGCACGACATCGAGGTGATCGTCGACCGGCTGTCGGTGAAGGAGAGCTCCCGCCGCCGTCTCAACGACTCGGTGGAGACCGCGCTGCAGCTCTCCGGCGGCACGATCACGCTCGACTTCGTCGACCTGCCGGAGGACGACCCCGGGCGGGAGCGGTTCTACTCCGAGCACCTCTACTGCCCCTACGACGACCTGTCGTTCGAGGAGCTGGAGCCGCGGTCGTTCTCGTTCAACTCGCCGTTCGGCGCGTGCCCCGACTGCACCGGCCTCGGCACCCGCATGGAGGTCGACCCCGAGCTCGTGGTGCCCGACCCCGAGCGCACCCTCGGCGACGGCGCCGTCGCGCCATGGGCCGGCGGGCACACCAGCGACTACTTCATCCGGCTGATCGAGGCGCTCGGCCACACCCTCGGCTTCGACCTCGACACCCCGTGGGAGCGGCTGCCGAAGCAGGCACAGCGGTCCCTGCTGCACGGCCACGACGAGCAGATCCACGTCCGCTACAGCAACCGGTACGGCCGGCAGCGCTCCTACTACACGAGCTTCGAGGGCGTGATCCCGTGGGTGCAGCGGCGTCACTCCGAGGCCGAGAGCGACTCCTCGCGGGAGCGGTACGAGGGGTTCATGCGCGAGATCCCCTGCCCGTCCTGCAAGGGCGCCAGGCTCAAGCCGGTGTCCCTGGCCGTCACGGTCAGCGAGCGGTCCATCGCGGACGTCTCGTCGCTGTCCATCGGCGAGTGCGCGGCCTTCCTCGGGTCGCTCGCCCTGTCCGAGCGTGACATGCACATCGCCGAGCGGGTCGTCAAAGAGATCAACGCCCGGCTGGGCTTCCTGCTGGACGTCGGGCTCGACTACCTCACGCTGGACCGCGCGGCGGGCACCCTGGCCGGCGGCGAGGCCCAGCGCATCCGGCTGGCCACCCAGATCGGCTCCGGCCTGGTCGGCGTGCTGTACGTGCTGGACGAGCCGTCCATCGGCCTGCACCAGCGCGACAACCAGCGGCTGCTCGACACCCTGATCCGGCTGCGCGACATGGGCAACACGCTGATCGTCGTCGAGCACGACGAGGACACCATCGCCATGGCCGACTGGGTGGTGGACATCGGGCCGGGCGCCGGCGAGCATGGCGGCCAGGTCGTGGTGTCCGGCACCGTCGAGCAGTTGCTGGCCAGCGAGCACTCACTGACCGGGGCGTACCTCTCGGGGCGCCGGTCCATCGACGTGCCGGCCGCCCGGCGCAAGCGCGACACCAAGCGCAAGCTGGTGGTCAAGGGCGCCAGGGAGCACAACCTCAAGGGCGTGGACGTCGAGTTCCCGCTCGGGGTGTTCACCGCGGTCACCGGCGTCTCGGGGTCGGGCAAGTCCACGCTGGTCAACGACATCCTCTACGCGGCCCTCGCCAAGGAGCTGAACGGCGCCAAGACCGTGCCGGGCCGCCACTCCCGCGTCACCGGCACCGACCTGGTCGACAAGGTCGTGCACGTCGACCAGAGCCCCATCGGGCGCACGCCGCGGTCCAACCCCGCCACCTACACCGGGGTGTTCGACCATGTGCGCAAGCTGTTCGCCCAGACCACCGAGGCCAAGATCCGCGGCTACCAGCCGGGCAGGTTCAGCTTCAACGTCAAGGGCGGCCGGTGCGAGGCGTGCTCGGGCGACGGCACCATCAAGATCGAGATGAACTTCCTGCCGGACGTCTACGTGCCGTGCGAGGTCTGCCACGGTGCCCGCTACAACCGGGAGACGCTGGAGGTCCACTACAAGGGCAAGACCATCTCCGAGGTGCTCGACATGCCGATCGAGGAGGCGCTGGAGTTCTTCGACGCCATCCCGGCGATCAAGCGCCACCTCAAGACGCTCAACGACGTCGGCCTCGGGTACGTCCGGCTGGGCCAGCCCGCCACCACGCTGTCCGGCGGCGAGGCGCAGCGGGTCAAGCTCGCCTCCGAGCTGCAGCGCCGGTCCACCGGACGCACGGTCTACGTGCTGGACGAGCCGACCACCGGCCTCCACTTCGAGGACATCCGCAAACTCCTCGGGGTGCTCGGCCGCCTGGTGGACGGCGGGAACACCGTGATCGTCATCGAGCACAACCTGGACGTGATCAAGACCGCCGACTGGGTCATCGACATGGGTCCCGAGGGCGGCTCGCGCGGCGGCCAGGTGCTCGCCACCGGCACCCCGGAGCAGGTGTCCCAGGTCGAGGACAGCCACACCGGCCGCTTCCTGAGCAAGATCCTGGCGACCTGAGCCTGGGTTCCGGCGCCTCCAACTGATGGAAGATTCAACCGGCTCATCGGATCAGGTGGCTTCTGACGTGCGTGCCGGCCCCGGCCGCCGCTTCTGCACCGCTCTGGCCACCTGATCTGATGAAAGATTCAACGATTTGAGCCGGACGTTATGTGTATTCGTTCATACTTCCTGAGTCGGGTGTGGCTCAAGCTGAACCAAATCCGGTCGAGGACCGTACCGGATGTACCCACTCAAGGAAGGCGAACGATGACGGAGACGGAAACGACACGGCGCGCGGTGATGGCCGGTGCCGGTGGCGCGGGCCTCGCCGTGGTGCTCAGCGCGTGCAGCGGGTACGGTGCGCCTCCGGCCGAACCCGCGCCTCCGGCCGAACCCGCGCCTCCGGGCGGGAACGCGTCGCCGTCCGGCGACGCGGGCGGGGGCTCGGCGGAGGGCCTGGCCGCCACCGCGGACATCCCGAAGGGCGGCGGCAAGATCTTCAAGGCCGAGAAGGTGGTCATCACCCAGCCGACGGAGGGCGAGTTCAAGGCGTTCAGCGCGATCTGCCCCCACCAGAAGTGCCCGGTCGGCTCGGTGACCAACGGCAGCATCGTGTGCCCTTGCCACAACAGCAAGTTCAGCATCGTCGACGGTTCCGTACAGGGGGGTCCCGCCCAGGAGGGCCTCGAGGAGAAGCCCATCAAGGTCGACGGCGGCACCATCGCCCTGGCCTGACCTTCGCTCCACCCCACGACGCCACGCCCCGCGAACACGTCCGGTTCTGTCGTACGCGTCCGGTCCTGTCGTACGCGTCCGGCCCCACAGGGGATCCGCGTCCCCCGCAGGGCCACCGCCGTGGAACGCCCGACCCCGGCGTCCCTCCCACCTGCCCCGCGGCCCTCTCACCTCCGCGGCCCCGGGAACGGGCGCCACGCACCACCCGCGGACCGGGCCCGGCTCCCACAGGGGCACCCCCTAGGACCCGCCCGGCACCGTGAAGACGTACGTCACTCGGCGCCCGCTCCAGCTCCGCGGCCTCGCACGCCCGCGGCCGGGGCGGGCGCCGCGCCGTCTCCTGCCACGTCCCGTGCGCGGCTCCGGATCCCCGCGGAGGGGGCGGTCCCCGGCGCCCGGCGTGGGCCGGTGCCCGGTGCCGCTCGGGCGACGCGATCATCGCCTGTCCCTTGCCGGGAAGGGGAACGGGGGGCCCTTATAGGGTGGCGGGACGCCGTGAAGTGTCGGTGGGGGCGGATAGGCTTTTGGTTGTGGTCAGACCCGCGAACACCCCCCTGAGTTACCGGCCTGAGCCCGGGTCGGTCCCGGAGTCGCCGGGTGTCTACCGTTTCCGGGACGCGCACGGCCGGGTGATCTACGTCGGCAAGGCCAAGAGCTTGCGGCAGCGGCTCAACTCCTACTTCGCTGACTTCGCCGGGCTGCACCCGCGCACGCAGACCATGCTCACCACCGCCGCCCGCGTCGACTGGACGGTGGTCGGCACCGAGGTCGAGGCACTCCAGCTCGAATACTCCTGGATCAAGGAGTTCGACCCCCGCTTCAACGTCAAGTACCGCGACGACAAGTCCTACCCCTACCTCGCCGTCACCATGGGGGAGGACTTCCCCCGGGTGCAGGTGATGCGCGGCGCCAAGCGCAAGGGCACCCGCTACTTCGGCCCCTACTCCCACGCCTGGGCGATCCGCGAGACCGTCGACCTGCTGCTGCGGGTGTTCCCCATCCGCACCTGCTCGGCGGGCGTGTTCAAGCGCGCCGGCCAGATCGGCCGGCCCTGCCTGCTCGGGTACATCGACAAGTGCTCGGCCCCCTGCGTCGGCAGGGTCAGTCCCGAGCAGCACCGCGAGATCGCCGCCGACTTCTGCGACTTCATGGCGGGCAACACCAGCCGGTTCATCAAACGGCTGGAGCGCGAGATGCGCGAGGCCGCCGCCGCCGAGGAGTTCGAGCGCGCCGCCCGGCTCCGTGACGACGTGCAGGCGCTGCAGCGGGCCCTGGAGAAGCAGGCCGTGGTGCTCGGTGAGGACACCGACTGCGACGTCGTCGCCCTCGCGGAGGACCCTCTGGAGGCGGCCGTCCAGGTGTTCTACGTGCGGGGCGGGCGCATCCGAGGGCAGCGCGGCTGGGTGACCGGCGAGATCGAGGAGTCCGGCCCCGGGGAGCTGGTGGAGCACTTCCTGCTGCAGATGTACGCGGAGGCCGCGCCGGAGGCCGTGCCCCGCGAGGTCCTTGTGCCCGCCATGCCGCCGGAGGCCGACGCGCTGGCCGAGTTGCTCGCCGAGCGCCGCGGCGGCCGGGTGGAGGTGCGGGTGCCCCGGCGGGGCGACAAGCGGACTCTGCTCGAGACGGTCGAGCGCAACGCCAAGGAGGCCCTGGTCCAGCACAAGCTGCGCCGGGCCAGCGACCTCACCACCCGTGGCAGGGCCCTGCAGGAGATCGCCGACGCGCTCGGCCTGGAGCAGGCGCCGCTGCGCATCGAGTGCTACGACGTCTCCCACCTGCAAGGGGACGACGTGGTCGCTTCCATGGTGGTGTTCGAGGACGGCCTGGCCCGCAAGGCCGAGTACCGCCGGTTCGCCATCCGGGGCATGGCCGGGCAGGGCGACGTCGCGTCCATCTACGAGGTCATCTGCCGCCGGTTCAGGCGCTACCTGGAGGAACGGTCGTCCAGCGGTGAGCTGGACCCCGAGCCGATCGACCCCGAGACCGGCAAGCCGCGCAAGTTCGCCTACCCGCCCAACCTGGTCGTCGTGGACGGCGGCCCGGCCCAGGTGGCGGCCGCCCAGCGGGCGCTCGACGAGCTCGGCGTGGACGACGTCGCGGTGAGCGGCCTGGCCAAGCGCCTGGAGGAGGTCTGGCTCCCCGGCGACGACCAGCCCGTGATCCTGCCGAGGTCCAGCGAGGGCCTTTATCTTCTGCAAAGGGTGCGCGACGAGGCCCACCGCTTCGCCATCGCCTACCATCGGGCCAAGCGCGCCAAGTCGGTGACCGAGAGCGCCCTGGACGAGATCCGCGGCCTGGGCTCGGCACGCAAACAGGCGCTGCTCAAGCGTTTCGGATCCGTCAAACGGTTGCGGGGGGCCACCGTGGACGAGATCCAAGAGGTCCCGGGCATCGGCCGCTCCACAGCCGAAGCCATCGTCGCGGCGCTGAAGGGGGAAAGCACGTGACCGAACACAACAGGCCGGACAAGACACCCACCACACCCCGCCAGGTCCACGGCACACCGGCCACCGGCGGCACCTCCACGCCTCCCGGCACCCCTGCGCATCCGGGGATCTCCACGGCTTCCGGCACCTCTACGCCTCCGGGGACTTCCACGCCTCCCGGCACCCCTGCGCATCCGGGGATCTCCACGGCTTCCGGCACCTCTACGCCTCCGGGGACTTCCACGCCTCCCGGCACCCCTGCGCATCCGGGGACCTCCACGCCTCCCGGCACCCCCGCGCATCCGGGCACCTCCACGCCTTCCGGCACCTCCACGCCTTCCGGCACCTCCACGCCTTCCGGCACCTCCACGCCTTCCGGCACCTCCACGCCTCCCGGCACCTCCGGGCTTCCTGTAAATGAGGCGGCCGAGGGGGCTGGGGTTGCGGGTGCGACCGGGGTGGTGGGGGCCTCCGAGGCGGGGGGTGCGGGGGACCCGGCGTTTGTGATCATCACGGGGATGTCGGGGGCGGGGCGTAGTACGGCGGCCAAGGCTTTGGAGGATCTCGGCTGGTTCGTGATCGACAATCTGCCGCCGGGGATGTTGTTCGCCATGGCCGAGGAGGCCGGGCGGGTGCAGCTCGACACCGACAAGGTCGCGGCTGTGGTGGACGTGCGCAGCATGGCGTTCACCACCGACCTGAACACGGCGATCGAGGAGCTCGAGGGGCGCGGTGTCGGGGTGCGGGTGGTGTTCCTCGAGGCCAGTGACGAGGAGCTGGTCCGCAGGTTCGAGGGGGTGCGGCGGCCGCACCCGTTGCAGGGTGAGGGGCGTCTGGTGGACGGCATCGCCCGCGAGCGGGGAGTGCTGCGCGACGTCCGGGCCAACGCCGACCTCGTCATCGACACGACCGCCCACAACGTCCACGAGCTGCGCGGCAAGATCATTTCGTTCTTCGGTGGCGAGGGGCGCCCCGGTCTGCGGGTCAACGTCCTGTCCTTCGGCTTCAAGTACGGCCTTCCGGTGGACGCCGACCTGGTGGTGGACTGCCGCTTCCTCCCGAACCCGCACTGGGTCCCCGAGCTGCGTCCCATGAACGGCCTCGACGCCCCCGTGCGCGATTACGTCCTCAGCCAGCCCGGCGCCAAGGAGTTCCTCGACGCCTATGAGGAGGTCGTCGGCGTCATCGCCGCCGGCTACGTCCGTGAGGGCAAGGGTTACGCCACCCTCGCCGTGGGGTGCACGGGCGGGAAGCACCGCAGCGTGGCCATGGCCGAGCAGATAGGTGCCCGATTGCGCGATCGGGGCATGGAAGTGCAGGTGAGCCACAGGGACACAGGTCGCGAGTGAGCGAGGAGAAACCCCGGACGACGAGGTCCGCCCCCGCCGCCCCCACCGGGGACGGCTCCCGCCCTTCGCCCGGCGACGATCGCCACCCCCGTCCCGGCGTCCCCGTGACGCGCGACGCGGGCTCGTCCGGTGTGCCCGCACGGCCTCCCGCAGGGCCGGGTGGTGAGGGCTCGTCCGGTGTGCCCGCACGGCTTTCTGAGGGGCCGGGTGGTGACGGCTCGTCCGGTGTGCCCGCACGGCTTTCTGAGGGGCCGGGTGGTGACGGCTCGTCGGGCGTGCCCGCACGACCCTCTGGGAGGGCGGGTGGTGACGGCTCGTCCGGTGTGGCCGCACGGCGGTTCGTGGAGGGGGAGGCCGGGGTGGAGTCGTGGGTGGATCGGGAGGCCGCTGGGCGGGGGTGGCGGGACGGCGGGCCCCGGGTGGTGGCGTTCGGTGGGGGGCATGGGTTGTACGCGTCGCTTTCGGCGTTGCGGAGGGTCACGGGGGAGGTGACGGCTGTCGTCACCGTGGCGGACGACGGGGGGTCCAGCGGGCGGTTGCGGCGGGAGCTCGGGGTGTTGCCGCCGGGGGATCTCCGGATGGCGCTGGCGGCGCTCTGCGGGGACGACGAGTGGGGGCGGACGTGGAGTGAGGTGGTTCAGCACCGGTTCCGGAGCGAGGGGGAGTTACACGGGCACGCAGTCGGGAATCTGCTGATCGTGGCGCTCTGGGAGCTGCTGGACGATCCCGTCGCGGGGCTCGACTGGGTGGGCAGGCTTCTCGGGGCGCACGGCAGGGTGCTGCCGATGGCGTCGGTGCCGATCGACATCGAGGCCGAGGTGGAGCTGGACGGGGTGATCAGCCTGGTGCGTGGGCAGGTCGCCTGTGCCGTCACGCCGGGGAACGTGCAGTCGATCTCGCTGGTGCCGGCCGATCCTCCGGCGTGCCCGGAGGCGGTGGCGGCGGTACGGGACGCCGACTGGGTGGTGCTCGGGCCGGGGTCCTGGTTCACCAGCGTGCTGCCGCATCTGATGGTCCCGAAGCTCGCCGACGCGCTGCACGGCACCGCCGCGCGCCGCCTGGTGGCGCTGAACCTCGCGCCGCAGCCGGGGGAGACCGACGGGTTCTCCGCAGGCAAGCACCTCCAGGTGCTGCGCGAGCACGCCCCTGGCCTCGCCATCGACGTGGTGCTCGCCGACCCGGGCGCCGTGGGGGAGCGTGGCGAGCTGGAGAAGGCCGTGGAGGCGCTCGGCGGGCGACTCGTGCTGGCCGAGGTGGCCGCCCCCGACGGCTCCCCGAGGCACGATGCACGACGCCTTGCCTCGGTCCTGGACGAGATTTTCCGTGAGAAGCGTTGATCCTGGTCAGCGCGCCCACAGGGTGCGAGAGACTTGCCGGGGGCCTGCGGAGCCACGTGTCGGCGACGCACCGGCCGCCGGGAACGGCGCGGCGGCGCCGTCCGTGACGACGGGTCGGTATGTCTGTATGGGGGAGGACACACGCACATGGCCATGACGGGTGTGGTGAAGGACGAGCTGAGCCGGCTCGCGGTGCTGAAGCCTTGCTGCCGCAAGGCCGAGGTGTCGACCCTGTTGCGGTTCGCGAGCGGGCTGCACCTGGTGGGCGGGCGCATCGTCATCGAGGCGGAGCTGGACACCAACGCCACCGCCCGCCGCCTGATCAAGGACATCGGCGAGGTGTTCGGTCACAAGGCCGAGGTGATGGTGCTGGCCCCCGCGGGTCTGCGCAAGGGGTCGCGCTACGTCGTCCGGGTGTATCGCGACGGCGAGGCGCTGGCCCGGCAGACCGGCTTGATCGACAACCACGGCCGCCCGGTGCGCGGGCTGCCCCGGCAGGTGGTCGCGGGGGCGACCTGTGACGCCGAGGCCGCGTGGCGCGGGGCGTTCCTCGCCCACGGTTCGCTGACCGAGCCGGGCCGCTCGATGTCGCTCGAGGTCACCTGCCCGGGCCCGGAGGCGGCGCTGGCGCTGGTCGGTGCCGCCCGGCGGCTCAAGATCCACGCCAAGGCCCGCGAGGTGCGCGGCGTGGACCGTGTGGTGGTCAGGGACGGCGACGCGATCAGCGCGCTGCTCACCCGTCTCGGCGCGCATGACAGCGTGCTGGCCTGGGAGGAGCGCCGCATGCGCCGCGAGGTGCGCGCCACGGCCCACCGGCTGGCCAACTTCGACGACGCCAACCTGCGCAGGTCCGCCCGCGCGGCGGTGGCGGCCGGGGCGCGGGTGCAGCGGGCGCTGGAGATCCTCGGCGACGACGCCCCCGAGCACCTCGTGATCGCGGGCCGCCTGCGGGTGGAGCACAAGCAGGCGTCCCTGGAGGAGCTCGGCCAGATCGCCGACCCACCCCTGACAAAAGACGCCATAGCGGGGCGAATCCGGCGCCTCCTGGCCATGGCCGACAAGCGTGCCTCGGACCTCGGGATCGCCGCCACCGACGCCAATCTGACGGCCGACATGCTCGCCCCCTGACCCGTCCCGACCGGGGGTGGAGCCGCGTGGTCTACACCAATCGGCACCCGGTAGGCTTGCGTGAGGTT
Source organism: Sphaerisporangium sp. B11E5 (assembly GCF_039871875.1). Taxonomy (NCBI): domain Bacteria; kingdom Bacillati; phylum Actinomycetota; class Actinomycetes; order Streptosporangiales; family Streptosporangiaceae; genus Sphaerisporangium; species Sphaerisporangium sp. B11E5. The sequence goes on along the minus strand of NZ_JBDPMD010000050.1, from coordinate 28,362 downwards.
TCAGCCCGCCACGGCGCCGGCACGAGCCGGCGCACGAAGTTCGAGGAGATCTGGTCCCGTGAGCATCCGCGTAGGCATCAACGGCTTCGGCCGCATCGGCCGCAACTTCTGGCGAGCCGTGGCCGCGAGCGGCAAGGACATCGAGGTCGTCGCGGTCAACGACCTGACCGACAACGCCACGCTGGCCCACCTGCTGAAGTACGACAGCATCCTCGGCCGCCTGCCCTACGAGGTCAAGAGCACGGCCGACGAGATCACGGTCGACGGCAAGGCCATCAAGGCGTTCGCCGAGCGCGACCCCGCCAAGCTCCCCTGGGGCGACCTCGGCGTGGACGTCGTCGTCGAGTCGACCGGTCTGTTCACCGACGCCGCCAAGGCCCGCGTGCACGCCGACAACGGCGCCAAGAAGGTGATCATCTCCGCGCCCGCCAAGGGTGAGGACATCACCATCGTCATGGGCGTCAACCACGACAAGTACGACCCGTCGGCGCACACGATCATCTCGAACGCGTCCTGCACCACCAACTGCCTGGCCCCCATGGCGAAGGTCATCAACGACACCTTCGGCATCGAGAAGGGCCTGATGACCACGATCCACGCCTACACCCAGGACCAGAACCTCCAGGACGGCCCGCACAAGGACCTGCGCCGCGCCCGGGCCGCCGCGCTCAACATCGTGCCCACCTCCACCGGCGCCGCCAAGGCGATCGGCCTGGTGCTGCCCGAGCTGAAGGGCAAGCTGGACGGCTTCGCGCTGCGCGTGCCGATCCCCACCGGCTCCGCCACCGACCTCACCGTGGAGCTCAAGCGCGAGGTCACCGTCGAGGAGGTCAACGCCGCGCTCAAGGCCGCGGCCGAGGGCCCGCTGCGCGGTTACCTCTCCTACACCGAGGACGAGATCGTGTCGGCCGACATCGTCACCGACCCGTCGTCCTGCATCTTCGACGCCGGCCTGACCAAGGTCATCGGCAACCAGGTGAAGGTCGTCGGCTGGTACGACAACGAGTGGGGTTACTCCAACCGCCTCGGCGACCTCATCGAGCTGGTGGGCGCGCGGCTCTGATGCGCACCATCGACTCACTCGACGTCAAGGGCCGGCGCGTCCTCGTGCGCGCCGACCTCAACGTCCCCCTCGACGGGGACGTCATCACCGACGACGGCCGCATCCGCGCGTCGGTGCCCACCATCACCGACCTGGCCGGGCGGGGCGCGCGGGTGATCGTCTGCGCCCACCTCGGCCGCCCCAAGGGCAAGGTCTCGCCGGAGTTCTCGCTGGCGCCGGTCGCCGCACGCCTCGGTGAGCTGCTCGGCCGCCCGGTGCGCTTCGCCGACGATGTTGTGGGCGAGTCCGCCCGCTCGGTCGTCACGGCGCTCGGCGACGGCGAGGTCGCCCTGCTGGAGAACCTCCGCTTCGAGCCGGGCGAGGAGTCCAAGGACGACGAGGCGCGCGGCGCGTTCGCCGACAAGCTGGCGGGTCTCGCCGAGCTGTACGTCGGCGACGGCTTCGGCGCGGTGCACCGCAAGCACGCCAGCGTCTACGACGTGCCGAAGATCCTCCCGCACGCGGCGGGCGGTCTCGTCGTGGCCGAGGTCGAGGTCCTCAAGAAACTCACCGAGGACACCGAGCGGCCGTACGTCGTGGTGCTCGGCGGCGCCAAGGTCTCCGACAAGCTCGGCGTGATCGCCAACCTGCTCACCAAGGTGGACCGGCTGGTCGTCGGCGGCGGCATGGCGTACACCTTCCTCAAGGCCCAGGGCCACGAGGTCGGCAACTCCCTGCTGCAGGAGGACCAGCTCGGCCAGGTGAGCGGCTTCATCACCGAGGCCGAGAAGCGCGGCGTGGAGCTCGTGCTGCCGGTCGACATCGTGGCCGCCACCCACTTCGCCGAGGACGCCCCCCACGAGGTGGTCGAGGCCACGGCGATCCCCGCCGACCGCGAGGGCCTGGACATCGGCCCGAGGACCCGCGAGCTGTTCGCGGCGAAGCTGGCCGACGCCAAGACCATCTTCTGGAACGGCCCGATGGGCGTGTTCGAGTTCGAGGCGTTCTCCGGCGGTACCCGTGCCGTGGCCGAGGCGCTCATCGCCTCCGAGGGCTTCACCGTCGTCGGCGGCGGCGACTCGGCGGCCGCCGTGCGCAAGCTCGGCCTCCCCGAGGACGGTTTCTCCCACATCTCGACCGGTGGCGGGGCCAGCCTGGAATACCTTGAGGGCAAGACCCTTCCCGGACTCGCCGCGCTGGAGGACTGACCGATCATGACGACAGTGAGGGCGCCCCGGCCGGAGCGTGCGCGATGAGCGCCGGCCGTACCCCCCTGATGGCGGGCAACTGGAAGATGAACCTCAATCATCTCGAAGCCATCGCCCTGGTCCAGAAGCTGGCGTTCACGCTGACCGACAAGGACTACGACCGCACCGAGGTGGCCGTGCTGCCGCCGTTCACCGACCTGCGCAGCGTGCAGACCCTGGTGGACGGCGACAAGCTCCGCATCGTGTACGGCGCGCAGGACGTGTCGGTGCACGACAGCGGCGCCTACACCGGCGAGGTCGCCGGCGCGATGCTCGCCAAGCTCGGCTGCACGTTCGTGCTGGCCGGCCACTCCGAGCGTCGGCAGTACCACCGCGAGGACGACCAGCTCGTCAACGCCAAGGTGCAGGCCGCGTACCGGCACGGGATCACGCCCATCCTGTGCGTCGGCGAGGGCCTGCCCGTCCGGCAGGCCGGTGGGCACGTCGCGTACACGCTCTCCCAGCTCGACGCGGCGCTGAACGGCGTGAAGACCGATCAGGCCAAGTCGATCGTGGTGGCCTATGAGCCGGTATGGGCGATCGGCACCGGAGAGGTGGCCACGCCGGACGACGCCCAGGAGGTCTGCGGGGCGATCCGGACGCGACTCGCCGAGCTGTACGACTCCGAGGTGGCCGTCGCCGTCCGTATCCTTTACGGTGGGTCGGTCAAGTCCGGCAACATCGCCGGCATCATGGCGCAGCCTGATGTCGACGGTGCTCTGGTCGGAGGCGCGAGCCTCGACCCGGCGGAATTCGTTAAGATCTGTCGATTTGGCGAAATGTCAGGCTAGCTGCAGTGTTTGGGAGGTACGACGTGACATTACGACGTACCCTCAAAGAGAAGCCTTGAATCGTCAGCAGACGGTGGTCGTGCAGGTCAGGTCGCGCCACGGCGCGCGTTACACGGAAACAGGTCAACGGTGGTCATCGGAATCTCCATCGCCCTCATCCTGGCGAGCGGTCTCATGGTGCTGCTCGTGCTGCTCCACAAGGGCAAGGGTGGCGGCCTCTCGGATCTTTTCGGCGGTGGGTTCACGTCGTCCTTCGGCGGGTCATCGGTGGTGGAACGCAACCTCGACCGGCTCACGGTCATCACCGGCGTGATCTGGTTCGTCTGCATCATCGCGCTGGGCCTGTTGCTGAAGCCGTAGTGCTCCGCCGGGCAGGCTGAGAGAGTTCTTCCCCGCCGGTGGCGGGCGATCTAGCGAGGAGTTCATCCGTGGGCAGTGGCAACGCGATCCGTGGTAGCCGTGTCGGCGCAGGTCCGATGGGGGAGGCCGAGCGTGGCGAGGCGGCCCCTCGCGTGCGGGTCTCGTTCTGGTGCGCCAACATGCACGAGACGCGTCCGAGCTTCGCGAGCGACGCGGCCGTCCCCGAGTACTGGGACTGCCCCCGGTGCGGCCTCCCCGCCGGTCAGGACGAGACGGCTCCGCCCGCCCCGCCGCGCAACGAGCCGTACAAGACGCACCTCGCCTACGTGAAGGAGCGGCGCAGCGACACCGACGGCGCCGCGATCCTCGCGGAGGCCCTGGAGCGGCTGCGCAACAACCGGCCCACCTGGTAGTACACCGACCGAAGGCTCCCTGGGTATACGCCCGGGGGGCCTTCGCGCTTCGGTGACGGCCTCGGGGGTGCGGCCGGCGCGTCCCGGCGTCGGCCCGGCTCAGCGCCGCTCGTACACCGCCTCGCCGCCGGCGAACGTCAGCGCCACCTGGGTGGTCCAGATCTCCCCGGGCGGCAGCGTGAACGGGTCGCGGTCGAGCACCACCAGGTCGGCGCGCCTGCCCTCGGCGATGACGCCCGCCTCGTCGTGGTGGTTGGTCCACGCCGAGCCCGCGGTGTACGCCGCCATGACCGTCGCGAGGTCGAGGCACTGCTCGGGCAGGAACGGCGTGCCCGCGGTGGGGTAGCCGGCGTGCACCGACCCGCCGGGCTCGGTGCGGTTGACCGCGACGTGCATGCCCTGCAGCGGGTCGGCGGAGGACACCGGCCAGTCGCTGCCCGCGCACAGCCGCGCGCCGGTGCGCACCAGGTCGGCGAACGGGTACTGCCACGACGAGCGCTCCTCCCCGAGGAAGGGGATGCACAGCTCGTCCATCTGCAGGTGGTGGGTGGCCCACAGCGGCTGCAGGTTGGCGGTGACGCCCTGCCGGGCGAAGCGCGGCACGTCGGACGGCTCGATGATCTGCACGTGCGCGATGTGGTGCCGGTTGCCGGGCGAGGTGCCCTCCAGGGCGTCCAGCGCCTCCCGCACGGCCCGCTCGCCGATGGCGTGGAAGTGCACCTGGAACCCCAGCCGGTCCAGCTCGGCGACGTGGCCGCGCAGCAGGACCGGGTCCACGTACGACAGGCCACGCTGGTCCGGCCCGCAGCCGCAGTACGGCTCGATGACGGCCGCGGTGAAGTTCTCCGCGATGCCGTCCTGCATGATCTTGACGCTGCCCGCCGAGAACAGCCCCCGGGCCATGGCGCGGCGCGTCACCAGCTCCTCGATCTGCTCGGCACCCCGGGTGCGGTCCCACCACAGGGCACCCACCACGCGGGCCCTGAGGCGCCCTGAGGCCGCCGCGGACAGGTAGGTGGGCAGGTTGTCCTCCGACCCGGCGTACGAGCCCACGATGGCGTCCTGCCAGCCCGTGACGCCCAGCGAGAACAGGTGGTCCTGCGCGTCCAGCAGCGCCGCCTCGATGTCCGCGGGCGTGGGCCGGGGGGTGAGCGGGCCCACCAGATCCATGGCGCCCTCGTGCAGCACACCGCTCGGCGTGCCGTCCGCGTCGCGTTCGATGCGCCCGTCGGGCGGGTCGGGGGTGGCGGCGGTGACGCCGGAGAGCTCCAGGGCCCGGGTGTTCACCCAGGCGGCGTGGTGGTCGCGCTGGATGAGGTACGCGGGCCGGTCGAGGAAGTCGAGCTGCGCGCGGTGCGGCAGCCCCCCGGGGAAGGCGGCCATGTCCCAGCCGCCGCCGTCGATCCAGGGCCGGTCCGGGTGCGCCGCGGCGTACGCGGCGATCCGCTCCAGGTAGGCGGGCAGGCCGAACACCTCGGTGAGCTCGCATTTCGCCCGTTCCAGCCCCGCCTGCACCGGGTGGACGTGCGCGTCGGTGAAGCCGGGGGTGAGCAGGCGGCCGGCGAGGTCCACGGTGTCGTGGCCGGGACGGGCGAGACGCGCCACGTCGGCCTCGGCGCCGACGGCGGCGACGCGGCCGTCCCGCACGAGCACGGCGTCCGGGCCGCCGGGGCGCGGGGGAGAGGGGGCTGTGGCGGTGAAGACCGGGCCGCCCCGGAACAACAGATCGGTCATCGAGGACATCCTGCTCCATCCGCGGTGGCCCCTGTGACCGGTCCGCGCTGGTGAGTTTAGTGATTCATGCCAAACGTGATGGAACACGTGTCGAGCGGAAAACCACCGAACGAAACCCCCGTCTCATCGCTGCGTAGCAGTCCCGTAACAGGACGACCGCATCCTGAAGTCCGGGACGAAGGCGATGGAGGAGGGTGAGGAATGGGTTTCCTGCGGATCCGCACCACGGTGGACGAACGGCCCGGCCGGCTGGCGTCCCTCGCCGCCGCTCTGGCCGCCAAGGGCGGCAACATCCTCGGGCTCAGCGTGCAGCCCGACACCGACGGCACCGTGGACGAATTCGTCGCCGACATCCCGGCCTCGGCGGAGTCCGTGCGCCACGCGCTGGAGGCCGCCGGCGGGCGGAGGGTCCAGGTGGTGCCCGCCACCGCGCACGAGCTGACCGACGAGCCGACCCGCGCCCTGCTGCTCGCCGTCCGGCTGCGCGACATGCCGTGGCGCCTGCCCGAGGTGCTGGCCGACCTGCTGCGCGCCGACGACGCCCGCTGGGTGTACGGCACCGAGATGTCCGACCTGCCGGACCCGACGCTGCTCACCGTGCCGGTGGCCCCGCGCCGCGCCATCAGGCTGCGCCGCCTCGGCCTGCCGTTCACCCTGACCGAGGCGGCCCGCGCGGCGGCCCTGGTGCGGCTCGCGCAGCCGCCGGCCGAGAGCGTCACGGGGGAGCGGCGGCCCCTGGTGCTGTCGGACGGGGTCGAGGTGCAGGTGCGCCCGCTCACCCCGCTGTACCGCGAGGCGGTCCGCGACCTGCACGACCGCTGCTCGCCCGACTCCCGGCGGTTCCGCTACTTCACCGCCATGCCCGCGCTGCCGCCGCGCATGTTCGACCGGCTGTGCGACCGCGACCACGGGCACTCGCTGGTGGCCGGGTACGACGGCCAGGTGGTCGCGCTGGCCAGCCTGACGTTCAGCCCCGACCCCGGCATCGCCGAGATGGCGGTGCTGGTGGAGGACCGCTGGCAGGGCCTCGGCCTCGGCAGGGCGCTCGTGGGCATGCTGCTCACCGAGGCGCGCGATCTCGGGTTCGCCGAGGTCAAGGCCACCATGCTCGTCGACAACGTGCGCATGCGCCGCCTGCTGGCCTCCCTCGGCGCCACCCTGTGCGACACCGAGGACCCCGGTGTGGTGGAGGCCAGGATCGCGGCGGGTGCGATCGTGCCGTCCCCGCGCCGGGGCTGAGCCCCCGCGGCACCACCCCGGCGGTGGTTTTCCCGGCGCCGGGCCGCTCCCCGCGGGATGCGCCACGTGTGCCGGGCGTGCTCCCGGTCAGGGACGCGTCCGGTGCGCCGGCCCTGCTCCGGTCAGGGGTCCGCCTGGTGCGTCAGGTGTCGTCCGTGCCCGTGCCGCCCTCGGGCTTCGCCTGCGTGGGCCCTATCCACTGCTGCGGTGCGGGACCGCCGGGGGCGGGGTGTTCCGGAGCGGGCGGGACGCCGAAGGCGTCCAGGCGGCGTTCGATGCGCTCCAGGCTCTCCATGATGCGCTCCAGGCGGGCGCCGAGGGGCGACTGCGTGAGGAGCGCCGGCTCCTCCAGCGCGCCGCCGAAACGGCGCACCCTGCCGCGGGTGCCGGACTCCTCCACGAGGGCCTCGCGGGTGCGCTTGAAGTCGATCTCGTGGCGCTCCAGGATGCGTGCGGCCGTGCCCTCCGCCTCGCGCATCAGCCCGAGCAGGATGTGCTCGGTGCCGATGTAGTTGTGGTGCAGGTTCATGGCCTCGCGCAGCGACAGCTCCAGCACCTTCTTGGCGCGCGCGCCGAAGGGGATGTGCGGCGCGGGCTCGGAGTCCGCCGGCGCGTCGCCGAGCTCGCGCACGTCCGCCCGCACCTGGTCCAGGGTCAGCCCGGCCTCCCTCAGCACCGCGCCCCCCAGTCCGTTGGGCTCGCCCAGCAGTCCCAGCAGGATGTGCTCGGTGCCGATGACGCTGTGATGCAGGCGCCTGGCCTCTTCCTGGGCGACGACGACCACGCGCCGGGCGGGGTCGGTGAAGCGCTCGAACACGGGGCCTCCGGTACGATCCGCATCGGCCGGCCGCGACGTCCCGCGTGCCCGGCTCGGTGTTGTGCTTCCACTATGCGTCACCCGGTGATGTACCGAGCGGGCGATCCGTCCTGGTAAGTCCCATACTTTCTTCGGTTATCCCCAGGCTCTGTTCACCCACACGTCACCCTGCCTTCCTATCCTGTAGGGCCATGGCATGGAAGAGCAAGGTCAATGCGGCTCTCGAGGGGATCACGGGGTACAACATCACGCGCGTACGGACGGTCCCCCCGCCGCCGGCGCCCGAACCGCCGCCCCCGCCCGAGGCGCCCCGCCCCCCCGCGGACCCGAAGGCCGACCGGCTGCTGCGCGCGCCGGTGTTCGTCCTCTCGCCGGTCCGCTCCGGGTCGACCCTGTTCCGCGTCATCCTGAACAGCCATTCGCAGATCCACGCGCCGCACGAGATGCACGTACGACGGCTCGCCGTCACCATGACGACCGACCCGGTCCGGCAGGCGATGGAGGCGCTCGGGCACAGCACCAGCGACATCGAGCACATCCTGTGGGACCGCATGCTGCACCGCGAGCTGGTGCGCAGCGGCAAGGAGATCCTGGTGGACAAGACGCCGAGCAACGTGTTCGCGCACCGGCGCATCATCACGTGCTGGCCGGACGCCCGCTTCATCTACCTGATGCGCCACCCGGCGTCCATCGCCACCTCCTGGCACGAGGCGGACCCGGTGGCCCGCCCGATGCCGGAGGCGGTCCGGCACACCTACCAGTACATGCGGGACCTGCAGGAGGCCCGCGGCCGCTACGACGGCATCGACGTGCGCTACGAGGCCCTGGTGGACGACCCGGAGGGCGAGCTGCGGCGCGTCTGCTCCTACCTCGGCGTGGAGTTCGAGCCGGGCATGCTCAAGTACGGCGACCACAACCACGGCGAGTTCGTGAAGGGCATCGGCGACTGGCGCGACAAGATCCGCACCGGTGAGATCCAGCAGGGCCGGCCGCTGCCCACGCCCGACGAGGTGCCGGAACCCCTCCTGGAGATCACCAAGGCCTGGGGCTACCTGTAGACCACGACGTGCGGCCGCGGTCCCTCGGGGGACCGCGGCCGGGAACTCAAGGGGACGAGGGACGTCCGAGGTTCGGCGGGAGCTTCGAGGCGGCGGCGCGGTCCAGCAGGAACAGCGTGCGTGAACGGCCCCGGGCCGCCGCGGCGGGGATCTGGAACGGGCCGGAGTCCTGCAGGGCCAGGCGGACGGCGCCGGCCTTCTCCTCCCCGGCGGCGATGATCCAGATCTGCCGGGCCGCCGTGACGGCGGGCAGAGTCATCGTGATCCGGGTGGGCGGCGGCTTGGGCGCGCCGTGGACGGCGACCACGGGGCGGTCGTCGTACAGGGCGGGCATCTCGGGGAACAACGACGCCACGTGGCCGTCGGGCCCGATGCCGAGCAGCATGATGTCGAACGACGGGACGGGCCCGTGGTCCTCGGGCCGGGCCGCGCGGCGCAGCTCCTCGGCGTAGCGTTCCGCCGACTCCCCGGCGCTGAGGCCGGAGTCCGGCCCCAGCATGACGTGCACCCGCGCGGGGTCCACGTCCACCTGGTCGAGCAGTGCCTCGCGGGCGCCGGTCTCGTTGCGCTCGGGGTCCCCGCTCGGCAGGAACCGCTCGTCGCCCCACCACACGTCCAGCCGGGGCCACTCCACCGCCGCGTGCGCCGCCGTGGCGGCCACCTCGGCCAGCGTGGCGATCCCCACCCCGCCACCGGTCAGCACCAGATGAGCCGACCCCTTCGCGGCCTGCGCGTCCACCAGCCCGACGATCAGCCGCGCCGCCACGGCCTTGGCCAGCACTCCGGCGTCCCGGTGAACCAGGACCGAGGGAACGCTCACAGCACGGTCTCCCGCATCGGACGGCGGTACGTGGTCACGGTCTCGGATCCCCTCGGTCGCGGATGACGGACGATTGTCACGGATTTCACGGTACTCATGGCTGCACGGACTCCGCGAGACGACGTCCCGGCGCGGTCCGCGAACTTCACGGCCCTCAAGGAGCGACGTCCCTGACCGCACGGTTCACGTAGTTCATGGTGGTCACGGAGCGACGTCCTTGGCCGCGTGGTTCACGTAGTTCATGGTGGTCACGGAGCGACGTCCTTGGCCGCGTGGTTCACGTACTTCATGGTGGTCACGAAGTGACGTTCCTTGCCGCGTGGTTCACGTAGGTCATGGTGGTCACGAAGTGACGTTCCTTGCCGCGTGGTTCACGTAGGTCATGGTGATCGCGAAGTGACGTTCCTTGCCGCGTGGTTCACGTACTTTGCGGTTGTCACGGAGTGATGTCCCTGGCCGCGTGGTTCACGTAGGTCATGGTGGTCACGGAGTGAGTCCCCGGTCACCGTGGTTCACGTAGGTCATGGTGGTCGCGGAGTGACTCCCCGAGCCGCGTGGTTCACGCACTTCGTGGTTCTCACGGAGTGACGTTCCCCGGCCGCGCGGTCCGCGGACTTCACCTGTTCGCGGCCGTCACGTAGTGACGTTCCCCGGTGGGGGAACGTCACTTCCCGGGTGGGCCGGGACCTCCGGGCCGCCCGGGTGCCGGGGGGCGCCTACGCCGGAGGGCGGCGGGAGGTGCTTCCCCGGCGGGGGAGGGGCGGTGGTCCGTGGTGGCCGGGTGCGGGTCAGACGCCGTGGCAGGTGGTGACCTGCTTGATGGCGCGTTCGTAGATCTGGTCGGGGTCGAGGCGGCGGAGCTCCTCGGCCAGCAGGTCCGAGGTGGGGCGGCGGGCCAGGGCCACGTGGCGGTCGGGCTGACCCGGGCGGGACAGGGTGGCGGTGCGGGAGTCGTGCCGCTCGATGCGGACCTCGCCGCCGTCGGCGGTGTGCAGCCGCACCGCGGTCAGGCCCGGGCCCTTGGACTCGTGCACCGCGATCGGGGCGTCGAGCCGCTCCGACAACCACGCGGCCAGCAGCGCCGCGCTCGGGTGGTCAGGCTCGGCCTCCACGAAACCGTCCGCGACCCGCCCGACCGGCAGGTCGAACGCCGCGGCCAGCAGGCTGCGCCACGGCGTGATGCGCGTCCAGGCGAGGTCGGTGTCGCCGGGGCTGTACCCGTCGATGCGGCTCTTCACCGCCGCCACCGAGTCACGCGAGGAACGGGCGTCGGTGATGCGGCGCTGCCCGTACGCCCCCACCGGGTCCTTGGCGGGGGACTGCGGCGCCTCGCCCGGCCACCACACCACCACCGGGATGTCCGGCAGCAGCAGCGGCGACAACACCGAGTCGGCGTGGTCGCGCAGCTCGCCGTACATGCGCAGCAGCACCACCTCGCCGGTGGTGAGCTCACCCACCCGGATCTCGGCGTCCAGGCGGGTCGGCTCCTCGCGCTCGCGGGGGATCACCGCGAGGATGCGCGACGGGTGCTCGCGCGACGCCTCGGACGCCGCGCGCACCGCGTCGTACTGCCTGCTCTCGTCGCACACCACGACCAGCGTCAGCACCATGCCCACCGCGGGCGCGCCGACCTGGTGGCGCAGCCGGGTGAGCTGGGAGGAGATGTCGGAGGCCGTGGTGGACCCCATCAGGAAACTGGTCATGTCGCCTCCCGCGCGCGGCGCGGGGCCGCCGCCCTGTGGTGCGTGCCGGTCACAACCGCCTCCAGGCGCGGCCGTCCCTGGCCATCATCTCGTCGGCCGCGGCCGGACCGCCGGTGCCGGACGGGTAGCCCTCCGGCTGCTCGGGCAGGCTCGCCCAGTAGTCCTCGATCGGGTCCATGATCCGCCAGGACAGCTCCACCTCCCGCTGGTGGGGGAACAGCGGCGGGTCGCCGATCAGCACGTCGAGCAGCAGGCGCTCGTACGCCTCGGGGGAGGACTCGAGGAACGCCTCGCCGTAGGCGAAGTCCATGTTGACGTCCCGGACCTCCATCGCGGTGCCCGGCACCTTGGAGCCGAACCGCACGGTGATGCCCTCGTCCGGCTGGATGCGGATCACCAGGGCGTTCTGCCCGAGGATCTCGGTGTCGGTCTTGGTGAAGGGCAGGTGCGGCGCCCGATGGAACACCACGGCCACCTCGGTCATCCGCCGCCCGAGCCGCTTCCCGGTGCGCAGGTAGAACGGCACCCCCGCCCAGCGGCGGTTGGCGATCTCCAGCTTGATCGCGGCGTAGGTCTCTGTCGTGGAGGTCGGCGGGATGCCGTCCTCGTCGAGGAAGCCCCGGACCGGCTGGCCGCCCTGCCACCCGGCGAGGTACTGGCCGCGCGCCGTGGCGAGCCCCAGGTCCTCGGGCAGGGTGACGGCCTCCAGGACCTTCTCCTTCTCGCGGCGCAGCGCCGCCGCGCCGAAGGCCGTCGGGTCCTCCATCGCCACCAGGGCCAGCAACTGCAGCAGGTGGTTCTGGATGACGTCCCTGGCGGCGCCGATGCCGTCGTAGTAGCCGGCCCGGCCGCCCACCCCGATGTCCTCGGCCATGGTGATCTGCACGTGGTCGACGTAGCCGCGGTTCCAGATCGGCTCGAACAGCGTGTTGGCGAACCGCAGCGCCAGGATGTTCTGGACGGTCTCCTTGCCCAGGTAGTGGTCGATGCGGAACACCGAGTCGGGCTTGAACGCCGAGTCGACGATCTGGTTCAGCTCGCGCGCGGTCTGCAGGTTGTGCCCGAAGGGCTTCTCGATCACGACGCGGCGCCACGCGCCCGCGGGCGGCTTGGTGAGCCCGGTGCGCTTGAGCTGCTCGATGATCGTCGGGAAGGCCTTGGGCGGCGTGGACAGGTAGAAGGCGTAGTTGCCGCCGGTGCCGCGGGTCTCGTCGATCTCGGCGAGGGCCATGGTCAACGCGTCGAAGGCGCCGTCGTCGTCGAACGAGCCGGGCACGAAGTGGAGGCCCTCGCAGATCTGCTTCCAGACCTCCTCGCGGAACGGCGTGCGGGCGTGTTCCTTGACGGCGTCGTGGGTGATCTGGGCGAAGTCCTGGTGCGCCCAGTCGCGGCGCGCGAAGCCCACCAGTGAGAAGCCCGGGGGCAGCAGGCCGCGGTTGCCGAGGTCGTAGATGGCGGGCAGCAGTTTGCGGCGGGCCAGGTCGCCGGTGACCCCGAAGATCACCAGCACGCACGGGCCGGCCACGCGGGGCAGCCGGCGGTCACCGGGGTCGCGCAGCGGGTTGGCCGCGGCGACCGCGTGGGTCGTCGAGGTGCCAGCGACCGCCTGTGCGGCGGTCACCGACTCGTCCGGGGCCTGCGGCGCGTCCCCGCCGGTCGCGCCGGGGTCGCGGGCCGGGCCAGGAGGTGGAGGCGGTGTGGCCGGCCCGCCTCCCGCGGCCCCGTCCGCGGCGGTCCCGCCGCCGGCGCCCGGGGACGCGGACGCCGCCGTGCCGGGCTCGGGGCCCGGGTCCGGCGTCTCACTGTCGATCATCAAACCTCCCGTGCGGCGGCGAGCAGGTGCCTGACCCCCGCCTCGCGATCCGTCAGGTGCAGGCGTACGGCCGGGCGCCCGCGCTTGCGCAAGGCGTCGAGGTCGCCGAGGGCCTGGGCGAGCTGGAGCCTGCCCAGGGTGTAGGGCTTTCCGGGGACCTCCAGATCGTCGGACACGGCGCCGGTGATCTGCAGGAAGACGCCGTTCTGCGGGCCTCCCTTGTGGTACTGCCCGGTGGAGTGGAGGTAGCGGGGGCCCCAGCCGAAGGTGACCGGCCGGTCGGTGCGGATGGCGAGCAGGCCCTGCAGCGAGGCGGGGTCGTGCGCCGCCCAGATGTCGGTGATCGCCTCGAACGACGCCTCCGGCGGGACCGGCACGTCGAACGCCGCCTCGCGGTCGAGGAAGGCGAGGATGGCGAGGTAGCCGCGGTCGGGGATGTCCTTCAGCAGCGCGGTCAGCACGCCGGGGAGGTCCTTGACGTGGGCGGGCAGGTCTCCGTAGACCTCCACCGGGCCGTCCACCAGGGCGGGGGTGCCGGTCGGCAGCGGACCGTCGCCCGCCTCCTGGAGGATGCGGGTGGTGTTCTCCTTGGACTCGGCGACGTTCGGCTGGTCGAAGGGGTTGATGCCGAGCAGCCGGCCGGCGACCGCGGTGGCGAACTCCCAGACCAGGAACTGCGCGCCGAGCGGGGCCCGGACCTCGATGTCGCCCTCGGTGTCGATGCCCGCCAGCAGCTCGTCCTCGGCCTCGTTGGGCTCGGACCCGGCCACGGGCAGGATGCCGCGGCCCTGCTTGCCGGTGGACTCGGCGATGAGCTGCTCGATCCAGTCGGGCAGGCCGTTGATGTCGGAGAGGCTGTCGTCCAGCAGCAGCTTGTCGCGGCCCTCCGCGGCGGCGGCGCCGATCGCGGCGCCGAGCAGCAGGCCCGGCTCGCCGTCCTCGCCGAGCCGCTCGCGGGCCTCGGCGGCCTGGTCGAGCAGCCGGGCGACGTCGGCACCCGCGAGGGCGCTCGGCACCAGGCCGAAGGCGGTCAGGGCGCTGTAGCGGCCGCCGACGTTGGGGTCGGCGAGGATCACGGTGTACCCGGCGTCGATGGCGGACTGCTCCAGCGGCGACCCGGGGTCGGTGACCACGACGATGCGGCCGGCCGGGTCGATGCCGGCGTCGCGGAACGCCTGCTCGTAGATGCGCCGGTGGCTGTCGGTCTCCACCGTGGAGCCGCTCTTGCTGGACACCACCACGATGGTGCGGTCCAGCCGGTCCGCCAGCGCCCGCCGCACCTGACCGGGGTCGGTGGTGTCGAGCACGGTCAGCGGCACGTCGGCCGAGGCGCAGATGACCTCCGGCGCCAGCGAGGACCCGCCCATGCCGGCCAGCACGACGTGCTCCAGCCCTTCCGCGCGGGCCCGCTCGACCAGCTTGCCGATCTCCGGCAGAAGCTCACGCGAGGTGGTGGGAAGGTTCAGCCAGCCCAGCCGGATCGCGGCCTCCGCCTCGGCCTCCGCCCCCCAGAGCGTCGGATCCCCACCGGCAAGCGCCCCCGGCACCCCCTCGTCCACAAGCCCCCGCGCGCCCTCGGCAGCCACCGCACCCACCGATTCGTCACCGAACGTTACCGACATATCCATCCTTACGTAGTCATCCTCACGCGTATCCCCGAAAGCCCGAAGGCCCCCGCCCACCGTCCCCGGCAGACCACCGACCCGTCCCGGCCCCGATGGCCCCGGTACCCGGTCCGGTTCCGGTTACCCGGGATTTCGGGCCGGCGCCGGGCGGGCCGGTGCCCGGCCGGCGCCGTGCCCCGGGCCGGGAGGTTCCAGGCCGGGGTGCGGTGTTCGGCCGGGACGCCAGGTGGGTCGCCGGTGGTCTGTGGGCCAGAGGGCCGCGGGGGCGTTGTGGCCGGTTGTTTGGGTGGGCGGGTGTTCCGGGTGGTTCAGACGGCCTTGCGCAGTTCCGACTCGACCGTGCCGAGCAGTTCGTTCCAGGAGGCGATGAACTTGTCCACGCCTTCGTCCTCCAGGACCTTCACCACGTCGTCGTAGTCGATGCCCGCCTGCTTGAGAGCCGCCATGGTGTTCCAGGCGTCCTCGTAGTAGGGGCGCACCGTGTCGCCGTCGATCTTGCCATGATCGGCCGCCGCGTCGAGGGTCTTCTCGGGCATCGTGTTGACCGTGCCGGAGGTGACGAGCTGGTCGACGTACAGGGTGTCCGGGTACTCGGGGTTCTTGGTGCCGGTGGACGCCCACAGGGGACGCTGCGGGCGGGCGCCCGCGGCCTTGAGTGCCTGCCAGCGCTCCCCGGCGGTGACCTCCTCGTACGCGGCGAAGGCGAGGCGCGCGTTGGCGACGGCGGCCTTGCCGCGCAGGCCGAGGGCCTCGGGGCTGCCGATCTTCTCCAGGCGCTTGTCGATCTCGGTGTCGAAGCGGCTCACGAAGAACGACGCCACCGACTCGATCTTCGACAGGTCCAGCCCGTTCGCCTTCGCCTGCTCCAGCCCGGCCAGCCAGGCGTCCATCACCGCGCGGTACCGCTCCAGCGAGAAGATCAGCGTCACGTTGACGCTGATGCCCTCCGCCAGCGCCCGGGTGATGGCGGGCAGCCCTTCGACGGTCGCGGGGATCTTGATGAAGACGTTGGGCCGGTCCACCAGCCACCACAGCGCCCGCGCCTCGGCGACGGTCTTCTCGGTGTCGAGGGCCAGGCGCGGGTCCACCTCGATGGACACCCGCCCGTCCACGCCGCCGCTCACGTCGAACACCGGCCGCAGCACGTCGGCCGCCCAGCGGATGTCGTAGGTGGTGATCGCGCGCACCGCCTCGCCGACGTCCACCCCGCGGGTCGCGAGGTCACGCGTCTGCCCGTCGTAGGCGTCGCCCTTGCTCAGCGCCGAGGCGAAGATCGTGGGGTTGGACGTGACGCCCACCACGTGCTTGTCGCGCACCAGCGCCTCGAGATTGCCGGTGCGCAGCCGCTCACGGCTGATGTCGTCGAGCCAGATCGACACACCCTGCTCGCTCAGGCGCTTCAGGTTCTCACTCATGACTGTTTCCTCAGTCCCTCAGTTTCCGGTCGTCTGGCCCTTGTCGGCCCCGGTCTTGGCCAGGCTGCCCTTGGCGGCGGCCGCCACACGCTCGGCGGTCAGCCCGAACTGCTCGTACAGCGTCTTGTACGGTGCCGACGCGCCGAAGTGTTCAAGGCTCACGACCTCGCCTTCCTCACCTACGAACCGCCACCACCCGAGGGCGATTCCCGCCTCCACCGCGACGCGGGCGCGCACCGACGGGGGCAGCACGGACTGCTTGTAGGCGTCGTCCTGAGCCTCGAACCACTCCACGCACGGCATGGACACCACCCGGGTCGGGATGCCCTCGGCCTCCAGCAGGTCACGGGCCCCGACGGCCAGCTCGACCTCGCTGCCGGTGCCGATGAGGACGACGGCCGGCTGCCCGCTTGAGGCCTCCGCCAGCACGTAGCCGCCCTTGGCGACCTTCTCGGCGTCGGCCGTGCCCTCGTACACCGGGAGGTTCTGCCGGGTCAGGGCGAGCGCCGCCGGGCGGTCGGTGTGCTCGAGCACGGCACGCCACGCCGCGGCCGTCTCGTTGGCGTCGGCCGGCCGCACGACGTCCAGGCCCGGGATGGCGCGCAGCGCCCACAGGTGCTCCACCGGCTGGTGGGTGGGGCCGTCCTCGCCGAGGCCGATCGAGTCGTGCGTCCAGACGTAGGTGACCGGCAGGCCCATCAGGGCGGCGAGCCGCACCGCGGGGCGCATGTAGTCGCTGAACACGAGGAACGTGCCGCCGTACGGGCGGGTGCCGCCGTGCAGGGCGATGCCGTTGAGGATGGAGCCCATGCCGTGCTCGCGGATGCCGAAGTGGAGCGTGCGGCCGTAGAAGTTCCCCGGGAACGCCTTGGTCTGGTACTCCTCCGGGATGAAGGACGGCTCGCCCTCCATGGTGGTGTTGTTGGACTCGGCGAGGTCCGCCGAGCCGCCCCACAGCTCGGGCAGCACCGGGGCGAGCGCGGTCAGCACCGTGCCGGACGCCTTGCGGGTGGCCATCGACTTGCCGGGCTCGAAGGCCGGCAGCGACTCCTCCCACCCGGCCGGCAGCTTGCGTGCGCTGATGCGGTCGAACAGCGCGGCCCGCTCGGGGTCGGCGGCCCGCCAGCTCTCGTAGGACTCCTCCCACGCGGCCCGCTCCGCCCGGCCGCGCGCCACGACCCCGCGGGCGTGCTCCAGCACCTCGTCGGGCACGTCGAAGCTCTTGGCGGGGTCCATGCCGAGGATCTGCTTGGTGGCGGCCACCTCGTCGGCGCCGAGCGCCGAGCCGTGGATCTTGCCGGTGTTCTGCTTGTTGGGCGCCGGCCAGCCGATGATCGTGCGCAGCCGGATGAACGACGGCCGCTCGGTCTCTGCCGTGGCGGCGCGCATCGCGGCGTACAACGCCTCGACGTTCTCCACGTAGTCGCCGGTCTCGGTCCAGTCGACGTGCTGCACGTGCCAGCCGTACGCCTCGTACCGCGCGGCGACGTCCTCCGACAGGGCGATCGCGGTGTCGTCCTCGATGGAGATGTGGTTGGCGTCGTAGATGACGTTCAGGTAGCCGAGCTTCTGGTGGCCGGCCAGGGAGCTGACCTCGTGGCTGATGCCCTCCTCGATGTCGCCGTCGGAGGCGATCACCCAGGTGCGGTGGTCGAACGGGCTGGTGCCCGGCTCGGCGTCCGGGTCGAACAGGCCCCGCTCGCGCCGCTGGGCCATCGCCATGCCGACCGCGTTGCCGAGGCCCTGCCCGAGCGGGCCGGTGGTGGTCTCCACGCCGAGCGTGTGGCCGTGCTCGGGATGCCCGGGCGTGAGGCTCTGCCACTGGCGCAGACCCTTCAGGTCGTCCAGGCTGAGGCCGTAGCCCGACAGGAAGAGCTGGATGTACAGGGTGAGGCTGGAGTGCCCGGCCGAAAGGACGAAACGGTCGCGGCCCACCCACGAGGGGTCGGACGGGTCGTGGCGCAGCACGCGCTGGAAAAGGAGATAGGCGGCGGGCGCCAGGCTCATCGCGGTACCGGGGTGGCCCGAGCCCGCCTTCTCCACCGCGTCCATCGCCAGGGCGCGTACGACGTCGACCGTCCGGCGATCGAGGTCGCCCCACTCAAGGTCTGGCACGAGTTCGCTGCTCAACTGCTCGATCTCCTCAGTATTCGGTGGCGGCCGGGCACACCTGGCGTCCGGTCCGGGTTACCTCCCACACCGGACCTTAACGGGTCGGTCCTCTCACCGTAGAAGCCTGGTGCGTCCTGTGGATGACCGGGGAATGTGCTGCTTGTGTCCAGGAGACCTGCCCGCCTGGCAACGTATGGAACGCACGTGGCGGCTCCTGCCTTCCGGAGCCGCTCACCAGCGCCGACGCGCGGCCCCGTGACGGCCTCCCCACGCGCGGCTTTCGCCCCCGATGCCGGGACCGGCGTACCCCCGCACTACAGTGAGTTCCCGGTGCCGGCTCATGCCCGCACCCACGGACCCGCTCTAATCAGAGGTTACGCGTTGACCCCGCACCCGCTGGAAGCGCCTTGACGGTGCTCACGACCAAGCCGCCGACGGTTCTCGCCGGTGAGCGCCGTTCGCCGCTCGCCACGGTGCGGGCGTACGTCGCGCTGACCAAGCCGCGGATCATCGAGCTGCTGCTGATCACGACACTCCCGGTGATGTTCCTCGCGGCCCGGGGGTTCCCGCCGCTGTGGACGGCCGTCGCCACGCTGGTCTTCGGCACCCTGTCGGCGGGCAGCGCCAACGTGCTCAACTGCTACGTCGACCGCGACATCGACGCCACCATGCGGCGCACCCGGCGCCGGCCCCTCGCGATGGCCACCGTCGCGCCGCGCAACGCGCTGGTGTTCGGCGTCGTGCTCGGCGTCCTCGCCACCCTCGGGCTCGGCGTCACGGTGAACTGGCTGGCCGCCGGCCTGTCGCTCGGCGCCATCCTGTTCTACGTCTTCGTGTACTCGATGCTCCTCAAGCGCCGCACCTCGCAGAACGTCGTCTGGGGCGGCATCGCGGGCTGCATGCCGGTGCTGATCGGCTGGGCGGGCATCACCGGGCGCGTCGACTGGGCCCCGGTCGTGCTGTTCGGCGTGGTGTTCTTCTGGACGCCGCCGCACACCTGGACGCTCGCCATGCGCTACCGCGAGGACTACGCCGCCGCCGCGGTGCCGATGCTGCCGGTGGTCGCCACCGAGCGCCGCGTCGTGCTGGAGTCCATCGCCTACACCTGGGCCACCGTGCTCTGCTCGCTACTGTTGTGGCCGGTCGCCGGCACCACACCGGTGTACGGCGTGGTGGCCGCGGTGCTCGGCGCCGTGTGCCTGTGGGAGGTCTACCGGCTGCTCGGGCGGGTCAACGCGGGCAAGACCGGCGTGGCGCTGCGCCCCATGCGGTTCTTCCACTGGTCCAACGCCTACCTGGCGCTGCTCTTCCTGACCGTCGCCATCGACTCGCTCCTGATGTGACGCCCCCGCCGGCTCCCGCGGCCGGCGGCGTCCCACCCGCGGCCCGGCTCGGCGAGCCGGGCCGTCCGCGTGTCAGCGGCCGGAGATGAGGCCGGCGAGGCGCGCGTACGCCGAGGTGCGCGGCGGGCCGGCCTTCTCGGCGCGGTCGGCGGCGCGGAACAGCGTGTAGATCGCGTGCACGCCGATCCAGCGCAGCGGCTCGGGCTCCCAGCGGCGCACCCGCCGCCCCACCCACGGCAGCGCGGTCAGCCCGGTGTCCCTGCGCAGCACCAGGTCGCGCAGGGTGCGCCCGGCCAGGTTGGTGGTCGTCACGCCGCTGCCCACGTACCCCCCGGCCCACCCGAGGCCGGTGCGGTGGTCCAGGTCCACGGTGGAGCACCAGTCGCGGGGCACGCCGAGCACGCCGCACCACGAGTGGTGGACCTTCGCCTCGGCGGCGGCCGGGAACAGGGTGGCGAGGATCGTGTGCAGCGCGGCCACGGTCTGCGGCTGGGTGACGCCGCGCGCGTCGGTGCGGGAGCCGTAGCGGTACGGCACGCCGCGTCCGCCGATGGCGATCCGGCCGTCGGCGGTGCGCTGGGCGTAGCAGTAGGCGTGGGCCTCGTCGCCGAGCAGCTCGTAGCCGTCCCAGCCGATCTCCCGCCACACCGCGTCCGGCAGCGGCTCTGTGACGATCATGGAGCTGTTCATCGGCAGCCACTGCCGCCGCTGGCCCTTGATGCTCGCGGTGAAGCCCTCGGTGGCGCGGATCACGAACTCCGCGGTGACCGTGCCGCGATCGGTGACCGCCGCGGCCCGCCCGTCGTGGCCCCGGGGGAGGATCTCGGTGACCGTGGTGTCCTCGAAGACGTCCACGCCGAGGCCGGCGACCACCCGGGCGAGGCCGAGCGCCAGCTTGGCGGGCTGGATGCGGGCACAGTGCGGGCTGTAGCCGGCCGACAGCGCTCCGGCGACGCGGACGCGCTCCTCGCGCTCGGCCGGGTCCAGCAGCCGCATGTCCTTCTCGGCGAATCCCCAGGTGCGCAGGTCCTCCAGCTCGGCGCGCAGCCGCCGGTCCTGCGCCGGGTTGGTCGCCACGTGCAGCAGGCCGCCCTTGTGGACGTCGGCGTCCACGCCCTCGGCGCGGGTGAAGTCGATCACCTCGTCCACCGCGGCGAACATGGCGTGCTGGAGGTCGATCATCGCCTGCCGGCCGCGCGCGGCGGCGTGCCGCTCCCGGGACCCGGCGAACTCGGCCGACAACCAGCCGCCGTTGCGGCCGGAGGCGCCGAACCCGGCGAACTCCCGCTCGAGCACGGCGATCCGCAGGTCCGGCTGGGCCGTCTTCAGGTAGTACGCGGTCCACAGGCCCGTGTAGCCGCCGCCGACGATCGCCACGTCGTAGTCGCGCGGCCCGGGCAGGGGGGCGCGGCGGGCGGGCAGGCCGATCTCGCGGTACCAGTAGGAGATCTCGCCGTTGACGTAGCCGGCGGCCGTGGGCACGTCGTGCGTCGCGCCGCTCACCGGACGTCGTCCCCGGCGCCGCCGTCGATCCCGGGTGGTTGCGCCATCGAACAGTCCGATCGTCTCAGGTGGTGGACACTGCGGAACGCCGCGTCGGGCGGCGACGTGGGACTGTATAGCCCGGCGGCGCCGCTCCTCAAGGGCGTACGTCATAACAAAGCCGTCACACGCTGACATATCATCCTAAATGCCGCAGCCGGTGGGCGGAGTGGGGGAAAAGTCGTCAAGTTGGTTGGCTGGGTGGGTGTGTTGATGTTGGTCCGGGGGAAGACATGATTGCCCGGGAGCTGTCGGTGCGGGGTGATGCGTTGATCACGGGGAGCGAGCCGTGCGGGTGCGGTGGGGGCGAAGGGAACACTAGGTGCCAGGTCGAATACGCTCGCGCCCATGACGAGTCTTGATCCCCGCTGGGTGCTGCGCGAGCGCCCCTCGTTCGGGTTGATCCTCGGGCTCGTCCTCGCGGGCATCTGCGCGCTGGTGTCCTTCTCGTTCGACATCTTCAACGGCGAGCCGGTCCACTTCGTGATCGCGCTCATACTGGCGCTGGCCCCGGTGCCCCTGCTGCTGGCCGGCGTGCTCGCGCTGGACCGGCTGGAACCCGAGCCGCGCAACAACCTGATCTTCGCGTTCATGTGGGGCGCCGGCATCGCGGTGCTGGTGGCCGGGCTGCTGAACAGCTTCAACCTGCGCTACGTCATCCTGGCCACCCAGCTCGACCCGGCGAGCGCACGCAACCTCGTGGCGACGTTCGGCGCGCCGCTCGTCGAGGAGACCATGAAGGGCCTGGTGCTGCTCGGGCTGCTGCGCTGGCGGCGTCAGGAGCTGGACGGGCCGACCGACGGCATCATCTACGCCGGCATGGTCGGGCTCGGCTTCGCGATGAGCGAGAACGTCAGCTACTACATCATGGCGCTGGACCAGAACGGCGTGCAGGGGCTCGCGGTCACCGTGGTGCTGCGCGGGGTGTTGTCGCCGTTCGCGCATCCGCTGTTCACGTCCATGATCGGCATCGCGGTGGCGTACGCGGCGCAGGCCTCGGGGCCAAGCCGGCGCGGGGTGGTGGTGCTCGGCTGGTTCGGCGCGATGGCGCTGCACGGCATCTGGAACGGCTTCACCTCCTACGGGGGGTTCGCCGGGCTCGCGCTGGCGTACCTGCTGCTGATGGTGCTGTTCTTCGTCGAGCTCGGCGTGATCGTCAAGGACCGCAAGCGCATTATCGGGCTCATCCAGCGTTACCTGCCTCCCTACGGCGGGCTCGGGCTGGTCACCGACGTCGACCTGTTCATGCTGTCGTCCCTGCAGG
The DNA here is from genome assembly GCF_039871875.1 of Sphaerisporangium sp. B11E5. NCBI lineage: Bacteria > Bacillati > Actinomycetota > Actinomycetes > Streptosporangiales > Streptosporangiaceae > Sphaerisporangium > Sphaerisporangium sp. B11E5. The sequence continues at coordinate 6,024 of NZ_JBDPMD010000050.1, read as the reverse complement.
GACGGCGGCAGGCGCGCCAGTGGGCCCGCGCGCACGGCGGCTCGGACGGGCGCAACGCCATGCGCGACTACCAGCTCGCCGCGACCGAGCTCGGGCTGCTGCACGAGCGGGGCGTCCGCGGCGTGATCACCCGCGACACCTTCGAACAGCACCGCGAGGCCCTGCTGGCCTGCATGAGCGCCGCCAAGTCGCAGTTCCCCGTCCCCCGTCCCCACCAGTCCTCCATCGCCAGAGGCATGGCCCCACCCGGCTACGCCCCCGGCCACGACACCTGGCGCGCCACCTCCCCGTACCCGCCCCCCGACGGCTTCCCCCGCGACCCCCTGGTCCCCGGCGCCTCCCAGGCCCGCCCGGCGGACCCCCGCCCTCCCGGCCCGCCACCCGGCCCCGCCTACCCGCCCCCTCAGGGAACCCCCCCGCGTCCACCGGGGGAACGCGGCCCTTAGCCGCCACGGCGCCGGCCGGTCCCGCACGGGGCGCGGGGGCGGCGGTGCGCTCGTACGGGCCCCGCGGTGGGTGATGGCGCGGGTGCCCCGCGGGGGCGGTGGGGCGCTCGTACGGGCCTGCGCAGGGGTTTTCACGCATCCTTGCCGGGTGTCGTGCGGGCGTGTTTCAATCGCGGTACGCGGATGTCAGTGGCCACTTTCGACGATCTTTCCGGGTGGCCTGGTCCGGCGTGCGATGCCGCGCCGGAGCCTCGCCGGGCCGTGGGCCCGGATGCCCCCGATCGGCACGCGGTACGAGCACGCCCTTCCGCCGCCCTATCTCCGGTGGCGACCGCGACGTGAAGAGGATGCACTGTGACACCCAAGGCAAAGGTGGCGATACTGGCGGCGGCCGCGGTCGTGGTCGGCGGGCTCACCACACTGGCCGTGCAACGGTCGGCGGGAGCGAGCGGAGCCCTGCAGACACCCGCCAGCAGGACCTACGCCTGCTACATCGACGGCAGGACCACCGGGGACGACATCCGGCCCAAGAACCCGGCCTGCGCCGCGGCCGTCAAGGCCGGGGGCACCGGCCCGGTGCGTGACTGGTCCGGCGTGCTTCGCGCCGACGGGGCGGGCCGCACCCGCGGGTTCATCCCGGACGGCAAGCTGTGCAGCGGCGGCCTCGGCGAGTACGCCGCCTACGACGCGCCGCGCGCCGACTGGCCGGCCACGGTGCTGCAGGGCGGCGCGACGTTCGACTTCGTGTACGGCGCCGGCCCGCCCAAGCCGGTCGGGCTCAAGCTGTACGTCACCAAGGACGGCTTCAACCCCACGCAGCCGCTGACCTGGGCGGACCTCGAGGACCAGCCCTTCCTCACCGCCGACCCCAAGCCCGGTGCCGACGGCGCCTACGGCTTCACCGGCGCGCTGCCCCCCAAGTCCGGCCGCCACATCATCTACTCGGTGTGGACCCGCCCCGGCGGCACCGAGACCTTCTACGGCTGCTCCGACGTCATCTTCAGCGCCCCGTCCGCCGCCCCGTCCGTCAGCGCCGCGCCGTCCCCGACCACCACATTCCTTCCGATCTCATGCCAGGCCACGGTGAAGACCACCAAGACGTGGCGCGGGGGCTTCCAGGCCACCGTGACCATCAAGAACACCGGCAAGGGCGTGATGAACCAGTGGTACGTCCAGTGGATGATGCAGATGGACGCCAAGATGAAGTCCGCCTGGGACGGCACCCTCATGCAGAACGGCCCCGTCGGCATGATCCACGCCCCCGAGTCCAAGCCCCGTCTGAAGCCCGGCGACACCGCCACCGCCGGCTTCCTGGCCACCACCACCGAGACCCGCACCCCCAAGTTCACCGAGATCTCCTGCGGCTGACCGTGGAGGGGGGCCGGACATGACGCGGCCGTGAGGTGGACAGGCACTTCCACCTCACGGCGTGCAGCGTCCATGTCGGACGTGATACGCGAATGTCCAGGGCACAGTTCGAGAGGCGCCACCTCCTCTGGGGCAACCCACGGAACACGGGAAGTTTTGGGAGCGCTCCCATGCGCGCCTCGGACCCTATCCCTTCGGGGACGACGGGCCGAAGCCCGTCGGCGGCAGGCCGGGCCGCAGGGCGGGAAACAGCAGCTCACCCCCCTATTCGGTCATGCGCACGCGTGAAACTTTCGCGCCACGGCCGGAGGGGAGGAGATAGTCAGCTATAGGCGCGGGCCTCGTCCCGCTCGTCGCGGGCGGGCGCCACGGCGCCCAGGGGGCCGCGGGAGCGCATCAGGAAGACCACGCGCAGGCCGGCGATCCAGACCAGGGTGGAGCCGAAGACGTGCAGGCCCACCAGCAGCGCGGGGACGGCCAGCCAGTACTGCACGTAGCCGATCACGCCCTGCGCCAGCTCGACGGCCAGCAGCACCAGGGCGCCGCGCCGGGCACGGCCGGGGGAGTCGGTGACGTGCAGGGCGAACAACAGGGCGAAGGTGAGGCCGAGCACGACCCACACGATGTCGGCGTGCAGGCGTGCGATGGTCTCGATGTCGAAGTCGAACCGTGAGGCGGCGACGTCGCCTGAGTGGGGCCCGGTGCCGGTGACCACCACGCCCGCGACCAGCAGCACGAACACCGCGGCGACCAGCACGAACCCCAGGGTGCGGATGTCGCGGTGCACCAGCCGCCGCGGCGGCGCGTCCCCCTCGCCGGACCGGGCGTACAGGGCGAACGCCGCCATGATCATGCCGGTGGACAGCAGGAAGTGCACGCTCACCGTGACCGGGTTGAGCAGGCTGCGCACCACCAGGCCTCCCCACAGCGCCTGCACCAGCACCCCTGCCGGCTGCACCGCCGCCAGCCGGACCAGGGACCGACGCCGCGGCGCCATGCGCACCACGGCCACCACACAGCCCACCGCCACCGCCAGCACCAGGAACGCCAGCAGCCGGTTGCCGAACTCGATCGCCATGTTGAGCGGCGAGTGATCGTCGTGCGGCGCCGGCACGAAGCTCCCCGGCGTGCACCGCGGCCAGGTGGGACACCCCAGCCCCGACCCGGTGAGCCGCACCGCCGCCCCCGTGACGGTGATCCCGACGTTCACCACCACACTGGCCAGCGCCCAGTGCCGCACACTCCGCGTCGTCGGTGCCCACACCGAACGCGCCAGATCACGCCCGTACCCCCGGAGGCGATCACCGGCCCCGCCCGGACGCCGTTCCACCGAGGGCTTTTGCTGCTGGTCTGCTGCGGTCACGGCACACATGCTAGGCGCCGCCCCCGCCGGTCCGTCCCCGAACCCCGCACCCGGTGGACAACCGCTATACGCCCCATTGCCCCTTTCCGATGGGGCGGGACCCCGCGAGGGCCGGGGGGAAATGGTGCCGTACGGTGTGCGGGGAGTTCGAAATGGCCGACGCTGGAGAGGTTGAGACGGACGATGAGCGTTGTCGAGAGCCGGTCGCCGCAGGATCCCGCGGACGTCGTCGCGCGGGTCGAGACCGCCGGGGCGGCGGGGGTGAGCGCGGCGGTGGAGCGGGCACGGGGCGCGCAGGCGGGGTGGGCCAGGGCGAACGCGGCCGAGCGGGCGGCGGCGCTGACGGCCGCGGCCGACGCGGTCGCGGGGGCGGCGGGGGAGCTGGCCGCTCTGGTCGTCCGTGAGGTGGGCAAGCCGATCGCCGAGGCCAAGGGCGAGGTCGCGCGGTCGGTCGCGATCCTGCGGTACTACGCCCAGCAGGTCTTCGACCCGGCGGGAGCCGTGTACGAGCCCTCCGGCGCCGGGCTCGCCTACACCCGCAAGCGTCCGCACGGCGTGGCGGGGCTGATCACGCCGTGGAACTTCCCGCTGGCCATCCCGCTGTGGAAGGCCGCTCCCGCGCTGGCGTTCGGCAACGCCGTCGTGCTCAAGCCCGCCCCGCAGGCGACGGCCACCGCGCTGCGCCTCGCCGAGCTGCTCGGCCTGCCCGAGGGCCTGTTCCACGTGGTCCCCGGCGACGCCGAGGAGGGCGGCGCGCTGGTGGACGCCGCCGACGTGGTGTCCTTCACCGGCTCGGCCGCCGTGGGCCGCAAGGTCTCCGTCGCCGCCGCCGGGCGCGGCGTGACCGTCCAGGCCGAGATGGGGGGGCAGAACGCCGCCATCGTGCTGGCCGACGCCAACCTGGAGGCCGCCGCCGCGCAGATCGCCGCCGCGGCGTTCGGCTACGCCGGGCAGAAGTGCACCGCCACCAAGCGGATCATCACCGTAGGCAACGCCGAGGAGGTCCGCGAGGCCCTCGTCGCGGCCGTCGCCAAGCTCGGCGTCGGCGACCCGGCCGACCCCGGCACCGCCGTCGGCCCGCTGATCGAGGAGTCCGCCCGCGACCGCGTCGTGTCGGCCGCCGCGGGCGCCCGGGTGCTCACCGGCGGCGAGGCGCTGGACCGGGACGGCTGGTTCGCCGCCCCCACCCTCGTGGACGGCGCACCGGACGACCACCTGCTGGCCTGCGAGGAGGTCTTCGGCCCCATCTGCCTGGTCCAGGACGTCTCCACGGTCGACGAGGCCGTGGCCCTGGCCAACGGCGTCCGCTACGGCCTGGTCTCCGCCGTGTACACCGGTGACCTGGACCGCGCTCTGGACGTCTCCGCCCGCCTCGACACCGGCCTGGTCAAGGTCAACAGCCCGACCAGCGGCGTCGACTTCTACATGCCGTTCGGCGGCGTCAAGGACTCCAGCTACGGCCCCCGCGAGCAGGGCAAGGCCGCGCAGGACTTCTACACCACCACCCACACCGTCGCCCTGGCGCCCTCCGGCCGCTGAGGGCGGGCCGGGTCATGATGGCCTCCGCGGAGCCCATGCTCTCCGCGGAGGCCATCACCGCCCCTGGAAGCCCGTTTGGACAGCGGTGACTTCCGGGGGACGGTAACCCGCCCGGCGGGGCGGGGCTCAGGTGCCGCCCGGAGCCCGGGGGTGGGCGGCGAGGTCGAACCAGACGGACTTGCCGCCGGGGTGGCCGGTGACGCCCCAGTGCCGGGCCAGCAGGTCCACCAGGTGCAGCCCGCGGCCGGTCTCGTCGTAGATCTCCGTGGCCAGGAGATGGGGACGTTCGGTGCTGGCGTCCCGCACCTGGCACCGCAGCACGGAGCCGTCCGCGATCAGCGTGACGACGGGAGCGCCGACGGCGTGCCGCAACGCGTTGGCGACCAGCTCGGTGACCAGCAACTCGGCCACGTCACCGTCCTCCTCCAGCCCCCAGTCCGTCAGCCGCCCCCGCACGAGCCGCCGCGCCAGCGGTATCGAGGCCAGGCTCTCCTCCAGCACCCAGGACACCCAGTCCCGCCGGCCGTCGCGCGCCGCGTACGGGTAGGCGACGGCATGACCATCGGCGGCCGTGTCTCCGGCGGCCATGTCTTCGGCGGCCAGGTTCCCGGCGGCTGTGTTCCCGTAGGCCGTGTTCCTGGTGTTCCCGAGGTCTGCGTTCCCGGGGCCTGTGCTGCCGAGGTCTGCGTTCGCGAGGGCCGTGTCGCCGGGACCTGTGTCCTTGAGGTCTGTGCTCCCGGGTGCCGTGTCCCTGGTCCCCTCGGGGACTGTGCCGCCGGCGGCGGGGGGCATGGTGGCGGGGACCCAGGCGAGCGAGGACCCGCCCCCGGTCGTGACCCCGGCGGCCGGATCCTCCCCGTCCGCGGCGGTGGCCGCGTGCTGCGGGTGACCGGCGGTCTCCGGGTGTGTCGGGCCGGGCGGGATGATCTCGCGGATCGTCTCCGGCTCGGGTACGGCCGCGAGGGACGTGGCGGCGTCGAGACCGCTCGGGACCCGCAGGCCGATCACGTTGCCCAGGCCGGCGCCGTCCGGCACGGCCCGCCCGTTCAGCGGCTCAGGGGGAGCCGCCGGTCCCAGGCCGGCGGGAATCCCGGGACCGGCGGTGGCCTCCGGCGGCGCGAGGCCCGGTGAGGAAGGAGGCACCGGGCGACGCGCCGCCGGAGACACGGGGGTGGTGCGCACGCCCTCAGGGTGCGCGGTGGTGGGGGACGCCGGGGTGGTGCGCACGCCCTCAGGGTGCGCGGTGGTGGGGGACGCCGGGGTGGTGCGCACGCCGTAAGGACGTGCGGGGGCGGGGGACAGGCGCAC
>NZ_JBDPMD010000005.1:0-303759 GCF_039871875.1 Sphaerisporangium sp. B11E5 | reverse complement strand
GGGGCGTTGCGGTGGCGGGGGGTGGACTGGTGGGAGACCAGGGGGGTTGGGCGGGGCCGTTCGGGGTGGGGTCTTGGAACCAGGTGGAGGTTCCTGACGTCGTCTGGTCCGCCTTGGTCTGCTCGGGCTGGGGCACGGAGGAATGCGCCTGGCCGAAGCTCGGGGGTGGCATCGCCGGAGCCCCGGAGCCTTCGGACTGGCGTTCGTGCTCGGAGCCGGAATCCTGGCCACGCATACGCGGAAGCGTATCCAGAGTCGGGGACCGGCATACCGCTATGGGCGTTTCCCGGTCTGATTCCTCGCCCGATTTGTCACACTAAATTGGCAAATAGGGTGTTTTGGGCAGGCCCGGTGGCACAGGTTCCGGCAAGCACGCGGGTGTCCAGAGCGCTGGAGACGCTCAGCGCTCGGGTCTCCGGCATCGCTAGGTCGACCGGTTCGCGAGGTCGGCTGAGCAGCGTGATGCACACGGTGCGGGAGAGGCTTGCCCGTGCCTGCCGCTCCCCGCGCGGTGGTTGGTGCAAGCGTGCTCTGGTGAGGGCGGAGACGCGTGCCTGGCGGTCGGGGTGGTGTCGTAAGGGGTCGGCTTGTGCGGGCGCCGGTCAGCGTGGAGCAGGGCCTGCTCCCGCGGATCCCCCGCGAGAGTGTCGTCCGGGGTCAGCTTGTGCGGGCGCCGGTCAGCGCAGGGCCTGCTCCTGCGGATGCCCCCGCGAGAGTGTCGTCCGGGGTCAGCTTGTGCGGGCGCCGGTCAGCGCAGGGCCTGCTCCCGCGGATGCCCCGCGAGAGTGTCGTAACGGGTCAGCTTGTGCGGGCGCCGGTCAGGGCGCGGGTGTCCAGGGCGGGGAAGATGGTGGCTTCGGTGATGTCGACGGCGGCGCGGTTCAGGCGTTTGAGTTCGGTCTTGGTGGGTTTGTGGCCGTCCTTGTACTGGAACCACATGAGCACCAGGTAATGGCCTTGGGACCAGGCGATGGCGTAGGAGTCCGTGCCGCTGCCCAGGAGCTTCGTGGCTGGGTCCTTGCCCTGGAGGGGGTTGACGTAGTCCTCCAGTTCGCCGCCTCGGCCCACCTTGGCGGCCTTGACGGCGGCGGCGGAGGTGCGGAGGTTGGCTACGCCCACGGTGCCGATGAGGGTGCTTGTGGAGTCGCGGAAGCTGGCTCGCAGCAACTGGGTGCAGCCGCCGGAGGTCAGGGCTTTCTGCATGGCGGTGCCGTGTACGGCGTCCTTGCACTTCTTGTCGGCGCGGCGGACGGTCATCTCGTAGGTACGGCCCTTGGTGGTGATCTTCTTGCGGCCGAACAGCTCGTTCAGGGTGAGGGGCTGCGGGTCGGTCTTGCGCGACGCGGTGTAGCCGTCCTTGTCGTCCGGGGCCACGATGGGGACCTGGCCTGCGGGGCGTTGTGAGGACGTGGGGGCGGCGGTGCCCGCGGGGGTGTCGTCGCCGCTGGTGAGGATGACGATGGTGCCGCCCGCGACGAGCAGGGCGGCGACGACGCCGCCGAGGATCATCGGGAGCTTGGACCGGCGCCGGGGCTCCTCGGGCTCGCTGCGGTACTCGCGCATCGGCGGCTGGGACTTCTTCGCGTCGCCGCGTCCGCCGCCCCGGCGTCCGGACGATCCGCCGGCGGCCGCGGCGGTCGTCGCGGGGTCGCCGAGGCCGGTGCGCCCGCCGGGTCCTGCGGCGTCCGGGCCGGCGCCGGACCGTCCGGTGCCGAACGTCGCGCCTGGGGCGCGCGTGGCGCTGGTCTCGGTGGGGACGGGTGCGGCGAACGGACCGCTCCGCGTGGTCCGCGCCGGGTCGGGGTCGGTCCGGCGCACCACCTGGAAGGGGTCGGTGGGGGTGCGCAGTGTCTCGGACGAGCCGGTGCGCTGCTCCTGGAAGTGCTGGTCGGTGCGGGACTCGGCGAACGGCCTGCTCGGCGCCTGCCGCGCCGTGAACGCGCTCTCCTGGCCCGGCGGGTCCAGCGGGGCGGCCGGGGCGGCCCACGCCGCGAACGGGTCACGCGCCTGGGGCGGCGTGCCCCCTGTCGACTGCGGCTGGAACGGGTCCGTCCTCGTCCCCTGACCGGGAAGGGGCTCTCCCGGCCGCGTGGAGCCCGGCTCGCCCGCGGCACCGAACGGCCCGGTGCCCGGCGAGCGCCGCGGCGACTCGAGCGGCCGTGCCGCCGCGTCCTCCCCGAAGTTGCGCCCGGCCCCGAACGACGCCGCCTCGAACCCCCCGGTCCCGAAGCCGCCGTTCCCGAGCGTCCCGCCGGCGGACGTCCCGGTGGCCTCCGTTCCGGAGGATCCGCTCCCGGGCAGCCCGCCGAAGGAGCCCGTACCCGGCGAGCCGCCACTGGCCGGACCCGTGCCGAAGGACCCGGTGCCGGACGTCCCGCCGGACGACGACCCCGTGCCGAAGGCGTCGAACCCCGGCGACGCGCTGTCCCCCTGCGCCTGGGCGGCGGCCTCGGCGCGGCGGCGGCGTTCCTCCATGCGGCTCAGGGGCCGGCGGCCGTGGGTGGGCGGCTCGGCGGAGGACGGATAGGGATCGGCCGAGGGCCACGACGGTGTGCCCGAGGAGGGGGACGGCGTCCAGGCGGAGCCACGCTCGGAGGGCGCCCACGCGGAGGGCTCGCCGGAAGGGGCGGGCGACGGCCGTGAAGAAGGCTCACCCGACGCGGACGGCGACCACGCTGAAGGCTCGCCCGAGGACGCCGAGGGAGCCCACGCGGAGGACTCGCCGGAGGAAGGGGGCGGTGGCCATGTGCCGGAGGTGGTGGAGCCGCGTGCGGGGGGCTCCGCGGGCGTGAACGCCGTGGGCCAGGGGTCGGCGGGACCGGAGGCAGGGTCGGGGTCTCCGGTGGCCGGAGGGGGGTCGTACGGGCGGTACGGCTTGCGGCGCGGTGGCTGTTCCCCGGGGTAACCCATGCGCCGAGACTAACCCGGAGGCGCGACATAACAGGTCAGGAATAGCCGAAGTCCTGGGTCCACCAGATGTCGCCGCCGCCGTACGCGACGCCTACGCCCACCGTGGTGATCTGGCAGTTCAGGATGTTGCGGCGGTGGCCGGGGTTGGCCATCCAGTTGCGTACGGTCTCCTCGGCGGAGGCGTAGCCGCGGGCGATGTTCTCGGCCGCGCTGTTGGAGTAGCCGGCGCGGGCCATGCGCTGCCACGGCGTGGTGCCTGAGGGGGAGGTGTGGTCGAAGTAGCCCTTGGCGGCCATGTCCCGGCTGTGGGCCCGTGCCGAGCGGGTGAGGCGGCCGTCCACCCGCAGGGGGGCGCAGCCGCGGCGGGTGCGTTCCTGGTTGGTGAGGCGGACGGCGGCGGCTTCCAGCTGCGCGGGTGGCAGGCCCTCCGCGCCGGCCGGGCCGCTGTCGGACGCGCCGCCCGCGGTGCCGACCTTGGTGCCGGACGTGCCGCCGGAGCCGGTGCCGTCGATGACGTTGGCCGGCTTGCCGCCGCCGCGCGGCGTGGGCGGCGGGGCGCTGCGCGCGAGGCCGGTGGGGCGCGCCTCCGGCCGGGCGACGGGGGCGAGCGGCGGGCGTGCTTCGGCGGGCTCGGGGGCGGCGAGCAGCCGGCTGCTCATCGGGGTCGGTGTGGCCGGCTGAAGGTAGAGCTCACGGGGCGCCTCCCGTGCCGCGTCCAGCCACGAGATCGCCGTCGCGCCGAGCAGGAAGCCGACGAGACATGCCAACAGACCCACATGGGTCCGGCGACGGGGAAACCGCTGGGTATGCCGGAGATGAAAGCGCTGGCACATACCGCTGTCAAATATAGAGAGGTTGTCCAATGTTAAAGAAGAGACGCGGGTTGCCAGATTCGCGGAACAGTCGCTGAACGGGCCGTACACTGGACACCGAGTCCGGCCGTGCCGGCGGTTCGTTTTGACCCGCGCACGTCACGACCGGTAGTCTGCTTGTTTGTTGTGTGCGGATCGGTCCGTCGAGACCGGTGCGCGGCGCGTCCGGCGTCATCTCCCTGTTCGTGGAGACGGATGGTCTGGGCTGTCGTGCGCTCGCCCACGACCCTCCGTGATCGATTGCCGAACCCGACCAGAAGGCTTACCACCGTGCGCACGTTCACCCCTAAGGCCACCGACGTCGAACGTCAGTGGTACGTCATCGACGCCACCGACGTGGTGCTGGGTCGGCTTGCCACCCATGTCGCGACGTTGCTCCGCGGTAAGCACAAGCCGATCTTCGCGCCGCACGTCGACACCGGTGACTTCGTCATCGTCGTCAACGCCGACAAGGTGGCTCTGACCGGCAACAAGCTCGAGCAGAAGAAGGCGTACCGCCACTCCGGCTACCCCGGTGGTCTGCGCGCGGTCCCCTACAGCGAGCTGATGGAGAAGCGCCCGGACCGCGCCGTCGAGAAGGCCGTCAAGGGCATGCTCCCGAAGAACGCCCTCGGCCGGAAGATGGCCAAGAAGCTCAAGGTGTACGCCGGCCCCGAGCACCCGCACGCGGCCCAGCGTCCGGTGCCGTTCGAGCTCACCAAGACCGCCCAGTAGTCGCACCGTTGGCCGACGGCTGACGCCTAGATCGAAAGTAAGAGGAGAACCGTGGCTGAGCCCACCGGTGTCGAGACGCCCTTCGAGGGCGACGTGGACATCACGGACAGCTCTGAGGAGTTCCCGTCCGAGTACACCACTGAGTCCGCTCCTGCCGGCGACACCCCCGCGCGTAAGCCCATCACCACGGGCAACTCGTACGGGACCGGCCGCCGCAAGGAGGCGGTCGCCCGGGTGCGCATCGTGCCGGGCACCGGCAAGTGGACCATCAACGGCCGCTCGCTGGACAACTACTTCCCGAACAAGGTCCACCAGCAGATCGTCAACGAGCCGTTCGTGACGCTCGGCGCCGAGGACCAGTTCGACGTGTTCGCGCGCATCGACGGCGGCGGCGTGACCGGCCAGGCCGGCGCGCTGCGCATGGGCCTCGCCCGCGCCCTGACCGCCCTGGACAGCGAGGTCAACCGCCCGCCGCTGAAGAAGGCCGGCTTCCTGACCCGCGACGCCCGGGTGAAGGAGCGGAAGAAGTACGGCCTCAAGAAGGCCCGTAAGGCCCCGCAGTACAGCAAGCGTTGACGGGCCGGTTGTTCGGCACCGACGGCGTCCGTGGGGTCGCGGGCCGCGACCTCACGGCGGAGCTGGCCATGGACCTCTCGGTCGCGGCCGCTCACGTCCTCGGTGATGCCGGCGCGTTCGAGTCGAGCGTCGGGCGGCGTGGCCGCCCGGTCGCCGTCGTGGGCCGGGACCCGCGTGCCTCCGGGGAGTTCCTGGAGGCCGCGGTGGTCGCCGGCCTGGCGTCGTCGGGGGTGGACGTGCTGCGCCTCGGCGTGCTGCCCACCCCGGCGGTGGCGTACCTCACCTCGGCCCTCGGCGCCGATCTCGGCGTCATGTTGTCCGCGTCGCACAACCCGGCGCCGGACAACGGCATCAAGTTCTTCGCGCGCGGCGGCTTCAAGCTGCCCGACGCGGTGGAGAACGACATCGAGCACCGGCTCGGCGAGAAGTGGAACCGCCCGGTGGGCGCGGCGGTCGGCCGGGTTCGCGACGCGTACGGCGAGGCGGACCGCTACGTGTCCCATCTGCTGACGTCGCTGCCTGGGCGGCTGGACGGCATGCGGGTGGTCCTCGACTGCGCGCACGGCGCCGCGCACATGGTGGCGCCGGAGGCGCTGCTGCGGGCGGGTGCCGTGGTGGAGACCATCGGCGCGTCGCCGGACGGCCTCAACATCAACGAGGGCGTGGGGTCCACCCACCTCGACGGGCTGCGTGCCGCGGTCGTGGAGTCGGGCGCCGACGCGGGCATCGCCTACGACGGCGACGCCGACCGGTGCCTCGCGGTGACGTCGACCGGCGAGGTGGTGGACGGCGACCAGATCATGTTGATCCTGGCGCTGGCCATGCACGACGCGGGTGTTCTCGCCGAGGACACCGTGGTCGCGACCGTGATGTCCAACCTCGGCTTCAAGATCGCCCTGCGCAAGGCCGGCCTCGCCATGGTCGAGACGGCGGTCGGCGACCGCTACGTCCTCGAGGCCATGAAGGAGGGCGGCTACAACTTCGGCGGCGAGCAGTCGGGCCACGTGGTGATGCTCGACCACGCCACCACCGGGGACGGCCTGCTCACCTCGCTCCACCTGCTCGCCCAGGTGGCCCGCACGGGCCGCCCGCTCGGTGAGCTGGCGTCGGCGATGACCCGCCTGCCGCAGGTGCTGGTGAACGTCAGGGACGTCTCCAAGGCCAAGGCGGCGACGTCCGAGGAGTTGGCGACCGCGGTGGCGGACGTGGAACGATCCCTCGGCGACACCGGCCGGGTGCTGATCCGCCCGAGCGGCACCGAGCCGATGGTCCGCGTCATGGTGGAGGCCGAGTCGCAGGACGAGGCCGAGCGCCTCGCCGGCCACCTCGCCGAGGTGGTGCGCAGGACCTGCGGCTGACCGTCCCCAGGTCTCCCGCGCGGTGAGAGAGATGTGTACGGCCGGACCCGGTGTACCGGGCCCGGCCGTTCTCGTTCACGCGGGTGCTCAGGCGCACGGCCGGAGCGGCCCGGGCGCGCGACCCGTGGGTCACGCGGCCGGGGTGGCTCAGGCGTGGGCGCGCAGTGCCGCGGCGAACCATTCGAACGCCGGGGTGCTCGGGGTGAAGGGCGGGCGGTTGTTGAGCACGCCCATCAGCTCCCAGTAGCGCTCCACGCGCCGGTCGGTGAACATCTCGATCTGGCCGGCGAGCTTGGCCCGCTCGGCGGCGGAGGTGTCCGCGCCGACGATGCGGTCCACGATCTCCTTGCCCTGCGCGGACTCCGGCGCGACGCCGGCCGCGACGGCGGCGGACGCGTGCTCGGTGACCGGCGCAGGGTCGTACGCCGGCTGCTCCCCGCCCTGGGCGCCCGTCACCGCCATCTGGCGCACACGCTCACGGAAGGACGCGTCGGCCATCAGGCCGGTCAGCTCGGCCCAGGCCGCCGCCTGCTCCGGCGTGAGCTCGTCCGGGGCGTCCTCCGGCAGCTGGCGCATCCCCTGGGCGATCCTGGCGCCCGGCGCGCCCGGGTCGATGCCCGCGAACGCCTGCTGGACGAACTCATCGATGATCAACTGCCGCTCGCGGGCGGTCAGGCTCCCCAACTCTGCCATTTTCCTCATCTACTCGGGTCGTGGTATCGAAGTGGGCGTACGCCCGTCGGCGTGGCCCGTCGATGACAACCCTCCACCCTCCAGTTACTGGAGACTCAACGCATTTATCGCCCTATATCCGTGGTCCGGCGCATCTCCTCTAGGGTGGCTGCTCGTGACGCACCGGTATCGGCATCGGCTGCTCGCCGCCTGTTCGTTCGCCGTCGGCGCCCTCGTGACATGGGTGCTCACGGCCACCGGCACCGACGGCGAGTTCTTCCGCTCGCTGCTCTACCCGTGGCTGTTCGCCGCCGTGCTGCTCGGCGGGGTGCTCCTCGGGGTGACCGTCTCGGTGCGCACGGCTGTGGCGACGCTGGTGCCGTTCGCGATCCCGCAGGCCCTGCTGGCGGGGTGGCGCGGGGCGGACCCGGCACCGGACTCCGGGGGGCTGTGGCTGGTCGGCCTCGCCGTCTCCTGCGTCCTGCTGCTGTTCGCGGTGGGTGCCATCGCCGTGGGGGTCTGCGTACGCCTCATGTTCCGCCGCTGAGCGGGCCTACGCCACGGCGCAGGTGGTGCCGTTCAGCGTGAAACTCTGCGGGCGCACCAGGCTGCCGCTGTAGGTGCCGTTGAAACCGATCTGGACGGACGCGCCCATGGCCAGCGACCCGTTCCAGGACACGTTGGTCGCGGTGACCGCCGCGCCGCTCTGCGACCAGTTGGCCGACCAGCCCTGCGACACCAGGATCTGCTGGGTGGTCGGGTACACGAAGCGCAGGCTCCACGAGCTGAGGGCCGGGCCCGTGTTGGTGACGGTGATGCTCGCGCTGAAGCCGCCGCCCCAGTCGTTGGTCGAGTACGCCACCCGGCACTGCCCGCCGAAGGTCGGCGTCGGCGTCGGTGTGGGCGTGGGGGTTGGCGTGGGGGCGGGCGTACTGCTCGGGGTCGGGCTCACGGGAGGCGTCGGCGAGGACGAGCCGCCGCCGCTGGTCGTGTATGTCGCGGCGGTGTAGGCCGCCGAGCACTGCGTGCCGCAGGACGCGGGCAGCGAGAACGAGTACTCCCGCCCGCCGTTGACGAGCTGGTCGGTGACGTCCCGCACGCGGATGCGGTAATCGGTCCCCGCGCTCACCATGGGCGCGATGATGAACGACTGCCCCATGTCGCGGTTCGGCTGCGCCGCCTGCCAGGTGCCGCCGGCGAAGTACTCCACGCCGTGGATGCCGTTCGCCAGGTGCGACACCGCGATGGCCGGCCAGTACCGCTGCGCCCCCTGGATGAACCCGATGCGGATGTCCCCGCTGTAGTCGGGCGCCGGGACGAACGACCACGTCATCCGCCGGTTGTTGAAGTGGTTCGGCAGCAGGTCGCCCACCGGGGCGCCGTTCTTGACGAACTGGTTGATCGAGTTCTTGGCGAGGTCCAGGTGGTACGGGTCGTCCCGGCACCAGGCGTTGGGGTCCCCGCAACTGTCCGCGACGACCATGGTGAGGGTGGCGCCGTTGTAGGCGTCGGCGACCCACGAGCCGTTGCGGCAGAACGCCTGCCCGGCCGCCCCGTCGTTCACCCCGGTGCAGAAGTCGCCGACCGTCACCCGCACGAAACGCCCGCAGTTGCGGCCGTTGTCCCACACGCCGATCCGGGCGGCCTGCTCAGGCGGGATGGGCCGCGGGTAGTAGGCGTAGTCGCCGGGCGTGTTGTAGACGTTCAGCGCCACGAAGTGCGGGCTGTCGAGCTGCGCCTGGGGCAGCCCGCACCCGCCGTACGGGGAGCCGAGCGCGTCGAAATAGGTGGAGTTGCCGGTGACCGGGGCGGAGGTGTCCGGCACGGCGTGCGCCCGCCAGGCGGTCCCCGCCGCGACCAGGGCCGCGACGCAGACGAACACCATAAGGCGCCGGAAGGAGAGCACCCGGTCGATCATGACGTGCCTCCAGGGGGCGGACGCTCTGCCGGCGGGCGGTCCCGAGGCGGCACCGCCGGGACGGACGCCCCGCCGCGGTCACGGTAGACCTCCGCCCCCCGGACGCGACAGCGCGGACCCGGCCGGTGCCGGATCCGCGCAGGTCGCCGTGCGGGGAGAGGTGAAAGTTACGCGGTCACTCGTCGCCGGTGAGGGACAACACGCGCAGCCGCTGGCCGGCCCACACCACCGACCCGACGGTGACGATCAGCACGGCCGGCACCGCGAAGCCCATGCTCACCGAGGCGTTCAGGAACCCCGAGGTGCTGATCTCGGCGGCGAACGTCTGCGCCCACTGCTGGATGGAGAAGTTGCGCGCCCCCGGCACGTAGCCGCCGACGAGGTTCTCCCACACCACGGCGTAGATGATGCCGACCGTCACCGCGTGCCGCGTGACCACCCCGAGCAGCAGGAACACCGCCGCGTAGGCCACCCCGCCGACCACCGAGCCGACCGCGAAGCCGTAGGCGATGCCCGCCTCGCCGCGCAGCAGCAGGTACCCCGCGAGGAACGTCGGCACCGCGGCGAACAGCACGAGCAGCCCCGCCGCGACCGCGAACTTGGTGGTGGCGATCACCGGCCGCGAGATCGGCTTGGACAGCAGGTGGATGATCGTGCCGTCGTCGATCTCGGGGGCGATGGTGCCGGTGCCCGCGATCAGCCCGAGCAGCGGCAGCATGGTGCCGATCGCGTACACCTGCATGAGGGTGATCGCGGCCTTCTCGTCGGTGCTGCCGAGCGCCCTGAGCAGCGCCGCGAGCCCGAGCAGCAGCAGGGGGAGCAGCAGCAGGAGCAGCACCCGGCGGCGTCCGAGCACGGCGCGGAACGTGATGCCGGCGACGACGGAGTTCATCGGGTGCTCCCGGAGATCAGGTAGGAGAAGACGCTTTCCAGGTCCTCGTCGGCGGGGGACACCTCGGTGAGGGTGATCCCGGCGTCCCGGGCGACCCGGGGCAGCAGCCAGGTGAACCTGCGGAAGTCGACGGCCTGCACCTCCAGCCCGGCGGGTCCGAGGGACACCGCCCCGGAGGACCCGTCGGCGATCAGCGCCGCGGCGAGGCGCCGGTCGTCGCTGGAGCGCACCCGGAACAGGTGGGGCCGGTCGGTCATGCGTCTGCGGATCTCCCGGAAGTCGCCGGACGCGGCGTGCCGCCCGGCGACCAGCACCTCGATGTGCTGGGCGACCCGCTCGACCTCCTCCAGGATGTGCGAGCTGAACAGGATGGTGCGCCCCGAGGCGCCGAGCTCGCGCACGAGGTCCATCAGGTGGAGGCGCTGGCGCGGGTCCATGCCGTTGAACGGCTCGTCGAGCAGCAGCACCCGCGGGTCGTGCACCAGGGCGGCGGCGACCTTGACCCGCTGCCGCATGCCCTTGGAGTAGGTCTCGATGCGCCGGTCCTTGGCGCTCTCCATCTCGACCATCGCGAGGGCTTTCGCCGCGGCGTCCTCGGGGGACGGCAGGCCGTGCAGCTTGGCGCCGGAGAGCACGAACTGCCAGCCGGTGAGGAAGCCGTAGACGGCCTCGCGCTCGGGCACCAGGCCGATGGAGCGGTAGATCTGGTGGTTGCGCCAGATCGGCGTGCCGTCCAGCGTGGCCGTGCCGGTGGAGGGGGCGAGGAACCCGGCCATCATGTGCAGCAGGGTGGACTTGCCCGCGCCGTTCGGGCCGAGCAGCCCGGTGACGCCGGGGCCGATCGTCATGGTGACGTCGTTGACCGCCACCACGTTGCCGTACCAGCGGGAGACCTGGGCCAGTTCGATGTTCACGACGCGGCCGCCTTCCGGTACCGCAGGACGAGGGCGGAGACGCACAGTCCGGTGATCGCGACCACGAGGGCGGCGGCGACCGGGCCGCCGAGGTCCGGCGGGTAGCCGCCGTCGTTGTGCGGTTCGACGCCGAACAGCCAGTTCTGCACCGCGTCCACCAGGAAGAACGGGTTGATCAGCCAGGCCCACGTGGCCGCGGCGTCCCGGCTGGTGGACATCAGCAGGCCCACCAGGACGGCCGACACCGCCGACGACAGCAGGTAGACGGCGATCACCGAGGCGACGCCGAGCCCGCGCCGCGGCGTGAACGACGCCAGCGCCACGCCGATCGCGGCGAGCAGCACCGCGTAGATCACCGCGGTGCCCATCGCGGCGAGGTAGTCGCCGGTGTGCGGCGGGCCGGGCAGGTCCACCAGCAGCTCCCCGGCGAACAGCAGGGTGAGCGGCGCGCCGATCAGGATGAACAGGGCGAGCGTCATGGCGGTCAGCTTGGCCGCCACGTAGTCGAGCGCCGTGGTGGGACGGGACATGTACAGCGGCAGCACCCGGAACCGCAGGTCGGGCGCCACCAGGTACGGCGACTGCGCGGCCAGGAACACCGCGAGCACGGCCTGCATGGTGACGGCGTACGCCGGGTAGGGCAGGGCGCGCTCCTTGAGGATGGCCATCACCGCGATCGACACCACCGCGGGCAGCATCATCACGCCGAAGAGCAGGAACGGCATGATCTTGGACCGTGCGGTGCGGCCGAGCCCGAACACCCCGCGCAGGCTGTTGAGCGTGAGCGCGGCGAACGCGTGGCCCCGCCCGTGGCGCGGGCCGTCGTAGTGGCGGTACCCGATGTCGTGGATGACCCCGGACGGCCGCTCGGCCACAGGGACCGTGCCCGTCCCAGGGCCCGTCTCGGTGCCCGTCTCAGACATGTGCGGCCTCCTCCCGGAAGACGTCCTCGATGCGGTGGCGGCCCTGTTCCAGCCGCACCAGCGACAGGTTCAGGTCGCACACCGCGTCCCGTACCAGGTCGTGCGCGCCCGGCGTGCCGGCGTCCATGATGAGCAGGCGCCCGTGCTCGGTGACGGCACGCCCGGCGGCCCGCAGCCGCTCGGCCAGCGCCTCCTGGCCCTCCTCGACCTCGACGGTGATCGACTGGGTGGCCTGGGTGAACTCCCCGATCGCCGAGGAGCGCAGCAACCGGCCGCCGTCGATGACGATGACGTGGTCGCACACCCGCTCAAGCTCGCCGAGCAGGTGGGAGGTCACCACCACGCTGATGCCGAACTCGGTGCCGATGCGCCGGATCAGCGCCAGCATGTCGTCGCGGCCCTTCGGGTCCAGGCCGTTGGTGGGTTCGTCGAGGAACAGCAGGCTGGGGTCGTGCACCAGCGCCTGGGCCAGCTTGACGCGCTGCTTCATGCCGGTGGAGTAGCCGCCGATGGGGCGGTAGCGCTCCTCGTACAGGCCGACGTGCCGCAGTGTGTCGGCGGCGCGCTCGCGGGCGGTGCCGCGCGGCAGACCGGACATGCGGGCCATGTGGACGGTGAACTCGGTGGCCGAGACGTCCGGCGGCAGGCAATCGTGCTCGGGCATGTAGCCGACCTTGCGGCGGATGTCGAGCGCCTGGGTGGCGGGGTCCAGCCCGAGCACGGCGGCGCGGCCCTCGGTAGGCGGCAGCAGCCCGAGCAGGATCTTGATGAGGGTGGACTTCCCCGCGCCGTTGGCGCCGACCAGGCCCGTGACGCCCGGCTCCGCGGTGACGGTGAGCCGGTCGAGCGCCGTCACCCGGGGAAATCGTTTGGTGAGTCCCTCGGTGGCGAGGATGGTCATGCCAGGGACACTATCCAAGGCCGGGCCCCCGGCGGCTCCGTCACACGGAGGAATCGCGCCTCCTCCGAGCGGCGGGCGGCGTGATACGCAGGCCGTACCTCGACCAGAACACCCGTTGCACGAGCAGGGTGACCGTCCCGGCGATCACCATGCCGGCGATGTTGACGATGAGCTGCGCCGCCGAGCCCCCGACGTCGTCCCACCGCCCGGTCGCGGCGGCGACGGCGGCGAACCCGGCGGCCGGCACGGTCGTCACCGAGATGAAGACGCCGACCAGGGCCGAGGACTTGCCCGCCGTGACCGACAACACGCCGGCCGCCCCGGCGAGCAGCGCCACGATGAACGACCACTGGTCGGGCTTGACGATGAACTCCACCTCGTCGTGGCCGTTGAGCGTCTGCGGGCCGATCCACCCGATGCCGTGCAGCAGCAGGGCGAAGGCCGTCGTGACGGCGATGGCCAGCAGGAACCCGATCAGCAGCGTGCGCAGCGCGGAGACGATCAGCCCGCCGTCCCGCCGCAGCAGGCCGAACGACACCGCCGCCACCGCGCCGAACTCCGGGCCGAGCACCATCGCCCCGACGATCAGGATGAGGGACGGCAGCACCACCCCGATCGCCGCGATCATGGTGGCGATGGTGAGGAACGCCAGGTACGCCCAGGTGACCCGGCAGTCGTCCGACACCTGCTCGGCCAGCTCGTCCCACACCACGGCGTCGCCGGGCGCGCCGGGCACCTGGGCCTCGGCCTCGTCGGCGACCCGGGACAGCGACAGGTCCACCCGCTCGGCCGCGATGGAGCCCTCCTCGGCGATGCCGAGCTCCTTGAGGTGCTCGATGACGGCGTTCGCGCCCTCACGGGTGACCTCGAACATCACGAGGTCGCCCTCGGGGCGCCGCCCGGCGCCGGGCAGCTCGATCACGTTGGTGACCCCGGCCGCCTCGGTGAGCATGCGCAGCACCTCGGAGGTGCGGGCATGGGGGGAGATCACCCTCAGGTGCAGCATGACCGAAGCTTAGGCCCGTTTTCGGCACCAGCCCGAAAAGTCCCTGGTCAGCACGTGATCGGCGCAGGTCGAGGGCGATGCGCGGGAACCGGGGCTAGGTGCGGCGGAGGCGTACGCGCCTTATGGAATGATCGGGTCCCTTGTACAGGATCAGCCCGGCGCGTCCCCGGGTGGGGGCGATGTTCTCCACCAGGTTCAGCTCGTTGACGTCCCGCCAGACCTGCTTGGCGAACCGGGTGGCGTCCTCCTCCGACAGGTCGGCGATGTAGGAGAAGTACGACTTGGGGTCCGCGAACGCCGTGCGGCGCAGCTTGTGGAACCGGTCGACGTACCAGGCCCGGATGTCCTCCACGCGGGCGTCCACGTAGATCGAGAAGTCGAAGTAGTCGTTGACCGCCAGCGCCGCCGGCGGCGCCGGCTGCAGCACGTTGAGGCCCTCGACGATGAGGATGTCCGGCCGCCGCACGGTCTGCGAGGCGCCCGGCACGATGTCGTACTCCAGGTGGCTGTAGACCGGGGCCCGCACCTCCTCGGCGCCCGCCTTGACGTCGGCGACGAAACGCACGAGCGCCCGGCGGTCGTAGCTCTCGGGGAAGCCCTTGCGGTGGGAGATGCCGCGCTCCTCCAGCACCTTGTTGGGGTACAGGAACGAGTCGGTGGTGATCAGGTCCACGCGGGGGTGCTCGGGCCAGCGGGCCAGCAGGGTGTGCAGCAGGCGGGCCGTGGTCGACTTGCCGACCGCGACGCTGCCCGCGATGCCGAGGATGTACGGCGGGGGCGCGTGGTCGTCGCCAAGGAAGGTGTTCACCGCCGCGCCGCGCTGCCGGACGCCCGTGAAGTGGAGGTTCAGCAGACGGGTCAGCGGCAGGTAGATGTCGGTGACCTCGGCCAGGTCGATCGGGTCGTCGACGCCGCGCAGCTCCTCCAGCTCCTTGGCCGTCAGGGTGAGAGGCGTGTTCTCGCGCAGCTCCCGCCACTGGGCGCGGCTGAGCTCGACGTAAGGGTGCGATGCCTCCATGGATGCGAACTCTATGCTGATCAGTGTGATCGTCGGCATCGGGGTGGACCTCGTGGACGTCGCCCGGCTGGAGGCGGCACTCCTGCGCACGCCCCGGCTGCGGGACCGGCTGTTCACCGAGGGCGAGCGGGAGCTGCCGCCGCACTCGCTGGCCGCCCGGTTCGCCGCCAAGGAGGCCGTCGCCAAGGCCCTCGGCGCGCCCCCCGGGCTGGACCACCGGGACGCCGAGATCACCACGGGCCCGTACGGCCGCCCGCGGCTCGCGGTCACCGGGCGGGCCGCCGAGGTGGCGGCGGCGCTCGGGGTGACCCGCTGGCACGTGTCGCTCAGCCACGACGGCGGGATGGCCGTCGCGTACGTCGTCGCCGAGGGCTGAGGCGCCCGTGGGGCGGCTTCCTGCCGGAGATCGGGGACGGCTAGATTCGGTGAGGTGCTGAGCGCGTACACCTCCGACGAGATCAGGGTCGCCGAGCGGGCGCTGATGGCCCTGCTGCCCGAGGGCACCCTCATGAGCAGGGCGGCCACCGGTCTCGCGGTGGCCTGCGCCGAGGCCGTGCCCCGGGTGTACGGCGCGCGGGTGGTCCTGCTGGTCGGCAGCGGGGACAACGGCGGCGACGCCCTGTACGCCGGGGCGGTCCTCGCCCGCCGGGGCGCCCGGGTGCGGGCGGTGCTCGCCGGCAGCCGCACCCATGAGGGCGGGCTGGCCGCGCTGACCCGCGCCGGGGGGCGGTCGCTCGACCTGCGGGAGGCCGCGGGCGGGCCGGAGTCCGACCCCGTGCTGCGCGGCCTGATCGACGGGGCCGAGGTGCTGGTGGACGGGCTGGTGGGCATCGGCGGCACCGGCGCGCTGCGGGAGCCGTACGCGGCCCTGGCCCGGCTGACGGCGACGGCGCCCGGTGTGGTGGTCGCGGTGGACGTGCCGAGCGGCGTGGACGCGAGCACCGGCGAGGTCAGGGGGGACGCCGTGCGCGCCCACCTCACCGTGACGTTCGGCGCGGCCAAGCCGGGCCTGCTGATCGACCCCGGCGCCGGCCACGTGGGCGGCCTGCGGGTGGTGGACATCGGCCTGCGGCCCCACCTGCCCGCCCCCGGCGTGGCAGCGTTCGACGGGCCCGACGTGGCCGGGCGGCTGCCCCGGGCGGCGGCCGAGTCCAACAAGTACCGCAGGGGCGTGGTGGGGGTGGTGGCGGGCAGCGACCGCTTCACCGGTGCCGCCGTGCTCACCGTCGGCGGGGCCGTGCGTGCCGGGGCCGGGCTGGTGCGCTTCGCGAGCGCCGAGGAGCCGGTGCGGCAGGTGCGCGCCCGGTGGCCGGAAGCGGTCACCTCGGTCGTCACGCCCGAGGACGGCGTCACGGGTGCCGGCCGGGTGCAGTGCTGGGTGGTGGGGCCCGGCATGGGCACCGGCGACGACGCGCACGCCCTGGCCGCGTCCGCGCTGGCCGCCGACGTGCCCGCCCTGGTGGACGCGGACGGGCTCACCCTGGCCGCCCGCGACCGCTCCCTGCTGCGGCGCTCCGCCCCCACGGTGATCACCCCGCACACCGGCGAGCTCGGCCGCCTCCTCGGTGTGCCGTCGGACGACATCGAGGCGCGGCGGCTGTACTTCGCGCGCCGCGCCGCCGCCGAGCTCGGGGTGACGGTGCTGCTCAAGGGGTCGACTACCCTGGTGGCCGAGGAGGGCGGGCCGGTCCTGGTGAACGTCACGGGCACCCCCTGGCTGGCCACCGGAGGCACCGGCGACGTGCTCGCCGGCATCTGCGGGGCCTTCCTCGCCGGCGGCATGAGCACGCGCGACGCCGCCTCCTGCGCCGCGTACCTCCACGGGCTCGCCGGGCGGGCGGCGGCCGGCGGGCCGCGAGGCGGCGAGGCGCCGATCGCGGCCCTCGACGTCGCGCGGGAGCTCCCCGGCGTCATCCGCTCCCTGGTGGCGGGCGGGTGAACCGGTCCCGCGACGCCGGGTGGCTGCGACACTGAAAGGGTGAGTCTCCCCATCAGCGGATCCCTCATGACGCCCGCCGAGGCCCGGGTGGACCTCTCGGCGATCGAGCACAACATCGCGGTGCTGCGCGGGCACGCCCCCGGTGCCGAGATGATGGTCGCGGTCAAGGCCGACGCCTACGGGCACGGCCTGGTGCCGTGCGCCCGCGCCGCACTCGCCGCCGGGGCGTCCCGCCTCGGCACCGCTTTCGTGCGGGAGGCCCTCGCGCTGCGGGCCGGCGGGGTCACCGCGCCGATCCTGTCGTGGATCATCACGCCGGGGGAGCCCCTCGAAGAGGCGGTCGCCGCGGACGTCGAGCTGTCCGCGGGCGACCCGTGGGTGCTCGACGGCATCGCCGCCGCGGCGGGACGCGCCGGGCGTACCGCGCGGGTGCACCTGAAGGCCGACACCGGCATCTCGCGGGGCGGCGCCACGGTGGCCGACTGGCCCACGCTCGTGGACCGCGCGCTCGCCCTCCAGGCCGCCGGGACCGTCGAGATCGCCGGGTTGTGGTCCCACTTCGCGTGCGCCGACATCCCGGGGCACCCGTCCATCGCCCGACAGCTCGCGGCGTTCGACGAGGCGCTGGCCGTCGCGGAGAAGGCCGGCGCGGGCGGCTCCCACGTCCTGCGCCACATCGCCAACTCCGCGGCCACCGTGTCGCTGCCCGCCGCCCGGTACGACATGGTGCGGCCCGGCATCGCCGTGTACGGCCTCAGCCCCATCCCCGAGCTCGGCGACTTCGGGCTGCGGCCCGCGATGACGCTGGTGGCCCAGGTGGCCATGGTGAAACGCGTCACTCCGGGCACGGGCGTGTCGTACGGGCACCTGTACACCACCGAGAGCGAGACCACGCTGGCGCTGGTGCCCCTCGGGTACGCCGACGGTGTGATGCGTGCGGCGACCAACCGTGGGCAGGTCCTCGCCGCGGGCCGCAGGCGTACGATCGCGGGCCGGGTCTGCATGGACCAGTTCATGATCGACATGGCGGACGACGACGTGCGGGAAGGGGACGAGGTGATCCTGTTCGGGCCGGGGACGTCGGGCGAGCCGACCGCTCAGGAGTGGGCCGATTCCCTGGGCACGATCACCCATGAGATCGTGACGAGGATCGGCGCGCGTGTCCCGCGCGTTCACCGGTAAGAGGAGGTCGAATGTCGCGGCGGAAGGTCGGCATCGCGGGGGCGATCGTCGGTACCGCGTCGGCGGGGCTGGCGGCGGGTGCCCTGGCGAAGCGGTACGCCGTTGGGCGCATCCGTTTGCGGCCCGATCTGGAGGCGAGCGAGCCCTTCGGCGAGATGCGGGGCCGTCCGGCGATCGTGAAGACGTCGGACGGCGTGGAGCTGTACGCCGAGGTGGACGGGCCGGAGGACGCCCCGCTGACCGTCGTGTTCTGCCACGGGTACACGCTGAACCTCGACTCCTGGCACTACCAGCGTCGTGAGCTGCGCGAGACCCACCGCATGGTGTTCTGGGACCAGCGCTGCCACGGCCGGTCCACCCGCACGCCCGCGGAGGACTGCACGATCGACCGGCTGGGGTACGACCTGGCCGAGGTGCTCAAGGCGCTGGTGCCTGGGCCGTGCGTGCTGGTGGGGCACTCGATGGGCGGCATGACGGTCATGGCGCTCGCCGACAGCCACCCGGAGTTGTTCGGCGAGAAGGTCTGCGGGGTCGCGCTGATCGCCACGTCGGCGGGGCGGCTGGCCGAGCTGACGCTCGGGCTGCCCGCGCTGATCTCCAAGGTCGTCCACTGGGCGACACCGCCCGCGGTGTCGGTGCTCGGCCGCCGGGCCGCGCTGGTGGACCGGGGGCGGCAGGCGGGCACCGACCTGTCGTTCCTCGCGTTGCGTTACCTCGGGTTCGGCGACCCGTCCACCATCAGCCCGACGGTGGTCGACTTCGCCGAGTCCATGATCCGGTCCACCCCCACCGACGTGATCGCGGACTTCTACCCGGCGCTGATGTCCCACGACAAGCTGGCCGCGCTGGACGTCCTGAACAAGGTCCCCACCTCGGTGATCGTCGGCGACAAGGACTGGCTGACCCCGGTGGAGCACAGCAGGGCCATCGCGGCGGGCCTGCCCACCGCGCGCCTCACCGTGGTCCCCGGATCCTCCCACCTGGTGCTGCTGGAGAAGCCGGCCGTGGTCGGCGCGGCCGTCACGGAACTCCTCACGGCCGTCGCCGAGGTCGACGCCGACAAGTCCGGCAACCTGGGTGATCTGGACACGCTTGGGGACGACGCGGCGGGAGGGGCCCGATGAGGCGGGCGGACACAGCCGAGGCCACGCGGGCGCTCGGCGAGGAACTGGCGCGGGAGTTGCGGCCCGGGGACCTCGTGGTGTTGTCGGGGCCGCTCGGCGCCGGGAAGACGACCCTCGTGCAGGGCATCGCCGAGGGCTTGAAGGTCCGCGGGCCGATCACCTCGCCGACGTTCGTGATCGCGCGGGTCCACCCGTCGCGGACCGGCGGCCCGGCGCTGGTGCACGCGGACGCGTACCGCCTCGGAGGGGCACTCGAGGTGGACGACCTGGACCTGGACGCCTCCCTGGAGGACTCCGTGACCGTCGTGGAGTGGGGGGAGGGCCTGGTCGAGGGGCTCGCCGAGGACCGGCTGGAGGTGTCGGTCGAGCGGGCCGACGCCGGGGACGAGCGGGTGATCCGGGTGCGTGGCGTGGGGGCCCGGTGGGCCGATTCGCCGGAGTGGTTCGAACCGGCGCCTGCGGGCTGATCTAGACCGGTAGTCTGGCGTGCCTTGACGCAGGCCGTCCCTGGTGCGGATCATCAGAAGGAAGATCGTTCCAAGGGTTGGCCGGATAATTCTGGGTATTCAGGTGGCGTAACACCTAGGCGTGGTCATATCAGGCGGGTTCAGGTCGGACGCGAAGTGGAGTGCGCCGGTGCACAGGGTCGGGCAGGTCACGGTTGCTGGAGCATTCTTAGTCACGGCCATGGGGTGCACGGCCTCGGCCCAGGCCGGTGATCCCACGGCCACCCCGGCCCCCACGATGAGCCGCCAGGACATCCGCGTGCAGCTCATCCCGAACCGGGTGCAGGGCGGCGCCACCAGGTCCATCCGGGTCCGCGCCTTCTGCCCGCTCCCGCAGGGCGGCACCGACTACCGCGCCACCGCCAGGTCCGACGCCTTCACCGGCGTCGTGACCCTCACGCAGCCCCCGCCGATCACACCGTCCGGCTCCGCGACCCCCACCGAGACGACCGCTCCCTCACCCGAGGTCCGCGGCTTCGCCCTGGTGGACGAGGACGCCACCCCCGGCCGCTACCGCGTCGAGGTCAAGTGCGAAGGCACCAACGACACCGGCGCCGCCACCCTCACCGTCACCGCCCGCCCGACCCCCACCGCCACCCGCACCCGCGTCGTCCCCACCAGCGCCCCCAGGGCCGGCGGCGGCGGCACCGCGGCCGGGGCCACCGAGGACCAGTCCACCGGCATTCCCGTAGGGGTGACCGTAGCCGTACTCGCCGGTGCCCTGGCAGGCGGCATAGCCGTGGCCCGCCGCAGGTCCCGCTAGCCACGGCCCCTGTCCGAGCAGTCCCATGGCCGACTCCAAGTGGCTCAAAATCGTCCTGGCCGGCTTCGTCACCGGAACCGTCCTGTTCGCCCTCAACGGCCGCTCCAGCACCCCCGAGGAGCCGAAGCGCGCCTCCGCGGCCACCCCCCAGCGCCTGGAGATCCCTTCCCTGAACCTGAAGGCCCCCCTGATGAAACTGGGCATGGCAGGCAACGGCGAGGTGGAACTCCCCCCGTACGAGAAGCCCACCACCGCGGGCTGGTTCGACCAGAGCGAAGTCCCCGGCGACCCCGGCCCCTCAGTGATCATCGGCCACGTGGACACCAAAACGGCCCCCGCCGTCTTCTACCGCCTCCGCCAGGTCAAGAAGGGCGCCGCCATCAGAGTGCTCCGCAGCGACGGCAGAACCGCCCACTACAAGGTCGATTCAGTCGAACAGATCCCCAAGGACGACTTCCCCACGGACCGCGTCTACATGGCCGACGGCCTCCGCCTGGTCACCTGCGGCGGCGCCTTCGACCGAACAACCCACGAATACCTGGACAACGTGATCGTCTACGCCTCCCTCGCCTGACCCCCACCTCCATCCCGCACCTCGCCACCGCGTCACAGAGCGCCGCCATCTGGCGTAACGACCACATCAGCCAGCCGACCATGCGCACATCACCGCCTATGATCTTGAACTGATCATCTAGCACCGCCGCTCTCCGGCGCCGCCGCTCTCCGGCGGCTGGCTTCCGGCGGCCGGCTTCCGGCGGTCCCGCGGCCCAGCGGCCGCGGCCCGGCCGGCCCTGGGCCCGGCGCCTCCGCATGTCCGCACGCCGCACGGTTCCCCACCCTCGGTCCGTGCGGCCTCCTGGCCGGCGCCGACGCGGTGGGGGGTGGTGCGGCGAATCCGGCGCCTGGGTACGGTGTCCAACCGGTCGCGAGTGGTGAGCGGCGCCAGGGGGGCGTGGGGTCGCTGGGAGCGGCTAGGCTAATTGTTCGTGCTGGTCTTGGGGCTTGATACCGCTACTCCGGCTGTGACTGTGGCGGTGCATGACGGGGAGCGTGTGCTGGCGGAGTCGACCGTGGTCGACGCTCGGCGGCATGGGGAGTTGCTGGCGCCTGCAGTGCGGGCGGTGCTGCTGGAGGCGGGGGTGGCGCTGGGGGACGTGGACGCGATCGTCGCGGGCACGGGGCCGGGGCCGTACACGGGGTTGCGGGTCGGGCTGATGACGGCGCAGGCCTTGGCGGCGACCTCGGGGGTGCCGGTCTATGGGGTGTGCAGCCTGGACGCGCTGGCTTACGGGAGCGGGCTGGACGAGCCGTTCCTGGTGCTCACCGACGCCCGGCGGAAAGAAGTGTTCTGGGCTCGGTACGCCGATCGTCGTACTCGGGTCGAGGGGCCTTCGGTCGACTCCCCGGACGGCGTGCCGGGGGATCTGCCGGTCATCGGGGCAGGGGGGCGCATGTACGCCTCTGTGCTCGGGCAGGGGCGGGTACGGGAGCCGGGGGCGGAGTACCCGACGGGGGCGGCGCTCGCGGCGCTCGCCGCCGAACGGCTGGCGGCCGGGGAGGAAATCGGGGGGGTTCTGACGGAGGCGCGTCCGATCTACCTGCGGCGGCCGGACGCGCGGGTGCCGGGGCCGCCGAAGAAGGTGACGGCGTGACGGTGCCGGAGGCCGCCGTGGAAGGTGACGGCGTACAGGTGCCGGGGGCCGCCGTGGAAGGTGACGGCGTACAGGTGCCGGGGGCCGTCGTGGAAGGTGGCGGCGTGACGGTGCCGGGGGCGGTCAAGAGGGTGACGGCGTGAAGGTGGCGGTTTCGTTGCGGCGGATGGACGAGACTGATCTGCCCGCCGTGCTGGCCATCGAGCGGGCGACGTTTCCGTCGGACGCCTGGAGTGAGGGGATGTTGCGCGGGGAGTTGCACGATCAGCCGCGTACCCGGCACTACATCGTGGCGATCGAGGGGGACGAGATCGTGGGGTACGCGGGGCTGGCGGCGGCGGGGGATCAGGCCGACGTGCAGACCATCGCGGTGGCGTCCGGGCGGCAGCGGACCGGGATCGGGAGCGCGATGCTCCGCGAGCTGCTGGCCGAGGCGGAGCGGCGGGCGGTCACGGCCGTGTTCCTTGAGGTGCGGGCGGACAACCCGGCCGCGCAGGCCATGTACGAGGGCTTCGGGTTCGAGCGCATCGGGCTTCGCCGCCGGTACTACGACGACGGGACCGACGCGATCATGATGGTGCTCACCACGCACGCCGAGGCGGGCGGCGGCACTGGATGAGGTGGACAAGACGGTGACTGATCAACCATTGGTGCTCGGGATCGAGACCTCGTGCGACGAGACGGGGATCGGGCTGGTCCGCGGGCACACGCTGCTCGCGGACACGGTGGCGTCCAGCGTCGAGGAGCACGCCCGGTTCGGCGGCGTGGTGCCCGAGGTGGCGTCGCGGGCGCACCTGGAGGCCATGGCGCCCACGGTGGAGCGGGCCCTGCGGAAGGCCGGCGTGCGGTTCTCCGACGTCGACGCGGTGGCGGTCACGGCGGGGCCGGGGCTCGCGGGCGCGTTGCTGGTGGGGGTGGCGGCGGCCAAGGCGTACGCCCTCGGGCTCGGGGTGCCGCTGTACGGCGTCAACCACCTCGCGGCGCACGTGGCCGTCGACCAGCTCGAGCACGGGCCGCTCCCGAAGCCGTGCATCGCGATGCTGGTCTCCGGCGGGCACTCCTCGCTGCTGCTGGTGCCGGACGTCGCGGGCGACCTGATCTCGCTCGGCTCCACCGTGGACGACGCGGCGGGGGAGGCGTTCGACAAGGTGGCCCGGGTGCTCGGGCTGCCGTTCCCCGGCGGCCCGCACATCGACCGGGCGGCGGCGAACGGCTCGGGGACCGCCATCGGCTTCCCGAGGGGCAAGTACGACGACGGCACCCTGGACTTCTCGTTCTCCGGCCTCAAGACCGCCGTGGCGCGGTGGGTGGAGGCCAGGGAACGGGCCGGGGAGGCCGTGTCGGTGCCGGACGTCGCGGCGTCGTTCCAGGAGGCCGTGGTGGACGTGCTCACTCGCAAGGCCCTCCAGGCGTGCCGTCAGTACGACGTGAAGGACCTGCTGATCGGCGGCGGTGTCGCGGCCAACTCCCGCCTGCGCGCCCTCGCCCAGGAGCGGTGTGACGCCGCCGGCGTGCGCCTGCGGGTCCCCCGTCCGGGCCTGTGCACCGACAACGGGGCCATGGTGGCCGCCCTCGGCTCAGAACTGCTTGCCTCGGGCGCCGCGCCGTCCGGCCTGGACATCCCCGCCGACTCCTCGCTGCCCGTCACCACGACCCGCCTGTAGACCCGACCGGCCCTCGGGGAGGGGCCGTTCCTCGGGGACGCGGCGGCAGGTTCTGGCCCGCCCCAGGACGCGGCAGGCTGCGGGTCAGTCCTTGGGGGGACGGGCGGGGCGCAGCAGGGCCTCCGCGAGGGCCAGCATGGTCTCCTCCAGGCCGCCGAGGTGGCGGGTGAGGTCGGTGTGGGCGGGGCGCAGGAGGTCGTCCACGGTCTTGGTGAGCTGCGCCTGGTCGGGGCGGGCCTGGATGAGTTCCCTGAGGGCGGGGACGGTCTCGGCCACGCGCTCGGCGATGGCGTCGAGGCGTTCACCCTGCGTGCCGGTCTGGGCGTCGATCAGCTCGCCGACGCGCTTGTGGACCTCGCCGACCTCAAGGAGGGCGGGCAACTGGCCGACCCGCTGGTTGACGGCCTCCAGGTGGTCGTCCAGCAGGTCAAGGCGCTCGTTGACACCTTCGAAGTCCTTGTTGAGCGCCCCGACCCCCTGGTCGAGGGCGTTGAAACGCGCGTCGTGCCCCGCCAGCCGCTCCTCCACGGCCTCGGCCCGCGTGCCGAGCTCCTGGAGCGCGGACCGGCCGGTCTCCAGCGACGCGGTGAGGCCCTGGAGGCCGGACCGGGTCGCCTCGGCGGACGCGGTCAGGTCCCGCATGCCGGACCGGCCGGCCTCCGTCAGGTCGCGAACATCGGACCGCGTGGACTCCACGGTCGCGCTCAGGTCGCGAACATCGGCCCGGGTGGACTCCACGGACGCGGTCAGATCCTGGACGCCGGCCCGGGTGGACTCCACGGTCGCGGTCAGGTCCCGGACGTCGGTCCGGGTGGACTCCACGGTCGCGGTCAGGTCCCGGACGTCGGTCCGGGTGGACTCCACGGACGTGGTCAGGCCGGCCAGGCCGGTGCGGGTGGCCTCGGCGGACGCGGTCAGATCGTGGAGGCAGGACCGGGTGGACTCCGCCGACGCCGTCAGGTCCTGGACGCCGGAGCGGGTCGCCTCCGTGGTGGCCGTCAGGCTCTCCAGGTGGGTGCGGGTCGTGTCGGTGTGGGTGGTGAGGCGGGAGTCCAGGGACTCCAGGCGGGCGGTCAGGGCGGTCAGGTGGGTGTCGATGGCGGTGAGGCGGGTGGTGATCTGCGACTCGGTGCCGGTGAGGCGGGTGGTGACGCCGTCGAGGCCGGCGGCGAGTTTCTCCATGGTGGCGGTGAGGCGGTCCATGGTGGCGCCGAGGGTGTCCTCCATGCCCTCGCTGAGGTCGAGGACGCAACCCTCCACCCGCTCGGTGCGCTGGGTGAGGTCGAGCAGGGCCTTGTCCACCCGGGTGAAGCGGCCACCGGCGGCCTCGATGCCGGACTGGAACTGGGCCAGGCGGCGGGTGAACTCGGCCATGCGCTCCGCCATGCCGTGGGTGCCGTCCAGGACCGCCTGGATGCGTTTCAGCGCCTCGGCGACCCCTTCCCGCACGGTGCCGAGGTCGGTCCACAGGCCGGGGAGCTCGGACACGGGCTTGACGCGGTCGCTCACCGACTCGATGCGGTCGCCGATGCCCGCGATGCGGCTGCCCACGCCGTCCACCCGTTCACGGACGATCTCGACGTGCTGGGCGAGGCCCTCGGCCCACGAGGGCGGCCGGGTGGCAAGCTCGCCGAGCCGCCCGCCCATGTCCTCCAGCGCGCCGCTGAGCCCGCCGAGCTCGCGCTCGCGCACCTCGCGCAGCAGCCACTCCATGCCTTCGAGCCGCTGGCGGATCTCGTCGAGCACGGCACCCTGGGTGCGCTGCTCGTAGACGTGGTCCTGGGCCGCGCGGGCGAGGAGCTCGCGCATGCGGTCGGAGATGGCGGTCTGGCTTCCGGCCTGGAGGAGGGTGTGGTTGGAGTGATCCACCGAGGGCTCCTTCGCTCGCGGGCGCACGCCCGGCGGTGAAGGGGGTGCGGCCGGCGGGCACGACGAACAAAACAAAGTGAAACGACGGTCAGCGAAATCCCGCGCGGGCCAACTGTAGTGCCTGACCATGACGCTTTCTGGGCCGAGTTTAAAAGATCGTGATTTCCGAGAAATTGCCCGGCTTTGCTATCGTCGCAGGTCAGGCGGGTTCACAGATGAGGGCGTACGGATGCTCGCCAATTCGGGTGAGCACCACAATCCCGGAATTCCCCCCGGACAGCCGCAAATCCCTGCGAAGCCGTTCGACGTCCAGCGCCGAGCCCCTTTTCTTCAGCGTCACGGTGCCGATGTCGCGCGACCGCAGCGCCGCCCGCAGCCGTTTCAGGGAAAAGGGCAGGGTTTCCCGCACCTCGTACCGCGACGCCCACGGGGTGACCGCCGGCCCGTCCCCGGTGATGTACGCGATGCGCGGGTCGAGCAGGCGCCCGTCCACGGACGCGGCGACCTCGGCCACCAGGTGCGCCCGGATGGCGGCCCCGTCCGGTTCGTACAGGTACCGCCCCACCGGCCCGACCGGCGGATCCCCGAGCGCCGGATCGGGCGTCAGGCTCAGCCCGGACGGCAGCATGGTGGCCCGGCGCAGCACGACGTCTCCCGGGCCGGGCTCCACGGAGGCCGTGGCCAGGGCGCCGGTCCACACCGCGGCCTCCTTGACCTCGCCGCGCCAGGACACCCACTCGGCCTCCGCCCCCGGCGGCAGCACCTCGTACGGCACGCCGGGCGCCACCTTCAGGCACGCGCCCCTGGCGCGGGCGGCGAGGGCGAGCACGTCCGGCCACGGCGGCGAGTAGGCCTGGGGGTCGAAGACGCGCCTGCCGGTGGTGCGCCGTCCGGGGTCGGCGAACAGCGCGTCGTACCGCTCGGGAGTCACCGCCGCGGCGTCGCCCACCGTCACGGTCACCAGGCCGGACAGGCCGAGGGCGGCGGCGTTGGCGCGGGCGGCCTCCACGGTGAGCGGGTCGCGGTCCACCGCGTCGACCCGGCACCCGGCGCGGGCCAGCGCGAGCAGGTCGCCGCCGACGCCGCAGCAGGCGTCGGCCACCCGGTCGCCCGGCCCGAACCGGCGGGCGCGGTGCGCCGCCACCTCGGCCCGGGTCGCCTGCTCCAGCCCGTCCGGGGTGAAGTACATCACCGCGGCGTCCGCCCCGAACTTCGCGGCGGCGCGGGCCCGCAGCCGCGCCTGGGTGAGCGCGGCGCCGGCGAGCCCGGCGGGGTACGTCCTGCGCAGCGCCACCGCCGCGGCGACCGCGTCCGCGCCCTCCGCCACCGTGCGCTCCGCGTCCGCCAGCGCTTTCCGGCCGTGCGGGGTCAGAAGTTCGCGGAAAGCGTCAAGGTCCACGCTTGCTGACGCTACCGGCACCGCGGGGGAGCCAAGAGCAGGTCACGGCCTGCCTTGAGCGGACATTTCACGCGAGGAACGTTCTGTTGGCGGGGGTACCGTTGAGCGCACTGACCTGGGACGGCCTGTCCGTGTTGACTGTGTCGGCGCCCTTGCATACTGTTCAGTGTTGGCACTCGGCTAGTGAGAGTGCCAGACATAATGCGACGAGGCAGGTCTGACACCCGCGACGGCAGGCCGCTGGTCGCCTCTTCAGCTCGTCATCACATATCTGAAGGGGAGGTCCGATCGTGACGACCGCCACCAAGGTTCCCGTTAAGCCGCTCGGCGACCGCATCGTGGTCCAGCCGCTTGAGGCCGAGCAGACGACCGCTTCCGGTCTTGTCATCCCGGACACCGCCAAGGAGAAGCCGCAAGAGGGCAAGGTCCTCGCGGTGGGCCCCGGCAACTGGGACGAGGACGGCGAGAAGCGCATCCCGCTCGACGTCAAGGAAGGGGACGTCGTTCTCTACAGCAAGTACGGCGGTACCGAGGTCAAGTACGGCGGTGAGGAGTACCTGGTGCTCTCCGCCCGCGACGTTCTCGCGATCATCGAGAAGTAAAGCCCCGGGCGCGTAAGCGGCCATCTCCACGGAGCCTTACAGAAAACGCGTATCAAGCCCCGGGTACTTCGCCGAAGGCCCGGGGCTCTGATGCAGTGAGAGGACCTTAAATGCCGAAGATCCTGGAGTTCGACGAGGACGCCCGCCGCGCGCTTGAGCGCGGCGTGAACGCCCTCGCGGACGCCGTCAAGGTGACCCTTGGGCCGCGCGGGCGGAACGTCGTCATCGACAAGAAGTTCGGTGCCCCCACCATCACCAACGATGGTGTCACCATCGCCCGTGAGGTCGAGCTCGACAAGCCGTACGAGAACCTCGGCGCGCAGCTCGCCAAGGAAGTGGCGACGAAGACCAACGACATCGCCGGTGACGGCACCACCACCGCTACGGTGCTCGCCCAGGCCATGGTGCGCGAGGGTCTGCGCAACGTCGCCGCGGGCGCCTCGCCGCTCAGCCTCAAGCGCGGCATCGACATCGCCGCGCGCACGGTGAGCGACCGCCTCCTCGAGCGTGCCCGCACCGTCGAGGACAAGAAGGAGATCGCGAACGTCGCGACCATCTCCGCGCAGGACGCCAAGATCGGCGAGCTGATCGCCGAGGCGTTCGACAAGGTGGGCAAGGACGGTGTCATCACCGTCGAAGAGTCCAACACCATGGGCCTTGAGCTGGAGTTCACCGAGGGACTCCAGTTCGACAAGGGGTACCTGTCGCCGTACATGGTGACCGACCCCGAGCGCATGGAGGCCGTGCTGGAGGACGCCTACGTCCTGCTGCACCTCGGCAAGATCTCCTCCATCGCCGGGTTCCTCCCGCTGCTGGAGAAGGTCGCGCAGACCAAGAAGCCGCTGTTCGTGGTCGCCGAGGACATCGAGGGCGAGGCCCTGGCCGTCCTGGTCACCAACAAGATCCGCGGCACGTTCACCT
Source organism: Sphaerisporangium sp. B11E5 (assembly GCF_039871875.1). Classification (NCBI taxonomy): domain Bacteria; kingdom Bacillati; phylum Actinomycetota; class Actinomycetes; order Streptosporangiales; family Streptosporangiaceae; genus Sphaerisporangium; species Sphaerisporangium sp. B11E5. The sequence continues at coordinate 275,464 of NZ_JBDPMD010000005.1, read as the reverse complement.
CCGTGGCCGTCAAGGCCCCCGGTTTCGGTGACCGCCGCAAGGCGATGCTCCAGGACATGGCCATCCTCACCGGCGGCCAGGTGGTCTCCGAGGAGCTCGGCCTCAAGCTGGAGAACGTCGGCCTCGAGGTGCTCGGCACCGCCCGCCGCATCGTGGTGGACAAGGACAACACCACCATCGTGGACGGCGCGGGCGACCCCCAGGCCATCTCCGACCGCGTGCGTGAGATCCAGTACGCCATCGAGCACACCGACTCGGACTGGGACCGCGAGAAGCTCCAGGAGCGCCTCGCCAAGCTGTCCGGCGGCGTGTGCATCCTGCGCGTCGGCGCCGCCACCGAGGTGGAGCTCAAGGAGAAGAAGCACCGCCTCGAGGACGCCATCTCGGCCACCCGCGCCGCGATCGAGGAGGGCATCGTCTCCGGCGGTGGTTCCGCGCTGGTGCACCTGTCCAAGGAGCTGGACGACCTCGGCCTGTCGGGCGACGAGGCCACCGGTGTCTCCATCGTCCGCCGGGCGCTCGTCGAGCCCGCCCGCTGGATCGCGGAGAACGCCGGTCTTGAGGGCTACGTCATCACCGCCAAGATCAGCGACCTGCCGGCGGGCCACGGCCTCAACGCCGCCACCGGCCAGTACGGCGACCTGGTCGCCGAGGGCGTCATCGACCCGGTGAAGGTCACCCGCTCGGCGGTGCAGAACGCCGCCTCCATCGCGGGCATGCTCCTCACCACCGAGGTGCTCGTCGTGGACAAGCCCGAGGAGGAGGCTCCGGCCGCCGCGGGCCAGGGTCACGGTCACGGCCACGGCCACTGACCCGCCCCCACGGTTCGACGTAGCGGCCCGCGCCTGTCACAGGCGCGGGCCGCTGCTATTTCGTTCAAACGATTTTCGCCGGCACCGGATTTGAGGGCACGGTAAACCGATCGGCGTGCCGGGGCGTCGGGCGGACGTCAACCTCATCCTTCCCCTCCGCGGGCGACATCTAACAAATACCCGCGAATTCGGCTACGTCCGCGAAATATGGAAACACTCCTGTGTTCGAATGATTACCCTCGGTTATCGACGCGTCAATGTGACCAATCCGTATCCATTCACGATGACGACATACGCGATCGTGGCGGGCATCATGCGTAACGTGACCGAGGGATGCGTCGCCGACGCCAAGGCTGGGGTAAGGCTTGCGACGAGATCGGACGAGTCCGACCTCAGGGATCTGACAAGCCTTGCCGTACAGGGGGATCGCAGCGCGATCGAATCATTGCTGGGCCGGTTGCGCCCTATGGTGGTGCGCTATTGCCGCGCCCGGCTCGGCCGGGTCTCCGGTCATTACCACATAGCCGACGACGTCGCCCAGGAGGTGTGCATCGCGGTGCTCGCCGCGTTGCCCCGTTACCGGGACATGGGCCGCCCGTTCGCGTCGTTCGTCTTCGGCATCGCCTCGCACAAGGTCGCCGACGCGCTGCGCAGCTCCGTGCGGTCCGCCGTGCCCACGCAGGACCTGCCGGACGGCCCCGACCAGGGGCCGGGGCCGGAGGAGACCGTGGTGCGCTACATCGAGGCCGAGCACGCCCGCGCGCTGCTGTCCCGCCTGCCCGACAACCAGCGCGAACTGATCATCTTGCGCGTGGTCTCGGGACTGTCGGCGGAGGAGACGGGTAACGTACTCGGTATGTCACCAGGCGCTGTTCGCGTCGCCCAGCATCGGGCCCTGGCCAGGCTGCGGGCGATGGCCGACATGGAGTCGATAGCTTGACCTCCCTCCGCCCGGCGCATCCGATCCGGAGACACGGGCCGGAGGCCGATCCGGCAGTGCTCCGGACGGACGAGGTCCTCGACGCGCTGGCGCGCCGGGAACCCGTGCCGGGCGGCGACGCCGCCGTGCGCCTGCTGAGGGCGCTCGCCGAGGACGTCGATCAGCGGCTCTCCTCGGTGTCGATCACGCCGTCGACGTAGCCCCGGGCGTACTCCCAGGACACGTAGTGCGCGGGGTCGGGCTCGAAGGCGGGCTCGTGCACCTGAGGCCGCCCATGGTTGATCATCTGACGCAGGTTCCCCCGCAGGAGATCCCAGCCGAAATAGTGGTGCTCGCCACACTCAGGACAGTCCAGGCACAGTCCGAGGACACCCCGCGGTTCGAGCAGCGAGCGAAAGACCTCCACGTCGGCGAGGTCGGTGAGCGCCTCTTCGCGCTCGGCCAGGGTCAGCGGCTCGCAGCGTTCGAGCTCGCCGAGTGCCGCGGTGGGGTCGTTCGGGTCGTCCGCGAACGGGTCGCGGGGGACGTCTTCCAGCACGCATTCCACCTTATGACCCTTGGTTGTCCTGGTGAGGGAAGTGCCGGGAAGCTTATGACCTCGCAGCGGGATGTGATCTCCGTCCACAGGGCGGACAAGCCCCTGACCAGGGGGCCACTAAACTGGTGTCCCGGGGTCGGCGCCTTTCCCGGTTTTGAGTGCGCCAAGGGTACAGATGGGGTGAAAGATGGCCAGGTTCACCGAGCAGGGGCTGACGTTCGACGACGTGCTGCTGGTGCCCGCGTATTCCGATCTCCAACCCGGTGACGCCGACACCACCACCCGTCTGTCGCGCTCGATCACCCTGCGCGTCCCCCTGGTCTCCGCGGCGATGGACACGGTCACCGAGGCACGCATGGCGGTGGCCATGGCCCGGCAGGGCGGCATCGGCATCCTGCACCGCAACCTGTCCATCGAGGACCAGGCCCAGCAGGCCGACCTGGTGAAACGCTCCGAGGCCGGCATGGTCACCAACCCCGTGACCTGCGCGCCGGACGACACGCTGGCCGATGTGGAGCGGCTGTGCGCCAAGTACCGCATCTCCGGCGTGCCGGTCACCGACCACAGCGGGGTGCTGCTCGGCATCGTCACCAACCGCGACATGCGGTTCGAGGGCGACCACGACCGGCCGGTGCGCGAGGTCATGACCCCGATGCCGCTGGTCACCGCGCCCGTCGGGGTGTCACGTGACGAGGCGTTCCGGCTGCTGCGCGAAAACAAGGTCGAGAAGCTGCCGCTGGTGGACGCCGGGGGCCGGCTGCGCGGCCTGATCACTGTGAAAGATTTCACGAAGAGCGAGCAGTACCCCCTCGCCACCAAGGACGCCGACGGCCGTCTGGTGGTCGGCGCGGCGGTCGGCGTCGCCGGCGACGCCGAGAAGCGGGCGCAGGCGCTCATCGAGGCCGGTGTGGACGTCATCGTGGTCGACACCGCCCACGGCCACTCGCGCGGGGTGTGCGACATGGTGGCCAAGATCAAGGCGAGCTCCCACGTGGACGTCATCGGCGGCAACATCGCGACCCGGGCGGGCGCGCAGGCGCTGATCGACGCCGGCGCCGACGCCGTCAAGGTCGGCGTGGGCCCCGGCTCCATCTGCACCACCCGCGTGGTGGCCGGCGTGGGTGCCCCCCAGGTGACGGCCATCCACGAGGCGTCCCTGGCGGCCGGCCCCGCGGGTGTGCCGGTGATCGGCGACGGCGGCCTGCAGTACTCCGGCGACATCGCCAAGGCCATCGCCGCCGGCGCGGACGCCGTGATGCTGGGCTCGCTGCTCGCCGGGTGCGAGGAGTCGCCGGGTGAGCTGATCTTCATCAACGGCAAGCAGTTCAAGTCGTACCGCGGCATGGGTTCCCTCGGCGCGGTGCGCAACCGCGAGCGCGGCGGCTCCTACAGCAAGGACCGCTACTTCCAGGAGAACGTCGCCGGCGAGGACAAGTACATCCCCGAGGGCATCGAGGGCCAGGTCCCCTACCGCGGCCCCGTGGCCGCCGTGGCCCACCAGCTCGTCGGCGGCCTGCGCCAGGGCATGTGGTACACCGGGTCGCGCACCATCGCCGAGCTGCACGAGAACGGCCTGCTGATGCCCATCACCGCCGCGGGACTCAAGGAGAGCCACCCGCACGACATCCAGATGACCGTCGAGGCCCCCAACTACCACGGCCGCTGAGCCGCCCGCCCGGGATGCACCGGTCGTGGCGGGGTAGAACGATGTGTGCCCCAGGCGCGGGCGTCACCGAGGAACGGGAACGAGCGAAGCATGACTCAGGTTGAGATCGGGCGGGGCAAGAGCGGCCGCCGCGGGTACGAGCTGGACGAGATCGGCATCGTGCCGTCGCGGCGCACCCGGGACCCCGAGGAGGTGTCGATCGCGTGGCAGATCGACGCCTACCGCTTCGAGCTCCCCGTGGTGGTGAGCCCCATGGACAGCGTGGTCTCGCCGGCCACCGCCATCCACATCGGCCGCCTGGGCGGCCTGGCCGTGCTGGACCTCGAAGGCCTGTGGACCCGTTACGAGGACCCCGCGTCCCTGCTGTCCGAGGTCGCCGAGCTCCAGGGTGAGGCGGCCACCCGGCGCCTGCAGGAGATCTACTCCGCCCCGATCAGCGACGAGCTCATCGGCCGCCGCATCGAGGAGATCCGCTCCGCCGGCGTGACCACCGCCGCCCGGCTGTCCCCCCAGCGCACCGCCCAGCACTACAAGGCCGTCATCGACGCCGGCGCCGACATCTTCGTCATCCGCGGCACCACGGTCTCCGCCGAACACGTCTCCGGCCGCGCCGAGCCCCTCAACCTCAAGCAGTTCATCTACGAACTCGACGTCCCCGTCGTCGTGGGCGGCTGCGCCACCTACACCGCCGCACTCCACCTGATGCGCACCGGTGCCGCCGGCGTGCTGGTCGGTTTCGGCGGCGGCTCCGGCCACACGACCCGCACCGTCCTCGGCGTGGCCGTCCCCATGGCCACCGCCATCGGCGACGTTGCCGCCGCCCGCCGCGACTACCTCGACGAGTCCGGCGGCCGCTACGTGCACGTCATCGCCGACGGCGGCATGACCAGCTCCGGCGACATCGCCAAGGCCATCGCCTGCGGCTCCGACGCCGTGATGGTCGGCTCCCCCCTGGCCAGAGCCGTGGAGGCCCCCGGCCGGGGCCACCACTGGGGCTCGGAGTCCCACCACCCCGACCTCCCGAGAGGCGCCCGCGTGGAGGTGGGCACCATCGGCAGCCTCCAGGAGATCCTCCACGGCCCCTCCACGGTGGCCGACGGCTCCATGAACCTCATGGGCGCACTCCGCCGCACCATGGCCACGGCCGGCTACTCCGACATCAAGGAGTTCCAGCGCGTCGAGGTCGTCGTGGCCCCCCAGCACCACTGACCCGCACCCAGGCGAACGGCCCCTGCCGGTGACCCGGCGGGGGCCGGTCGGGTGCCGGGGGAGCCGGGGGAGCCGGGTGCCGTGGCCCGGCGGGGTGGGTCAGGTGGTGGGGAGCCAGGTGCCGTGGCGCATCACGCGGTGGACGGTCAGGTTGTCGTTGAGGACGACCAGGTCGGCTTGGTGGCCCACTGTGATGGAGCCGGTGCGGGAGTCGATGCCGAGGACACGGGCGGGGGTGTGGGAGGACATCTCGGTGGCCTGTTCCAGGGTCAGGCCCACGTCGTGGACGGCGCGGCGGAAGGCGGTGTCCATGGTCAGGGTGCTGCCGGCGATGGCGCCGCCGTCCGTCAGGGTGGCGGTGCCGCCGGTGACGTCGACCTCCATGGTGCCGAGGCGGTAGGTGCCGTCGCCCATGCCGGCGGCGGCCATGGCGTCGGTGACCAGGACGGCGCGGGCGGCGCCGGTGGCGGAGACGGCCAGGCGGAGCATGGCGGGGTGGGCGTGGACGCCGTCGTTGATCAGCTCGACGGTGACGCGGGGGTCCTCCAGGAGGGCGGCGACCGGGCCGGGGGAGCGGTGGTGCAGGGGAGGCAGGGCGTTGTACAGGTGGGTGGCGACCGTGCAGCCGGCCTCGATGCCGTCGCGGGCCTGGTCGTAGGTCGCGTCGCTGTGGCCGAGGGCCGCGATCACGCCTTCGGAGACCGCGGTGCGCACGGTGTCCAGGGCGCCGGGGAGCTCCGGGGCGATGGTGACCATGCGGACGTGGCCGCGCCCGGCCTTCAGGAGCGCGGTGAGCTCTCCGGGGGACGGGTGGCGCAGAAGGCCGGGGTCGTGGGCTCCGCGGCGCGACGGGGCGATGTAGGGGCCTTCCAGGTGTACTCCGGCGAGCAGGCCGTCGTCGCAGAGTTCGGCCAGGGCGGCCGTGGCGCGGGACAGGTCCTCGATGGAGGCGGTGACGAGGCTCGCCATGATCGTGGTGGTGCCGTGGCGGGCGTGGAACTCCGCCGCGCGCCGGGCCTGGTCCTGGTCGCCGGAGGGGAAGGAGGCCCCGGCCCCCCCATGGGTATGGATGTCGACGAAGCCGGGGACGACGTGGCGGCCCCCGAGGCTCTCCCCCGCGCCCGGTGCCCGTCCCCGCCCGATGTGGGTGAGGCGGCCGTCCTCGATGGTGAGCCAGCCCTCATGGATGCCGCCGGGGGTCACGACGCGGGCGTCGGTGAGTGTGGTGCTCATGGGGACAGGATCACCGATCGGGTGAGGTGGGGCGGACGGTCGGGGTCCAGCCCGAGCGCGAGGGCGCGGGCCTCGGCGAGGCGCTGGACGCGGATCAGCTCCGCCATGGGGTCGGTGTCCCGGGTGACGAAGACGGCCCCGGTGCGCGCGACCTCGGCGGGCAGGCCGGGCGGGGGCACGCCGAGCATCCAGGTGACCCGGCCGGGCCCCGCGACGCTGATGGGGCCGTGGCGGTACTCCATCGCGGGGTACGCCTCGGTCCAGGCCCGCGCGGCCTCGCGCATCTTCAGCGCGGCCTCCTGCGCCAGCCCGTACGTCCAGCCGCGCCCGAGGAAGGCGAACTGCTCGGCCTCGATCAGCTCGGCCGGCACCTCGTCGGCGACGGCCCGCTCGGCGTCCGCGATCGCCTCGGTGAGGTCCTCGCCGAGGTGGGTGCGCAGCAGCGCGAGCTGGGTGGTGGCGAACCGTGTCTGCACCACCGACCGCTCGTCGGCGAAGTCCAGCACGATCACCTCGGCGGCCGCCGGCACCACAGGCGCCGACGGATCGGCCGTGATCACGGTGGTCCGCGTGCCGCGCAGCTCGCACAGCAGGTCGAGCACCTCGGTCGTGGTGCCGGAACGGGTGAGGGCGACCACCCGGTCGTACCGCCGCCCGAGCGGGAACTCCGAGGCGGCGAACGCGTCGGTCTCGCCGTGCCCGGCCCGCTCGCGCAAGGAGGCGTAGGACTGGGCGGCGAACCAGGAGGTGCCGCACCCGGTGACGGCCACCCGCTCCCCGCGCTGCGGCAGCGGGGCGGTGCCCGCCAGCTCCGAGGCGCGGCGCCAGCAGCCCGGCTGGGACGCGATCTCGGTCGCGAGGTGCGTGGTCACGAGCCGCTCCGGGGTGGTCGAGCCTGGTCAGGGCTATTTATAGCAGGATGGTGTGCAGGCAGGTGCGCCGAGCCCGCTCCCGCTGGGGCCGCCGGCCACCGGGACCAGGCCGGGAACGCCGGCGGGGGCCGGGAACGGTCCAGAGAACCGGCCCCAGCGGGCGTGTGCGCGGCGTGTGGTTATCTACCCACGGGTAGAAATGACGGGACGCGACATGCCATATCCCAGGGGGATGCGATGACAGGGCACGATGGTGGCGCCCGGCGGGACGCGACGCGGGGATGGGGGGCGGACGGCGTCGGGACCCGGATCGGGGGCACGCATTCGGCGCGGCTCGGGCCGGCCGAGAGGGCGGCGGCGCTCGGCCGCATGGCGGATCCCGCGCAGGAGCTGGACGTCGTGGTCGTGGGAGGCGGGGTCGTCGGGTCGGGGGTCGCGCTCGACGCGGTCACCCGGGGGCTTTCTGTGGGGCTGGTGGAGGCGCGGGACTTCGCGTCAGGGACGTCCTCCCGGTCGTCCAAGCTGATCCACGGGGGCTTGCGGTACCTGGAGCAGATGAACTTCGACCTGGTGCGCGAGGCGCTGCGGGAGCGGTCGTTGCTGCTGCAGCGGATCGCACCTCATCTCGTCCGCCCGGTGCCGTTCCTCTTCCCGCTGACCCATCACCTCTGGGAGCGGCCCTACGTCGGCGCCGGCCTGGTCATGTACGACTCGCTCGGCTTCTCTGCGGGCCTGACCCGCGGCGTGCCGGGCCACCGGCACCTGTCCCGGCGCCGTGCCCTGCGGCTGGCGCCCGCGCTGCGCAAGTCGGCGATGACAGGCGCGGTGCAGTACTGGGACGCGCAGGTGGACGACGCCCGGTACGTCACCACCATGCTGCGCACCGCCGCGGCGTACGGCGCCCAGGTGGCCTCGCGGACCAAGGTCATCGGGTTCCTGCGCGAGGGGGAGCGGGTCACCGGGGTGCGGATCAGGGACCTGGAGGCGGGCACCGAGTACGACGTGCGGGCCCGGCAGGTGGTGAACGCCACGGGCGTGTGGACCGACGAGATCCAGGAACTGGTCGGCGGGCGCGGGCAGATCCACGTGCGGTCGTCCAAGGGCGTGCATCTGGTGGTGCCGAGGGACCGCATCCACTCGCTCACCGGCATCATCCTGCGCACAGAGAAGTCCGTGCTGTTCGTGATCCCCTGGGGCCGTCACTGGATCGTCGGCACCACCGACACCCAGTGGTCCCTGGACAAGGCCCACCCGGCGGCCTCGCGCCAGGACATCGACTACGTGCTCGACCACGTCAACGCGGTGCTCTCGGTCCCGCTCACCCGCGACGACGTCGAGGGCGTGTACGCGGGCCTTCGGCCGCTGCTCGCCGGGGAGTCCGAGGAGACGTCCAAGTTGTCCAGGGAGCACGTGGTCACCCACCCCGTGCCGGGCCTTGTCATGATCGCGGGTGGCAAGTACACCACGTACCGTGTGATGGCCGAGGACGCGGTGAGCGCCGTCGCGCACGGCCTGGACCGGCGGGTGCCGCCGTCCTGCACCGACCGCATCCCGCTGGTGGGCGCCGAGGGCTACCAGGCGCTGTGGAACTCCCGGCACCGGCTGGCCCGCGAGTCCGGCCTGCATGTCGCCCGCATCGAGCACCTGCTCCAGCGGTTCGGCTCGCTGATCGACGAGGTGCTCACGCTGATCCAGGAGGACCCCTCGCTCGGCCGCCCCCTGCCCGGCGCTGACGACTACCTGCGCGCCGAGGTGGTCTACGCGGCCACCCACGAGGGTGCCCGCCACCTCAACGACGTCCTGACCCGCCGCACCCGCATCTCGATCGAGACCTTCCACCGGGGCACGGCCGTCGCCCAGGAGGCCGCCGAGCTGCTGGCTGGCCCGCTCGGCTGGGACGCCGAGCAGGTCAAGCGTGAGGTCGAGTACTACACCAAGCGCATCGAGGCCGAGCGCCGCTCCCAGGAGCAGGACACCGACCAGGAGGCCGACGCCATCCGCCTCGGCGCCCCGGAGATCGTCCCGGTCACCGAGCCCGACCCCAAGTCCGTCTGACCGGCCGGGACGGCCACGAGCGCCTGCTGGACGGGCATGCGCAGCGGCCGGGCCCGGCGGACGCGGGTGCGTGGCCCAGCGCCGCCGCCGGGCCGGGGCAGTGTGGGTGCGTGGCCCGGCGGCGGCGCCGTTCCCTCGGTGCCGTGGGCCGTACGGTCCCCGTCTCGGCTCGCCGCGGACGAGTACCGTACGGCCTGGCACCCCCGGGCCGTACTGCGCGATACGACCCGGAAGCCATCTGTCAGGTGAAGGGCACCCACCCCTGCTCGTCGAGGGTGGCGGCGTCGCTGGCCTTGAGCCCGTTGTCCGAGAGCGTCCACAGCGTCTCACCGATCATCAGGCCCCGCCGCACCCGCGGGTCGAGCGGGTTCCGCTCGTCCTGCTTCGGCACCGGATGCGTGATCACGCCCTGTTCGGTGAGGGAGTCCTCGCCGACCTTCAGCACCACCGCCGAGTTCTGCTCGCCGTTCCAGGTGTTCAGCGGCACCACGGCCTGCCCGGTCGCCGGCCAGTAGAAGAACGCGTGCGGGTCCCCCTCGGCCTCGGACGACGACTCCTTCTTGTGGAACTGGGCGAGGCGTTCCGGCGCCGCGGGGTCGCTCACGTCGAACAGCGAGATCTGCGTGCCCTGGATCTGGCCCCGCTCGCTCGCCTCCTGCCCGATGCCGAGCAGCCGCCCGTCGCCGGCCGGGTGCAGGTAGGACGAGAACCCGGTGATCTTCAGCTCGCCGCTGACCTTCGGCTGGGCGGGGTCGCGCAGGTCCAGCGTGTACAGCGGGTCGGTCTCACGGAAGGTGACGACGTACCCGGCAGGCCCGATGAACCGCACCGAGTAGATCCGCTCGCTCTTCCCGAGCCCGGTCACCTCGCCGGCCTGCTCCAGGGTGTCGGCCTTCAGCACGTACACCCCGCTGGAGGTGTCCCCCCTGGTCATCCCCGAAGGATCGAACGAGGTGGTGGCGACCCGCAGGTACCCCTCGTGCTCGGACAGGGAGTACTGGTTGAGCAGCCGCCCCGGCACCTCACCCGAGCCGGTGTACCGCGGCGTGCCGGGGCCGGTGATGTCGAACCGGTGCACCTCGGTGCGCTCCGGCGGCTGCGAATCGGCGGGGTCCGGGGTGACCTTGGGCTCGGGCGTACCGGTCGGCGGCTCGGTGGCGGGCGGCGGCAGCTCGCCGGTGGGGGTCGCGGAGGGCGCGGTGGGTGTGGGCTCGGGGAGCAGCGACGGCATCGAGGGGTCGTTGCTCGGCTCCACCTTCTCGTCCGGGGGGGAGGTCTCGGCCTTCGGGGCGACCGGGCCGGACGGCGTGGACGCCGCCTCCCCGGCGGGGCTCACCGGCGCCGGGACCGGGGTGGCCTTGGGGTCGACCGGCACCACGTCGGCGGGCTCGTCCTCGACGATGATCGGGAGGCGGACCCGGCCCCGGCCCCACCAGCCGGGGTTGCTGGTCACGTAGAGGCTGGACGGGGTGGCGTACACGGTGTCGCCGTCCGCCGCCACGCTGATCGGCTCGCCGCCGTCGATGGCCGCCCCGAGGTCGATGGTGTGCATCGTGAGCATGGAGGTGCCGGTGTACTCGGCCGGGTGGCTGACCTGCTCGCACGGCACCCGCTCCGTGCGCGTCTTCCCGTCGGCCCCGGTGACGTCGTACCGCGGCAGCCACGCCTCGATCGGCGCCTCCTCGACGGCCTTCTTGTTGCGCGCGAGGCGCTCCTGCTCCGTGTCGTCCGGGCGCCCCTCGGGGAACTCGATGACCGGCTGGGAGCGGACCACGATCCGCACGGTGGAGCCCACCATGCGGGCGTCCACCTGCTGCCCGAGCGGGCTGAGCGAGCCGATCTCCTTCATCTGCGCCAGATCGACCAGCACGTACCGCGGGCCGGACACGGGCGCCGCCCGCTTGGCCATGGCGCCGGGCGGGACCATCGAGCCCTCGCCGAGCAGCACCAGCGCCCGGTCGCCGTTCACCAGCAGGTTCGCCGCGACCCACCCCTGCTCGGTCGTCAGCAGCCGCAGCGTGCCGGTGACCTTCCTGGTGGCGGCGTCCACGACCCGCAGCACGCCCCGGGTGACCGTGATGATCCGCTCGCCGTCCGTCTTGACCAGGTCGGGCTCGTCGGTGCCCGCCTCGTGGACGTTCGTCGTGGAGTGGGCGGGTGCGCCCTTGGCGTCGGCCTGCGCCGTGGCCGCGTTCTCGCGGGCGGAGCGGAACAGCGTGTCCCCGCCGAAGCCCCACGGCCCGACCGTCTTGGCCGCCGCCTCACGCAGACCGGACAGCATGTCGTCGCACGAGCTGTAGGAGACCAGCTTGATGGCGCCGAGGCTCACCGGCGTGCCCGCCGGGGCCGTCGCGGAGGAGGCGGGGGGCGTCGCCGTACCGCCGCCCGTGCATGCCGTCGCGAGCAGCCCGAGGGCGAGTGCGACGGCGGCGGCCGTGCCGATCGAAGTCCTCATGCCCCTACGACGAATCCGGCGCGGGCGCGGTTCACGGGGAAGTGGCGGGGGTCACATCGGTGGATCTTGGAATTCGTCCGGCCATCCGGGGCCGTCGATAGACTAGGGGCATCGCGGCAGCTCTTTGGGGGTCTTTCGGTGTCTGAGTTCGACACGGTCCTGGTGGTCGACTTCGGTGCGCAGTACGCGCAACTGATCGCCCGGCGGGTCCGCGAGTGCCATGTGTACTCCGAGATCGTCCCGTCCACGATGCCGGTGGACGAGATGCTCGCCAAGCGGCCGAAGGCCATCATCCTGTCGGGCGGCCCGGCGTCGGTGTACGCCGAGGGCGCGCCCGCCGCGCCGGAGGGCCTGTTCGAGACCGGTGTGCCGACGTTCGGCATCTGCTACGGCTTCCAGGAGATGGCGCGGGTGCTCGGCGGCCAGGTGGCGCACACCGGCATCTCCGAGTACGGCCGCACCCAGCTCACAGTGAGCAGCGAGGGCGTGCTGCTCGCCGGGCTGCCCGCGACGCAGTCGGTGTGGATGTCCCACGGCGACAGCGTGGTCGCCGCGCCCCAGGGTTTCCAGGTGACGGGGTGGACGTCCGACACGCCTGTGGCCGTCATGGAGCACCCCGGCAGGGGGCTGTACGGCGTGCAGTTCCACCCCGAGGTGCTGCACTCCGACCACGGCCAGGCCGTGCTGAAGCACTTCCTCGACGCGGCGGGCTGCCGGCCGTCCTGGACCATGCTCAACATCGTCGAGGACGCCGTGGACGCCGTGCGCGCCCAGGTGGGCCCCGAGGGGCGGGCGATCTGCGGCCTGTCCGGCGGCGTGGACTCCGCGGTGGCCGCCGCGATCGTGCAGCGGGCCATCGGCGACCGTCTGACCTGTGTGTTCGTCGACCACGGCCTGCTGCGCAAGGGCGAGGCCGAGCAGGTGGAGCGCGACTTCGTGGCCGCCACCGGGGTGCGGCTGCGGGTGGTGGACGCCGCGGAGCGGTTCCTCAAGGCGCTGTCCGGGGTGACCGACCCCGAGGAGAAGCGCAAGATCATCGGCCGGGAGTTCATCCGGGTCTTCGAGGACGAGCAGCGGGCCGTCATGGCGGACGGCCCGGTCGACTTCCTGGTGCAGGGCACGCTCTACCCCGACGTCGTGGAGTCCGGCGGCGGCACCGGCGCCGCCAACATCAAGTCACACCACAACGTCGGCGGCCTGCCGGACGATCTGAAGTTCTCCCTGGTGGAGCCCCTGCGCACCCTGTTCAAGGACGAGGTACGCAGGGCCGGCGAGGAGCTCGGCCTGCCTCCTGCCATGGTGTGGCGCCAGCCGTTCCCCGGCCCCGGCCTCGGCATCCGCATCGTCGGCGAGGTCACCGCCGACCGCCTGGCCATCCTGCGTGAGGCCGACGCCATCGCCCGCGAGGAGCTGTCCCGCGCCGGCCTCGACCGCGACATCTGGCAGTGCCCCGTGGTCCTGCTCGCCGACGTCCGCTCGGTGGGGGTCCAGGGCGACGGCCGCACCTACGGCCACCCGGTCGTCCTGCGTCCCGTCAGCAGCGAGGACGCCATGACCGCCGACTGGTCCCGCGTCCCGTACGACGTGCTCGCCCGCGTCTCCACCCGCATCACCAACGAGGTGCGCGAGATCAACCGGGTGGTCCTCGACGTCACCAGCAAGCCCCCGGGCACCATCGAGTGGGAGTGACCGCGCCGCGCCGCCCAGCCGCCGGTTGACCGATATCGGTTGCCTCGCGGCGCGGTGTGGGTCAGCCTGGTCGGATGCCGACCCCCCAGCCGGTTCTCCCGGGTACCCCCTCGCACGCAGGCCAGCGACTGGCGTGGCTGGACGCGCTGCGCGGGGTGGGGGCGATCGCGGTGGTGCTGGAGCACATGCTGTACCGCTTCCTGCCGGGGCTGCGGCCGTACTGGATGAACCTCGGCATCTACGGTGTGATGGTGTTCTTCCTGGTCAGCGGGTACGTCATCCCGGCCTCGCTGGAGAGCAGGGGGGACGTGCGCGCGTTCTGGCTGGGCAGGCTGTTCCGGCTCTACCCGCTGTACCTGCTGGTCATCGGGGTCGTGCTGCTGTGCGTCCCGCTGGTGCCGCTGCGGCGGGGGCTCGGGCTCGACCCCGAGACGGCCGCCGCGCACGCCACCATGCTGATCGACATGGTGTGGGCGGCCGGGTTCGCCGACACCATGTGGACCCTCTCCTATGAGATGGCCTTCTACCTGCTGGTCACCGCGCTGTTCGTCGGCGGCCTGCACCGGCGCAGCGGCCTGTGGGCGGTCGCGTTCGCGGTGGCCGCGCTCGGCACCGGTCTGCTGCTGGCGAGGCCGCTCACCGCGTACGTCCCCGCGGCGCTGATCTCCCTCGGCGTGATGGCCGCCGGCCTCGCCCTCGTGATCGCGGGGACGGGCCGGGTGCGCGCCGCCGGGGCGGTGGTCGTCGGCGGGCTCGCGGTGGTCCTGGTGCTGGCCGGCGGGCGTGCGCCGTGGCTCGGCCCGGCCATCCTGGCCGTCATGTTCACCGGCACCGTGCTGTACCGCTGGGAGCGTGGCCAGATCTCCCACCTCTGGGCGGTCGCCGGGGTGGTGGTGCCGCTCTCCGTCGTGCCGTTCTTCGCCGCGAGGGCCGGGTGGTGGGCCGACCCGCCGGTGTGGCATGTCACCATGGCGCTGGCGGCCGCCACCTTCGCGCTCGGCATGGCCTGCCGCCGCCGCGCGGTGCCCCGCGCGCTGGTGTGGCTCGGCCTGGTCAGCTATTCGGTCTACCTGCTCCACCACCCCCTGCTGAAACTGTTCCTCGCCCTGTACGGCGACCCCCGCCGCGAGCCCCTGCTCCTGCAGGCGGCGCTCGCCGTGGCGTACATCGCCGTGGTGCTCGGGCTGAGCTGGCTGACCTACCGTGTGGTGGAGCGGCCCATGCAGGCCCTCGGCCGCCGCCTCGCGCGTTCGCTGCCCGCGCCGCCTCAGGGCACCCCGAGCCGCCGGGCGGTTTCCGCCAGTAACCTTGGCTGACCGGGCCGCGCGGCCCGTGAGCGGAGAAGAAACAATGGACGCGACGACCCGGGTGCCGGCACGGCGCCTGGAGTGGCTGCGCGGTGAGCTGGCCCGCTGGCAGGCCGACGGCCTGATCGACGCCGGGACGGCCGCACAGATCGCCGGCCGCTACGTCCCCGGGCGCCGGCTGAGCCTGGAGCGGCTCATCCTCGTGCTCGGCGGCGGTTTCCTCGGCGTCGGCCTCATCTGGCTGGTCTCGGCCAACCTCCACCTCATCTCGCCGCTGACCCGGTTCGCCGGCATCCTGATCATCTGGCTGGGCGCCGCCGTGCTCGGCGAGATCCTGGCGCGTGTCGTCCGCCCCGGACCGGACGGCCGCCCCCGGCCGGGCGCCGAGGGCGGGGCGGAGGCGGCCCGGCTGGTGACCGTGCTCGCGGGGGGCGGTGTGGTCTTCCAGGCCGCGCAGAGCCTCCAGGTTCCCGCGTACGAGTCGAGCCTGCTCGGCGTGTGGGCCGCGGGGTCCCTGGCCTACGCCTACGCCACCGGGGCCCGCGGGCCCCTGCTTGCCGCGCTTGTGCTCGGCGCGGGCTGGTACGGCTGGTTCGCCGGGGAGCACCTGTCCGTCGGGGGCGGTGTCGCGGTGGCCCTGCTGATCGCGGGCGTGGTGTCCGTGGCGGTCGCCGTGCTGCACGAGGCGGGGTGGCGTCCTGAGTTCGCCCCGCTGTGGCGCCTCACCGGGGTGGTGCTCGTGCTCGTCGGCCTGTTCGTCGCCGCCTTCCCGCGTGCGTCCGGCGCCGGCGGCATGTACGGCTCGGTGGCGATCTGGCCCGGGCTGGTGGCCGTGGTGCTGGCCGGCGCGGCCGCGTTCGCGCTGGGTGACACCGGCGGGCGCAGGGAGGTCGCCGCGGTGGTGCTCATGCTGGGCGCCGCGCTGCTGCTGGTGGCCTGGGCGCCAGAGCTGCCGGCGTACCCGGCCGGACCGGGAGCGGCGCAGACCGCGCGGGCGCTCGCGGGCACGCTGGTGTACGTGCTGTCCGCCGTGTGGTTCGCGGTCGTCGCCGCGCGGCGCGATCTGTCGCCGCTGGTGTACCTCGTCACCGCCGCGCTGGTCCTGTTCGTGACGGTGCAGAGCTTCGCGGTGTTCCAGCCGCTGCTGTCCGGCGCGGCGTTGTTCCTCGTGCTCGGCGTGGTGTTCCTGGTCACCGGCGTGCTGGTCGACTACGGCCGCCGCAGGCTCATGCGGGTGGTGCGATGAACCGTCTGACGTCCCGCCCGGTGCTGGTGGCCGCGGCGATCGTGCTCCAGCTCGCGCTGCTCGCGGTCGCGGTGTGGCCCCAGTTGTCCGCCCGGCTGACCGGCACGCGGTACCGCCTCGCCGTGGGCCCGGTGGACCCCATCGACCCGTTCCGCGGCGCGTACGCCGCGCTCGACTACCCCGGACTGCCCGTCGCGCGGAACCTGCGCCCCGGCCGGGTGTTCGTGCCCCTGACCCGCGACGGCACGGTGTGGAAGGGCACCGGCATCGTCACGAGCCGCCCGGCCGCCCCGCCGTACCTGGCGTGCGAGACCCGGGGAGAGGGGCCGCTGAGCTGCGGCATCGACAGCCTGTTCATGCCGGAGGACGCCGCCCGCCGGGTGCAGGACGAGCTGAGGGCCGGCACCGCCGCCGCGGTGGTGCGCGTCGACGACGAGGGCAACGCCGCCGTGCTGGACATCGAGCCCCGCTGAGGGCGGCGGCCTGGCGTCAGTCGTCGAACTCGCCGTCGCGCACACCGAGGACGAAGGCGCGCCACTCGCCGGCGGTGTAGCGCAGCACGGTGCCGTTGGGATCGGCCGGGTTGCGCAGGGCGACGGCGCCACCCGGCAGGTAGGCGATCTCGATGCGGTCGTCGGACGTGCTGCCAGGGGCGCTCAGCCAGGTGACATCGGAGATGTCCATGGCGTACAGCTCGGTCTTCTCACCTGCGTCACTCATCGTCGACCAGATCTCCTTCGGCAACAGCCCGGGGACGTCGGATCACGCGTGGCCGGAGAACAGTGGTACGGCACACCAGTTCGAGAGAATACACGTCGTCCCAGCCCGCCGCGCCGATCCGTGACGGATCGGTTCCGGACGGGAACCGGCGGGTCAGCGCCAGCCGGTGAGCGGGTACATCTCCCCGGGCGCGAGCTCGCGGCCCCGCAGCAGCGTGCCGACCGTCACGACGTGGAAGCCCTTCTTCTTCAGCGAACGCAGGATGCCGGGCATCGCGGCCACCGTCTCCGGCCAGATGTCGTGCATCAGCACGATCCGGTTGCGCGCGGCGTCCTTGAGCACCCGCTTGGTGATGGCCTTGCTGTCGCGCAGCTCCCAGTCGCGGGACGTGCGGTTCCACAGGATCTGCGCCAGCCCGAGCTCGGCGGCGATGCCGGACACCCGGTCGTCGGTGTCGCCGTACGGCGGTCGCATGAGGGTGGGGCGCTTGCCGGTGGCCCGCTCGATGGAGTCCTGGGCGCGCACCAGCTCGTCGCGGATCAGGCCGTCGTACAGCGACGTCAGGTGCGGGTGGGCGTAGGTGTGGTTGCCGATCTCGTGCCCGGCGCGGGCGATGGCGCGGGCCGTCCCACGGTACTTGTCGACGTGCTCGCCCATCAGGAAGAACGTGACCGTGGTCTTGTTCTCGCGCAGGGTCTCCAGCAGCTTGCCGGTGTAGCGGCCGGGGCCGTCGTCGAAGGTCAGGGCGATGCACTTCACCTTGGCGCAGTTGACGGGCTTCGCCTTCGCGGCCTTCCCCGCCGTCGCGCCGGTCCTCGCCGCCCCGCTCGGATCGGCCGCCGCGGCCGGGGCCGCCGCCACCAGGGCCGCCAGGGCCGCCGTCACGATCGGGAACCACCGCCGCATCGTCCATCTCCTTCCATCAGCGCCGCGCCACCCTATCCCAAATGCCGCTCTAGCTGAGAAACCATGCGATACCGGTAAATCAGCGCGCGGCGTCCCCGCTTCCCCCGTGATCGCGTCTCACTCCTCCTCCGCCGGCGGCCATTACCCTGCGCGCAGGTCAAGAGGAACGACGGCAGGCGCCCGGGCCGGTCAAGAATCCATCTGCAGACCTCATGCGACTTACACAGGGTAAGATTCCGATGACTTGGGGTAGTCATGCTGGGTGGCCATGGGGTCCTATTCGCTGGATGACATCCGGGCGACGCGCAAGCGCAAAGACTCGTGGTGGACGGTGTTCTTCGTCGACCCGGTCGCCTGCCGGGCCGCGCTGCTCGTGGCGAACCACACCGACATCACGCCGAACGGCCTCACCCGCCTGTCACTGCTCCTCGGCGTGGGGGCGGCGGCGTGCTTCGCGGCCGGTCACCTGGCGCTCGGCGCGCTGGTGTTCTACCTGAGCTTCACGGTCGACTGCGTGGACGGCAAGATCGCCCGGCTGAAGGGCACCGGCACGCCGTTCGGCCTGTGGCTTGACCACGTGGGCGACCGCTTCCGGGTGGTCTGCTGCGCCTGCGGCCTCGCGTACGGCCAGTACGCGGCCACGGGACGGCTGGAGTACGTGCTGCTCGGCGCGGGCGTCGCGATCCTGGACCTGTTCCGGTACGTCAACGCGCCGCAGATGAGGCGGGTGCGCCGCACCGCCAGGGCACGGCTCGACGCCATGGCGGTCGAGTGGCTCACCAGGGAGCCCGCGCCGCACCGGGTGCCGTCGCGGCCCACGGCGCGGCCCGAGTTCGTGACGCCCTTCGGCCCCGTGACGCCCACCGCGCCGGTCCCCCCGGCTCACGACGCTCAGGTGGCTCACGAGGCTCACCCGGCGATGAAGTTGTCCCACGCGCCGCCGGGCCACGTCGCGGCGCCGCCCCCGGTGCCGCTCCCGGTGGCCGGGGCGCGGCGGCGGGCCGGCGGGGTCCTCGCCGCGCACCGGGTGCGCACGCACCTGATGAGCGGCATCGAGTTCCACGCGGCCGTGTTCGTGCTGGCCCCGCTCGCCGGGGCCGGGGCGTTGCTGCCGGTCGCGGCGGGGGCGGGCGCCCTGCTCGTCCTCAACGAAGTCTTCCTGATCTACCGCATGTGGCAGGCCACGCGCGCGGTGGCGGCCCGGGCCGTACGGCCGGCGCCGCGTCCCGCCGCGGGCCCACGCCTGCGGACCGATCCGTTCCGTACGGGGGTGGAGATCCGATGAGTACCGACCGGCCGATCTTCGTGGTCGGCTGCCCGCGCTCCGGCACCACGATGCTGCAGCTCATGCTGCACGCGCACAAGCGCATCGCGGTCCCGCCGGAGACGCGGTTCCTGCTGTCCGCCTACTACCACCGCCGCGTCCACGGCGACATGCGCGACGCCGGGCGGCGCCGCGCGCTGGCCGAGTGGATCGCGGGCGACAAGGCCACCAAGTTCCACGAGCTCGGTCTCGACCGGGCGGAGTACGTGCGCCGGGCCACCGAGGGGCCCGGCTCGCTCGGCTCGGTGGTCGGCGAGGCGTTCCGCGAGTACGCCGAGCGGTTCGGCAAGGCGCGGTGGGGCGACAAGCGGCCGAGCTACGTGAAGTACGTCGACGTGCTGCTGCGGCTGTTCCCCGACGCGCAGTTCGTGCACCTGGTCAGGGACGGCCGTGACTGCGTCGCGTCCCTGAAGGAGATGCCGTGGTACACCCTGGACGTCTACCACGCCGTCGCCAACTGGGCCGAGTCCGTGGACCAGGGCCGGCGCCTGGCGAGGTCGCTGCCGCCCGGGAGCTACCACGAGCTGCGCTACGAGGACCTCACCGCCGACCCCGCGGGGGAGCTGTCCAAGCTGTGCGAGTTCCTCGGCGAGGAGTTCGACCCGTCGATGTGCGAGCCGCAGCGGGTGGCCGACGTCGCCGTGCCCGCGCGGAAGGTGTGGCACCGCAACACCCGCAACGAGGTCTCGGCGGCCCGGGTGGGGAGCTGGGCCGCGCGCCTCGAGCCCTGGGAGGTCGCGTTGTGCGAGCACGTGCTGTCCCGGCGCCTGCGCGACCACGGCTACGAGCTCAGCGGCGCGCCGTCGCCGTCCGCCCGGCACCTGCTCACCTACCGCAGGACCGCGACCCGTCGCGCTCTCGGCCGCTTGGAGCGCCAGGCACGCGACCAGGTGAACCGCCGCCGTGAGCCGGGCCCGCTCGCCGCCATGCTGACCTCCGGCCAGCTCGCCCTGGCCGGGGTGCCCCGGCCGCGCGTGGCGGGGGAGCTCATCAAGGGCTGACGCGGCGGGGGAGCTCATCAAGGGCTGATCAGCGGTGGATGGCGGCGAACAGCTCCTCCCAGCGGTCGAGCACCGGCTCCAGGCGGAACGACGCGGCGTGGGCGCGGGCGGCGGCGCCGAGCCGGCGGCGGCGGGCCGGGTCGGCCATCAGGCCGGCCAGGGCGCCGGTGAACGCGTCCAGGTCGGGGTGCGGCACGAGCACACCCGTCGTGCCGTCCAGCACCAGGGAGCGCACCCCGCCTGACACGTCGAAGGCGACGGCCGGCATGCCGTGCGCCGCCGCTTCTGCCACCACCGGCGGCAGGCCCTCGTGCTCGCTGGTCAGGCCGAGCACGGCGGCGTTGAGGAACTCCCTGCCGAGCTCGGCCGCCGCGACCCGCCCGCGGAACACCACGCGGTCCGCGACGCCCGCCGCGGCCGCGCAGGCCCGCAGGCGCGGCAGCTCGGGCCCGTCGCCGACCAGGTGGAGCTCCCACCCGGCGCGGGCCCGGGCCGCGCGGGCGAACGCGGTGATCAGGCGGTCGAACCGTTTGCCCGGCACGAGCCTGCCCACCCCGAGCACCCGGGGCACGTCCAGGTACGACGTCGTGTCCGGCCAGGCGCGCAGCGGGCCCGGCAGGTCCACCGCGTTCGGCAGCAGCGCCTCCTCGGCGAACCGCCAGGCGTCGTCGGCGCTCGGGAACACGGCACGGTCCAGCGTGCCGTAGTGCCGCCGCACCTGCGCCAGGCGTCCGCCCGCGCGGGCCTGCGCGAACGACCCGTGGTACTGCCCGATCACCCGCATGCCCTCCGGGACCGTCCCCGCCAGCAGGCCCGTGACCTCAGGGCAGGTCAGCACCGCGATCCCGCCGCCCGCCTCCCGCAGCGTCCGCGCCCCCCACCACCGCGCCACGCCGCGCCACGGGGTGCCCCACCCCGGCGCCCGCCGCTCGTACAGCGGCCGCTCGACGTAACGGAACGGCGCCCCCGCCCGCCGCAGCCCGGCGACCCGCACCGCGTACCCCCGGACCGCGAGGCCCTGCGCGAGCGTGTGCGTGACCTGCTGCACCCCGCCCAGCGCGTCGGCGTCCACACAGACGAACACGACCGTCATCGGCGGCGCTCGTGCGGGTGGAAGAACGCGTCGACGACCCGGCGGGCCGCGTCCCCGGTCTCCTCGGCGCAGTACAGGGCCCGGAAGTCGGCGTACCGGGCGGCGTGCCGTTCCCTGACGTCCTCCAGGTCGGCGAGGGCCGCCACGAGTTCCTTGGGGGTGGTCAGGACGGGACCGGGCACGGGCTCGCGCGGGTCCGCGGCGGGCCCGCCGGGGGAGTAGATCAGGATGGGGCGGCCGGTGCAGGCGTAGTCGCGGACCAGCGGCATGCAGTCGCCCGCCAGCGCGTCCGAGGCGAGGATCAGGTCGTTGACCTCGGGGTAGCCGGCGGCGGAACGCACGAGGGGGCGCACCCGGCGGGGCACCCTGTACCGCGGGCCGGCGCGGAGCACGATCACCCACTGGCCCGCCAGGGCCTCGGCGAGGGTCTCCAGCTCGTCGCCGGCCGTCGTGCCGGGGTGCGGGGCGTACAGCAGGATCCGGCGGTCCGGGGGGATCTCCAGTGCCTCACGCACCCGAGCCGCCGCGCCGGGGTCGCCGGTGACGAGCACGTCGCACTTGGGGGAGCCGAACGGCAGCACGGTGCCGGTGAACTCGGTGGCCGGCACGAAGACCCGCGCGAACTCCGGCCCGGGGGACACCAGGGCGTCCCACCGGGTCACCGCCGCCCCGCGCCCGGCGGGATCGCCGCCCCCCGGCCCGGGGAACCCGTCCCACGTCTGCAGGTAACGCGTGCGGGCGGGCTTGGGGAAGCCGGGCGGCAGGCCGCGGTCGTCCACCCAGTACCCCGACCGGGCGAGCAGCCAGACGTACCGCCAGCTCATCCGCCGCACCAGGGGCACGTCCGCCGGGAAGCCCGCCGCGTCGTCCCGCACCGACCAGCACACCCGCAGCGGCAGGCCGCGGCGCCGGATCTCCTCGTGGACGTACTTCGGGTTGCCGGTGCAGGCCGCCCCGCCGGCCGACTCGAACAGCGCGAGGTCGCGGCGGGGCCGCACGACGCGGATCAGCCGCCGGTACACCCATTCCTTGACGCGGACGCCGGTGAGCACCCGGGGCCGCGGCCGGGCCGTGCGGCGGCGCGCCCCGGCGCGGCGCCACCGGACGCGCAGGAAGGCGCTGTCGCCCACCGGCCCCACGGTGATCCGGTGCCCGCCGGCGGTGAGCGCCAGCGGGGGAGTGGCGGGGTCGATCAGCAGCCGGTCGCTGGTGTGGTGGCCGTCGGCCCGGGTGAACCTGATGAGCGCGTCGGTACGCCCGTCGCGTCCCGGCCGGATCTCCGCGAGGTCGGTCTCGGCCCTGATGAGGTACCCGCCGTCGGGCTGCCTGCGGGGCGCCAGCCGCACCCGCACCCCCCGCACCACCAGGTCGGCCACGGTACGGTGGCGGCGCAGCACCGCGAACGGGTCGTACGTCCTGATCGTCATGGACACGACCGTGCCCGACACCGTCATCTCGGTGACCTCGTGCCGGATCCGCGAGGCGGAGAACGGCAGCTCGGCCAGCCCCAGCCCCGTGATGTCCAGTCCCGGGTGCGCGCGTGTCCCCCAGTAGGTGCGCCCGTCCACCCGCAGCGCGTGCCGCGGCGCGGCCCGCGGCGTGGTGAGCGACCGCGCCGCGACCACCAGGTCGTCCACCCGGTCGGCCTGCACGAGGTGGCAGCACACCGCGACCATCGGGTCCACCGTGGCCGCGACACCCGGCTCCAGCTCGTCCAGGTAGGGCCGCAGCACCGCCGCGAACTCCTTGACCCACACGGTGCTCCGCCGCGGCAGCCCGTCCAGGTGCTCACGCAGATCGTGCACCAGGAACCGCCGCTGCCGGTCACCCACGAGGTCGGGCGCCCCGCCGTCGCGCAGCCGCGCGTCCGCCATCCGCGCGGCCCGCACCCGCCGCCGCACGTCCTCCATGTCGCCGGCGTCGTCCCCGGCCCTCCCCGCCGTGACGAGCCGCACCGGCCACGGCACCACCGCGAACCGCCGCGCGTCCCGGAAGACCGTGGAGGTGAACACGACGTCCTCCCCGTGGACGTCCTCGGGGAACCGCAGCCCGTGCTCGCGCAGGAACGCCGTCCGGTACAGCTTGTTGGTCGCCGCCGCGTCCAGGAACATCCGCGGCTCCGCGCGTATCCCGTCCACCACCCGCCGCGGCGCGTACAGCCCCGCCCGCGGCGCCGCCGCCGTTCCCCGTCCGCGCGCCTGGCCCCACCCGATCGCCCCGGTCGCGAAGTCCGCCCCCGTCCGCTCCACCTCCGCGAGCAGGCTCCCGCAGGCGTGCCGCGTCAGCTCGGCCCCCGCGTCCAGCACCATGACGAACGGTGCCCGCGCCGCGTCCAGGCCGTCGTTGCGCGCCGCCCCCCGCCCGCCGGAGTCCTGCCCCGCGACGAACCGCACCCGCCCGTCCCCGCCGCCGGGCCCGCCTGTCCCGGCCCCGACGACGATCAGCTCCAGGTTCCCCAGCGACTGCCCGAGCACCGACCGCACGACCCGGGGGTCCGGGTCGTCGAAGGTGGTGAGCACAACGCTGACGTCCGGTCGCATGCTGCCCCCCGAGTCGGCATCCGTGCTGACTCGGGTATTCCCGTGCCACCCGCTCTGCCGCCTCTGCCAGGGGACTGCTGACCCCCACTTGCCGGACTTTTGCGTATATCGCCGGGTCTAGCGGCGGGTGAACAGGCGGCGCAGCACCCAGGCCAGCAGGATCGCCGCGGTCACGGCCGCCGCCGCGGGGGCGAGGCGCTTGAGGAGGGGGACACCCGCGACCTCCAGCAGGTCCAGGGCCTCTTCCTCCGGGGTGCGGCTGGTGCGCGCCGTGCCGGCCGGGTGCGCCTCGCGTGCGCTGAGCTCCTCCACGTCCGCGGGGTCGGGGACGGCCGACAGGTGGCGCGCGGGAGGTTCGGTGCCGTTCGCGGCGGGCTTCAGAGGGGCGGGGACCGCCTGAGGGGAGGGCGACTCGACGGGCTCGTTGAACGGGGTGGTGGCGGGCTCGGTGGACGCGGGGGCGGCGCCTTCGGCGAGGGCCTTCTCCGAGGGGGGCTCCTGGACGTCGCGGAGCAGGGCCGCGAGGTTGGCGGCGAAACGGTCGATGAGCTTGGCGCCCACCTCGGCCATCACGCCGCGGCCGAACTGCGCGGGGCGGCCGGTGACGTTGAAGGAGGTGCGCACGTTCACCCGGGTCCAGCCGCCCTCGCCGGACAGCGCCGCCTCGACGTCCGCCTTGGCCGTGCCGGTGCCCCGCGCCTCCTTGCCCGACGCGCTGATGCCGATGGTGTGGCCGTCCTTGTCGACGGTGGTGAACGTCGCCTGGCCTCGGTACGTCACGGTGATCGGCCCGACCTTCACCTTGAGCCGCCCGGTGAACGCGTCCCCTTCCACGGTGTCGAGCGTCGCCCCCGGCAGGCACGGCGCCACCCGCTCCACGTCGAGGAGCACCGCCCACGCCTGCTCGACGGGCACGGGGACCGTGAAGTCATGCTCGAACCGCATCGCCATCAGATTCTCGGCAGGGACGCGCCGCCCAGATGGAGGGCGGGAGTGCCTGCCTCCTCCTCTCACCAGTTCGTGCGCACGACCAGCTGTATGCCGCGATACCCCGATACCGCACTACCCAATAACTGAAATCACTATTGCGGCATATCGCCGGTCGGGCGTCTCCTTCCACCCTACGGCGCGTCACCGCTCCCACGGGGATCCGCGGAGAAGGTCCGCCGATCCCCGCGGTATCGCCTGACCCGTTTTCCGCACGTCGCCTTCGACGACCTGGACCGATCGATCCCCGTGCCGGACAGCACATAGCACCCGGCCAGGGGCTTTCGGGCTCGTGCGGAAAACAGGTCTAAACCGCCAGGGCCGCCGCCGACAGCGCCCGGCAGGTCAGGACCCGGGCGAGGTGGGCGCGGTAGGCGGGGGACGCGTGCAGGTCGGCAGGAGGGGACGTGCCGTCCGCGGCGAGGGCGGACGCGTCGCGCAGTGCGCCGCCCGAGCCGTTGGCCGCGGCGCCGTTCAGCTCGGCACCGGGGACGGCCGACTCGACGGCGGTGGCGCGGACGGGGGTGGAGCCCATGTTGGTCAGGCCGACCCTGGCCTCCTCGACGCGCCGCGAGCCACCCGAACCGGAGACCCGGACCGCGGCGGCGACGCCGACGATGGCCCAGGCCTGGGCGGTGCGCTGGAACTTCTCGTAGTGGCAACCCCAGCCGGGGCCGAGCTTGGGGACCCGGACGGCGGTGAGGATCTCACCGGGTTCCATGACCGTCTCCAGGTAGTCGGCGAAGAAGTCGCGGGCCGCGACCACCCGTTCGCCGGACGCCGAGCGCAGCACCAGCTCCATGTCCAGGGCCACCGCCACGGCGGGCAGGTCGCCCGCGGGGTCGGCGTGCGCCAGGGAACCGCCGAAGGTGCCGCGGTGGCGGACGGCGGGGTCGGCCACCGTCGCGGTGGCGAGCGCGACCAGCGGGCACTCGGCGTTGACGACGGCGGAGCGCACCACCTCGTCGTGGGTGGTGCCCGCGCCGATGCGCACGTGGTCGTCCTCGTCCCTGACGCCGCGCAGCTCGCCGAGGCGGCCGACGTCCACCAGGACCGAGGGGTACGACAGCCGCAGCCGCAGCAGGGGCAGCAGCGACTGGCCGCCGGACAGCACCTTGGCCTCGTCCCCGGCGTCGCGCAGGACGTCAAGCGCCTCCTCCAGCGTCGCCGGGCGGACGTAGTCGAACGTGGCCGGGATCACGCGGCACCTCCGTTGATCGCCCGCCACACACGTTCCGGGGCGCAGGGCATGGGCACGTCGTGGACGCCGTACGGCCGCAGCGCGTCGACGACGGCGTTGACCACGGCGGGGGTCGAGGCGATCGTGCCGGCCTCGCCGACGCCCTTGACGCCGAGCGCGTTGGTGGTGGCCGGCGTCTCGGTGCGGTCGGTGACGAAGTCGGGCAGGTCGGCGGCCGACGGCAGCAGGTAGTCGGCCATCGTGGTGGTGAGCAGGTTGCCCTCGGCGTCGTACACGGCCTCCTCGAACAGCGCCTGCGCGATGCCCTGGGCGAGCCCGCCGTGCACCTGGCCCTCCACGATCATCGGGTTGACGACCTTGCCCACGTCGTCCACCGCGACGTACGACCTGATCTTGACGCCTCCGGTCTCGGTGTCCACCTCCACCGCGCACAGGTGGGTGCCGTGCGGGAACGAGAAGTTCTCCGGGTCGAACGTCGCCGAGGAGTCCAGGCTCGGCTCCACGCCGTCCGGCAGGTCGTGCGCCGCGAACGTCGCCAGCGCGACCTCCTGGATCGTCTTGCCCGCGTCGGTGCCGCGCACCCGGAACGTGCCCTCGGCGAACTCGACGTCGTCGGGTGACGCCTCCAGCATGTGCGCCGCGATCTGTCTGGCCTTCTCCTTCACCTTGTCGCAGGCGCGCAGCACCGCGATGCCGCCCACCACCAGCGAGCGCGAGCCGTAGGTGTCCATGCCCTTGTGCGAGACGGCGGTGTCGCCGTGCACCACCGAGACGTCCTCGAAGGGCACGCCGAGCGCGTCGGCGACGATCTGGCTCCACGCCGTCTCGTGGCCCTGGCCGTGCGGGCTCGACCCGGTGACCACCTCGACCTTGCCGGTCGGCAGCATGCGCACGTCCGCGTGCTCCCAGCCGCCCGCGCCGTAACTGAGCGAGCCGAGCACCCGGCTCGGCGCCAGGCCGCACATCTCGGTGAAGGTCGAGGTGCCGATGCCGAGCTGCACGTGGTCGCCGCGCTCGCGCCGGTCGGCCTGCTCGGCGCGCAGCTTGTCGTACCCGAACAGGGCGAGCGCCTTGTCGGTGGCCGCCTCGTAGTTGCCCGAGTCGTACGTCAGGCCGGCGATGGTGGCGTACGGGAACTCCTCGTGCCTGATCCAGTTGCGCCGCCGCACCTCGACGGGGTCCAGGCCGAGCTCGTGCGCCAGCTCGTCCATCACCCGCTCGATGGCATACGTCGCCTCCGGCCGGCCGGCGCCCCGGTAGGCGTCGGTGGGCATCTTGGTGGTGAACACGCCGGTGCACGTGAAGTCGTAGGCGTCCATCTTGTAGATGCCGTTGTACATGAACGCCCCGAGCAGCGGGATGCCCGGCGTGACGAGCATCAGGTACGCGCCCATGTCGGCCAGCAGGTCCACCTTCAGGCCACGGATGCGCCCGTCCGCCTCGGCGGCCAGGGAGATGCGCTGGAGCTGGTCGCGGCCGTGGTGCACGGTGAGGTTGCCCTCCGAGCGCGACTCGGTCCACTTGACCGGTTTGCCGAGCCGCCGCGCCAGGAGCAGCAGGATGACCTCCTCGGCGGTCACCTGGAGCTTGGAGCCGAAGCCGCCGCCGACGTCCGGGGCGATCACCCGCAGCTTGTGCTCGGGGATGCCGGTGACCGACGCCAGCATGATCCGCAGGATGTGCGGGATCTGGGTCGCCGAGTACAGCGTGAAGGCGTCGCCGTCGCTCTGCGCGACAACCGCGCGCGGCTCCATGGCCGAGGGGATGAGCCGCTGCTGCACGTAGGTGCGCTCCACGACCACCGGGGCGTCCTGGAACGCCGCGCCGATGTCCCCGGCGGCGAACTTCCACACGAACGAGCGGTTGCCCTGCTCGTGCACCTTCGGGGAGCCCTCGGTGAGGGCCTCGGTCATGTCAAGCACCGGCGGCAGCGGGTCGTAGTCGACCTCGACGGCCTCCAGCGCGTCCGCGGCCCGGTACCGGTCGGTGGCGACGACGCACGCGACGGCCTCGCCCGCGTACCTCACCTCGTCCACGGCCATCGGCGGGTGGTCGGGGATCACGATGTCCTCGGTGACCGGCCAGGCGCACGGCAGGCTGCCCTGCTCGTCCGCCAGGTCGCGCCCGCTGAACGCCGCCACCACGCCGGGCAGGCCGAGCGCGCCGGAGACGTCCACCCGGGTCAGCCGGGCGTGCGCCATGGGGCTGCGCAGGAACGCCACGTACAGCATGCCGGGGAGCTGGATGTTGTCGGTCCACCGGGTGCGGCCGGTGACCAGGCGCGCGTCCTCCTTGCGCCGCCGCGCCGCGCCGACCTCCGCGCGGCCGGGGGCGGGCTCGCTCAGCATGTCGCTCTCGGCGATGGTGCGCGCCACCATGCCGGCGTCGAGTTCCTCGGTCATCGGCCCCCCTCCCCGGTCGCGGTGGCCGCGTCCTGGCCGCTCATGTCCCGCGCGCCGCGCCGGACGGCCCTGACGATGTTGGTGTAGCCGGTGCACCGGCACAGGTTGCCTTCGAGGCCGTGGCGGATGGCGTCGTCGGAGGGGTCGGGGTCGTCCTTGAGCAGGTCGATCGCGGCGATGATCATGCCGGGGGTGCAGTAGCCGCACTGCAGGGCGTGTTCCTCGTGGAAGGCCCGCTGCATGGGGTGCCAGCCGCCGCCGTCGGCGGACAGGCCCTCCACGGTGACGACGTCGGATCCGTCGGCCTGCACGGCGAGCACCGAGCAGCTCTTGGCGCTCCGGCCGTCCAGCATGACGGTGCAGGCGCCGCAGTTGCCGGTGTCGCAGCCGATCGGCGTGCCCGTCAGGCCGAGGCGATCTCGCAGCAGATGGACGAGCAGCAGCCGGGGTTCCACCTCCTCCTCGTACGCGATTCCGTCGACGGTGACGGTGATACGGGTCATTCGTCCTCCATGCGCGCGCTGTTCAGGCGTCATCGCTGACGTACGGCCCTCGGGCCGTGGTCCCGTGCGCGGCCAGTGCGGACCTCGCTGGAGGTGGAGCTTCGGCAGGCGCCGTACCTGGCGAGCGCACTAACGGGGATTGATGTGGTAGGAGTGAGAACCGACAAATGCGAAAGTACGCCGATGGGCTCCCTGGTCAACCCCCGTGACGGTAAAAGACCCGCCTCTCCCGTCTCAGCGCTTGCGGATCGCGCGGGAGATCACCGCGAAGAAACCGGCGAAACCGAGGCCGGAGACCAGGGCGAGGAGCATGACGCCCGTGTCAGGCGGCGGTTTCACCAGGTATCGGATCCCGATGCCGATGAAAAGCAGGCCGGAGAACAACGACAACCAGTCGGTGCGGTGCCAGTACCGGCGCTTCTTCTTCACCGGCGCGGTCTCGCCGGGCTCAGGCAGCACGGCACACCTCGACGTCCCCGATGCCCGCCTTGACGTGCAGCTCGATCACCGGCACCGGGCCGCTCACCGGGACGTCCGGCGCCAGCACCCCGTTGTGGGTGATGTCCGTGCCGCCCTTCACCTTGTGCTCGATCTTGACGTCGCCGAGGCGGGTGTGGCCGAACACCTCGACCCGCGCGGTGCGGGGCACGATGACCTTGATCTCGCCGACCGACACCGAGGCGTCGAACCGGGTGCGGGAGCCGGGGGGCAGCTTGGTGTCGCTCAGGTCGAGCGTGCCGTCCCCGATGCCGACCGCGTAGGTGCGCACCGGCTCGGAGGTGTCCACCGGTTCCCAGGTGTAGCTGCCGATCTTCTTCGGGATGTCGCTCACACCGGCCCCCGCGATCAGGACGAGCGACAGGACGGTCCCGGCGGCGACCAGTCCGGCGCCCCGGTCGAACCACGTCGTGATGAGCAGTCCCGCGCCGACGATGATGAGCGCCACCCCGCCGATCAGTGGGAGGTGTGACGGGCTGGGCGGCGCCTGCGTGGCGACCATGATCCCTCCGACCAGGAGCGCGATGAAGACGGTGAGCCCGCCGATGTAGGCCCTCGGCCGCCGCTCCCTCTTGTTCGGAGGGTGCACGGTGCCGGTGCGGGCCCATTCGTAGGGGTTGTACGGCTGCCGGGCGTACGGGCCGTGCGGGGCGAAGGGCTCGCCCGAGGAGTCGTAGCCGCCCCGCCGTCCCGGCCACGTGGGCGGCGGCGGTGGCGGTGGCGCGGCCGGCCGCACGGGCCGGCCCTGGCGCGCGGCCTCGGTGGCCTGGCGTGCCTCACGCGCGGCCTCTCGTGCCAGCTCCGACAACGAGCGGTAGGGGAGCGGCGCCCCTGGTGTGCCCGGTGCCCCGGGTGCCCCCGCGGGCTCGGCGGAGGGTGCCGCGGGCGGAGCGTCCTGCGGGTAGGTGGCCGTGGCGGACATCCCGGCCGCGGGCATCCCCGAGGCGGGCGTCCCCATGGGAGGCGGTCCCATGGAGGGCACGAACGCCGGCGGGGCGTACGGAGCTGGGGCGGGACGCTGGGAGGCGGTGCGCAGGCGCTCGGGGAGCGACCTGGCCAGCCCCAGCAGGTCCACGCCGCGGGCGTGCGCCGCGAGCAGGGTGATGGCCAGCAGCGTGCCGACGACGACGGTGGCGACGCCGATGCCGTCCGCGGCGAGGTTGATGACCAGGCCGAGCGTGAAGATCGTGCCGAGCAGTCCCATCACCGTCTCGGGGTCGAACACCCGGCGGCTCCACTGCTCGGCGTATCCGGGGCCGCCGTCCGGCGCCCGCATCAGCAGGAAGGCCGCGACGTACAGCATGATGCCGATGCCGGAGCCGATCACCAGGACCGCGCAGCCCACCCGGAAGATCACAGGGTCCATCCCCGTGTACCTCCCGAGGCCCGCGCACACCCCGGTGATCATGCGGCCATCGTTGTCGCGCCCGAGCACGCGCTCCTCGTCGTCCACAGCCGCGAAGGTACCCGCTGCGGGCTGTGCGCCGGGATCGCCTGCTTCTGTCATGGCTCCATCGTGGCCATGGCCGCTCCCGGCCACCATCCGGGACACCCCTGACTCGTCCCCGAGCCCTCAGGGGACGAGTCAGGGAGCGCCCTGATGCGCTCGGTGCCGTTCACGTGTGACGATGCAGGGGAGATGAGCGAGACCCCCACACTTCCCGAGACCGCCCCGCGGCTGGTCAGGCCGGTGCACGGCCGGCTCGTCGCGGGCGTCGCCCAGGGCGCCGCAGGGCAGCTACGGCTGGACCCCGTCGTGCTGCGCCTGGGCTTCGTGCTGCTCAGCGTGCTCGACGGCGTGGGCATCATCGCCTACGCGGCGCTGTGGATGTTCACACCGCGCGAGCCCCATGAAGGCGAGGCGCCCCCGCGCGACTGGGGCCAGTTCACCGCGTACGCCGTGCTCGGCCTGGCCCTCACCGCCTTCGGCTGGCTCACCGGCGCCTCCGCCGGAGGGCTCGGCACCTGGTCGATCGCCATCGGCGGCATCGGCACCCTGATCCTGTGGCAGCAGGCCGAGCCCGGGCGGCGGCAACGCTGGATGACCGACGCCGTGCGCCAGGTGCGCCGGTCGTGGGTCCGCACCGGCATCGGCCTGATGCTCGTGATGACCGGCGCGATCGGCTTCCTCGCGGCGCAGGGCAAGCTCGCCGAGGCCCGCCCCGGGCTGGTGTTCACCGCGGTCGTGATCGGCGGCATCGGCCTGATCGCCGCGCCGTGGCTCACCGCCCTGTGGAAGGAACTGCAGAAGGAGCGCCGCGAGCGCATCCGGCAGGAGGAGAGGGCCGAGATGGCCGCGCACGTGCACGACTCGGTCCTGCACACTCTGACGCTGATCCAGCGCAACGCCAACGACCCGTTCGAGGTCACCCGGCTGGCGAGGTCACAGGAGCGCGAGCTGCGCAACTGGCTGTACCAGCCCAAGGCGGACGCCGACGCGTCGATGGCCGCCGCGGTGCGCCGCGTCGCCGCGGAGATCGAGGACGAGCACGGCGTGCCGATCGAGATCGTCTGCGTGGGCGACTGCGACCTGGACGACGGGCTGCGCGCCATGCTGCAGGCCACCCGGCAGGCCATGGTCAACGCCGCCAAGTACGCCGAGGCCCCCGTCATCTCGGTGTACGCCGAAGCGGAGGCCGACGAGGTCACCGTGTTCATCCGCGATCGGGGCAAAGGGTTCAGCATGGATGATGTACCCGACGACCGCATGGGCATCCGGCAGTCGATCATCGGCAGGATGGAGCGGCACGGCGGGAGTGCCCGGGTCAAGACCGCCCCGGGCGAGGGCACAGAGGTAATGCTGACGATGAAGCGGGAACGGGTGTGAGCACGGTGAGCGTGGTCAAAGTACTGATCGTGGACGACCACCGGCTGTTCAGGTCCGGCGTACGCGCCGAACTGGACGCCAGGATCGAAGTGGTGGGCGAAGCCGAAGACGTCGAATCCGCCGTCACCGCCATCGAGCAACTGACCCCCGACGTCGTCCTCCTGGACGTCCACATGCCCGGCGGCGGCGGCCAGGAAGTCCTCCGCCGCGTCCTCGGCTCCGGCGCCCAGGTCCGCTTCCTGGCCCTCTCCGTCTCCGACGCCGCCGAAGACGTCATAGGCGTGATCCGCGGCGGCGCCCGCGGCTACGTCACCAAGACCATCAGCGGCCGCGAACTGACCGACGCCATAGTCCGCGTCTCCGAAGGCGACGCCGTCTTCTCCCCTCGCCTCGCCGGCTTCGTCCTGGACGCCTTCGCCTCCAGCGAAGCCCCCAGCATCGACCCCGAACTCGACTCCCTCACCACCCGGGAACGCGAAGTCCTCCGCCTGATCGCCCGAGGCTACGCCTACAAAGAAATAGCCAAAGAACTCTTCATATCCGTCAAGACCGTAGAAACCCACGTCTCCTCCGTCCTCCGCAAACTCCAACTCTCCAACCGCCACGAACTCTCCCGCTGGGCCACCGCCCGCCGCCTGGTCTGACCCACAGCGCCCCACCCACGCCCGCCGTCCGCTCTGACCTACGGTGGGTCGGCCTCGTCCGCTGGTTGGTCAGGCTTGTGGTGGGTGGGCCACGTCTGCTGGTTGGCCTGGCTTGTGGTGGGTGGGCCACGTCTGCTGGTTGGCCTGGCCAGTGGCGGGTGGACCTTGTCCGCTCTGGCCCGTGATGGGTGGGCCACGTCCGACGGAGGCGGTTCCCGGCCGGGCTATGGTCAGGCCCCCAGCCAGAGCAGCCTTGCCGGCGCCGGTACGGCGGGATCTGGTCACGGCGAAGTCGGCGCCGTCATACGGCGGGACACCGGCGCACCCCGTCGGCCGAGGCTTTCAGGCCGATCGGCTTTCAACCCGACTTCGGCTGCTGTGGTCATTTGCCCACCATCGAGTTTCCTCACCCAACCCCGCGCGGCTTCCCACCGCGAAATACGGGCCCGCCGGGCACGGGCTGGGCTGGCCGGGAACGGGCTGCGCCGTGCCGGGGCGGGTCCCTGGCCGGGGTATGGTCGGGCTCCTGGCCAGAACGGTCTTTTCGGCGCCGGTACGGCGGGATCTGGTCACGGCGAAGTCGGCGCCGTCATACGGCAGGACACCGGCGCACCCCGTCGGCCGAGGCTTTCAGGTGTGTCGTCCTGAACCGGAGCCGCGTCGGTGGGATGTGGTGCGGCGGAACCGGCGTCGCCGTACGGTGGGTGGCTCGGTGGTTCGTTCTGCTTGGTCTCACTTTGGTGGAGCGGTCGCGCGGGGAATGGGTTGGTCCGTCAGGATTGGAACGTGACCCCTCGCACAGTGGTTTTGCTCGTACTGGTGGCCGTGCTCGCGACTGGCTGTGGCCGGTTGGCCGGGCCGGACGGTTCGGGTGCGCCGGACTCGGACACGGGCTCGTCCGAGCCGGCGCGGTCGGCGGAGCCGTCCAAGGAGGAAGAGCAGCCCGCTGGGCAGACGTTCGAAGAGGACGTCGCGCTCGCGCGTGATCTCACCGAGAAGTTCTGGGAGCAGCGGTTCGAGGCGGCGGGACGGTCGTACCGGCCGCTGACCCGCTTCGAGGCGTACTCCGGCAACGACGGGCCCGACTGCGGCGGGCAGCCGGCCGTGCCGCAGAACGCGTTCTACTGCCCGATCGGGCACTTCGTGGCTTACGACGCGGACTGGATGCGCGGCCTTTACGACCAGCTCGGCGACGGATCGGTGTACGTGATCGTGCCCCACGAGATCGGGCACGCGGTGCAGGCGCAGCTCATGAGCGACTTCAGCTTCAGCGTCGAGCGGGAGCTCCAGGCCGACTGCTACGCGGGCGGTGCGCTCGGCGGCCTCGTGCAGGGCGGTCAACTGCAGGCCGAGGACGGCGACGAGGACGAGCTGATGACCAACCTCGCCGCGGCCGGCGACCCCAGCGACGCCTGGTGGCGCGAGGACGCCCACGGCACCGCCGCCCAGCGCCAGGAGTCCTTCGCCGGCGGGTACAACAACGGCGTCGACTCCTGCTGAGCCGGTCGACGGCTCGTTCGTGAAGCAGGTGGAGGTTCGTGACGCAGGGGGATTCGTGAGCGAGGGGCTGTCCGCGAAGCGGGGGGATTCGTGTGCGAGGGGCTGTTTGTGAAGCGGGAGGATTCGTGACGCAGGGGTGGTCGTGAAGGAAGAAGAGCACCCGGGCGGACAGGGCCACCTGCTGCCGTCCGCGCTCGCCGTCCTCCTGGCCGCGAACGTCATGAACAACCGTGTCGCGCGAAGAATCGCCCCGCTCACCTCGGCCGCCGCGGCGGGCACCCTGCTGCTCCTGGCCCGGCGGGCGGGCCTGACCTGGGAGGAGATGGGCTTCACCAGGGGACGCAAGGGCGCCCGCATCGGCGGCACCCTGGCCGCGGCCGTCACCGCCGCGTACGCGGGCGGCGTCCTGCTCCCCGCCACCAGGAAGCTCTTCCACGACGAACGGGCCCTGCGCCTGTCCCGGGCCCGCCTCCTGGAGGAGACCCTGATCCAGGTCCCCGTGGGCACCGTGCTGCTGGAGGAGGTCGCCTTCCGCGGCGTCCTCCCCGCAGCCCTGCGCCGCACCCACGGCCCCACCACATCCGTCTTGGCGTCCTCAGCCCTCTTCGGCCTCTGGCACGTCCTCCCCGCCGTGGACATGGCCGCCGCCAACCCGTCCCTGGGCGGCCTCGCCGCCGCCGCGGACCCGGGCCTCGGCGACCTCGCCGCCACGGCCGTCCCGGCCCTCGCCGACCCCGCCCCAGCCAGCCCCGGACCCGACACCCTCGGACCCGACACCCTCGGACCCGACACCCTCGGACCCGACACCCTCGGACCCGACACCCTCGGACCCGACACCCTCGGACCCGACACCCTCGGACCCGACACCCTCGGACCCGGCGGCCCCGGCCCCGGCGGCACCAAGCCCGGCGCCTCCGCCCGCCCGCCATGGACCCGGCGCCGCGGCCCCGCGCTGGCGGCCGTCGTGGCGGGCACCGTCGTCTCGACCACCGCCGCCGGGGTGTTCTTCCACGAGTTGCGTCGCCGAGGCGGGCTGCTGGCCCCGTCCCTCACCCACCTGGCGACCAACTCGCTCGGCTTCCTCGCCGCCCGCGCCGCGGCCCTGCTGCCGGACCGGCGCGAGGACAAGGATCAGGGCGTCGGCACCACCTGGAACGACTCGGCGTAGGTGCCGGGCGGCAGGCCACCCTCCTCGGCGTTGCGGGCCAGGAAACCCTTGACGAACCCCTCAAGCCCGTCGTCCAGGTGACCGGTCTGGCTCACGTGCGCCCGCAGCGCGGCCAGCTTGCGGTCCAGGGTGGCGGTGATGTCCACGAAATGGTTCGGCGTCGGGCCTCCGGACAGCCACACCTCGCGCACCACCCACGGCTCCAGACCCTCGTCGGCGATGAGCTCGGGGAACGTGTACGGGTTGCGGGCGTCGGGATAGACCGCGTCCAACGTGGCGCTCCCGACCGCCCGGTGGTCGGGGTGGCTCGGGCTGATCCGCACGTAGTTGCGCTCCGGCGAGGACGTGATCACCCGGTCCGGCCGCACCTGCCGGATCACCCGCGCGATGTCCTTGCGCAGCCCCAGCGTGGCCTCCACGACGCCGTCGCGGTACCCGAGGTGGCGCACGTCCTGCACCCCGACCCGTTTGGCGGCCTCGGCCTGCTCGGCCCGCCGCAGCGCCGCCATGCCCTCGCCGTCGGTCTCCCGGTCGAAGCCCCCGGCGTCCCCGTCGGTGACCAGGCAGTACACGACCTCGATGCCCTTGTCGGTGAACGCGGCGATGCTGCCGGCCGCCCCGAAGTCCACATCGTCTGGATGTGCGACCACCACGAGAACCCTGGCGATGTCGGCGTCGTCTAGCGCGGTCACGGTCGTCCTCCTCGGTTCGCGGCGTTTGCCCAGTCCGCGTCCTTTGCATTGTCCCGGCATTTCCAGCGTGCCGGTACATCGCCCTCCGCGGCACGTCCCGCCCCGCCGTCCCGGGGTTTCAGGGGTGGGGAGGGGGCGGAAGAGTCGGCCATTGTCGGTGGGGCGCCATACGCTAGGGGGCGTGTCGACCCGTGCCGTGAACCCCGCTGTTGATCACCCCCTGCTCGACGGTCTGAACCCCGAGCAGCGGGCCGCCGTCCTGCACGAGGGCGGGCCCCTGTTGATCGTCGCGGGCGCCGGGTCGGGCAAGACACGGGTGCTCACCCACCGCATCGCCTACCTGCTGTCCGAGCGCCACGTGCAGCCGCAGGAGATCCTCGCGATCACCTTCACCAACAAGGCCGCCCGCGAGATGAAGGACCGCGTGGAGCGCCTGGTCGGCCCCCGCTCCAAGGCCATGTGGGTGATGACCTTCCACAGCGCCTGCGTGCGCATCCTGCGCCGCGAGGCCAAGCGGCTGGGCTTCACCACCAGCTTCTCGATCTACGACCAGGCCGACTCCCAGCGCCTCATGGCCATGGTGTGCCGCGAGCTGGACCTCGACCCCAAGCGCTACCCGCCGCGGTCGTTCTCGGCCCAGGTCAGCAACCTGAAGAACGAGCTGGTCGACTACGAGACCGCGGCCTCGCAGGCCAAGACCCACCTGGAGCGCACGCTCGCCGAGGCGTACCGCACGTACCAGCAGCGGCTCACCGAGGCCGGCGCGATGGACTTCGACGACCTGATCATGCTGACGGTCACGCTGTTCCAGATCTTCCCCGACGTCGCCGAGCACTACCGCCGCCGCTTCCGCCACGTGCTGGTGGACGAGTACCAGGACACCAACCACGCGCAGTACATCCTGATCAGGGAGCTCGTCGGCCTCGCCGAGCTGCGCACCGCGGACGGCGACGTCGTGCGCGAGGGCGCGGTGGCCCCGGCCGAGCTGTGCGTGGTGGGTGACGCCGACCAGTCGATCTACGCGTTCCGCGGCGCGACCATCCGCAACATCCTGGAGTTCGAGCGCGACTACCCGGCGGCCCGCACCATCCTGCTGGAGCAGAACTACCGCTCCACCCAGACCATCCTGTCCGCCGCCAACGCCGTGATCTCGCGCAACGAGAGCCGCAAGCCGAAGAACCTCTGGTCCGACCAGGGCGCCGGGCCCCGCATCATCGGGTACGTCGCGGACAACGAGCACGACGAGGCCATGTTCGTCGCGCAGGAGGTCGACCGGCTCGCCGACGACGAGGGTGTCACGCCCGGCCAGGTCGCGGTGTTCTACCGCACCAACGCCGCCTCCCGGGTGTTCGAGGAGATCTTCATCCGCACCGGCCTGCCGTACAAGGTGGTCGGCGGCGTGCGGTTCTACGAGCGCCGCGAGGTGCGTGACCTGCTGGCGTACCTGCGGGTGCTGGCCAACCCCGGCGACACCGTGTCGCTGCGCCGGGTGCTGAACGTCCCGAAGCGCGGCATCGGCGAGCGGGCCGAGGCGATGGTCGAGGCGTTCGCTTCCCGCGAGCGCGTCCCGTTCTGGGAGGGGCTGCGGCGCGTGGACGAGGCCCCCGGGCTCGCCACCCGTTCGGTGAACGCCATCCGCGAGTTCGTGGCGCTGCTCGAGGACCTGCGCGGCAAAGAGCTGCCGATCTCCGAGCTGGCCGAGGAGGTCCTCACCGTCACGGGCTACCGCACGGAGCTCGAGACGTCCGGCGACCCGCAGGACGAGAGCAGGCTGGAGAACCTCAACGAGCTGATCTCGGTGGCCCAGGAGTTCGAGGAGGCCAACCCGGACGGCACGCTGGTCGACTTCCTTGAGCAGGTGTCGCTGGTGGCCGACGCCGACCAGATCCCCGAGGGCGAGGACCACCAGGGGGTGGTCACGCTGATGACGCTGCACACCGCCAAGGGCCTGGAGTTCCCTGTGGTGTTCCTCACCGGGCTGGAGGACGGCGTCTTCCCGCACATGCGCTCCCTCGGCGAGCCGCGCGAGCTCGAGGAGGAGCGCCGCCTGGCGTACGTCGGCATCACCCGCGCTCAGCAGCGGCTCTACCTGTCCCGGGCGGCCGTGCGCAGCTCCTGGGGCGCGCCGGCGTTCAACCCCGCGTCCCGGTTCCTCGCCGAGGTGCCCGCCGACCTGGTCGACTGGCGCGGCGACCCGGCCAAGTCCGCCTGGAGCGCCGCCACCACGCGCGAGAGCCGTCCCGCCGCCGCGCCGAAGAAGACCGGCGGGCGGGTCATGCCCAGCCTCAGCCCGGGGGACCGCGTCAGCCACGACTCGTTCGGCCTCGGCACCGTGGTGGCCGTCGAGGGCGCCGCCGAGAAGACCAAGGTCAAGGTCGACTTCGGGTCCGGCGGCGAGAAGACCCTGCTGCTGGCGTACGCGCCGCTGGACAAGTTGTGACCGCTGATTAGGCGGAATGTTTGCGGCGGCTTTTGTGTATTTTGTGGGAATTCCGGGGTATGCGTTCGCGCTTCCCTCGCTGGCAAAAGGCCCCCCGCCGGGCTGTCCACGTGCCGACGGGGGCTAGGCTTCTGAGGCCAGGCCTTCCGGCGGATCGCGGACACCCGGGGTCTGGTCCTCAACGTAGAGATGGCAGTCAGCCGGACAAGCAAGGACGGACCCTCGTGGACCTGTTCGAACATCAGGCGAAGGAGCTCTTCGCGGAGTATGGCATCCCGGTGCCGCGCGGCCGTGTCGCGCACACCGCGGATGAGGCGCGCGCGGCGGCGGAGGAGCTGACCGGGCGCACCGTGGTGAAGGCCCAGGTCAAGACCGGAGGACGCGGCAAGGCGGGTGGCGTGAAGCTCGCCGACGACGCCGCGGACGCCGAGCGGAAGGCCACCGAGATCCTCGGCATGGACATCAAGGGCCACACGGTCCACAAGGTCCTCGTCGAGGAGGCCAGCGCCATCGCGGAGGAGTACTACTTCTCCTTTCTGCTCGACCGGGCGAACCGCACCTTCCTCGCGATCTGCTCCGCGTCGGGCGGCATGGACATCGAAGAGGTCGCGCACACCGCGCCGGAGAAGGTCGCCAAGGTCCCGGTCTCCCCGCTGACCGGCGTGGACCGCGCCCGCGCCCGTGAGATCGCGCAGGCCGGCCACCTGCCCGAGGCCGCGCTGGACGGCGCCGCCGAGCTCGTCGAGAAGCTCTGGGCCGTCTTCGTGGACGAGGACGCCACCCTGGTCGAGGTCAACCCCATGATCCTCACCAAGGACGGCCAGGTGAAGGCCCTCGACGGCAAGGTCACCCTGGACGACAACGCCGCCTTCCGCCAGACCGAGCACGCGGCGTACGCCGACAAGGCCGCGGAGGACCCGCTGGAGGCCCGGGCCAAGGAGAAGGACCTCAACTACGTCAAGCTCGACGGCTCGGTCGGCATCATCGGCAACGGCGCCGGCCTGGTCATGTCCACGCTGGACGTCGTGGCGTACGCCGGCGAGTCGTTCGGCGGGCAGAAGCCGGCCAACTTCCTCGACATCGGCGGTGGCGCCTCGGCCGAGGTCATGGCCAACGGCCTGGAGATCGTGCTCTCCGACCCGAGCGTGAAGTCGGTCTTCGTGAACGTCTTCGGCGGCATCACCGCCTGCGACGCCGTCGCCAACGGCATCGTCGCGGCGTTCAAGCTCCTGTCGGACCGCGGCGAGGCCGTGACCCACCCGCTGGTCGTCCGGCTGGACGGCAACAACGCCACCCTCGGGCGGCAGATCCTCTCCGACGCGGGCCTGCCCCGCGTGGAACTGGTCGACACGATGGACGACGCGGCCAAGCGTGCCGCCGAGCTCGCCGCGGTAGGTGCGTAGTAATGGCTATCTGGCTGACCGAGAACAGCAAGATCATCGTTCAGGGCATGACCGGCTCGGAGGGCTCCAAGCACACCCGCCGCATGCTCAAGTCCGGTGCCAAGGTCGTGGGCGGTACCAACCCCCGCAAGGCCGGCACCACCGTCGACTTCGACGGCGTGGAGCTCCCCGTCTTCGCCACCGTGGCCGAGTCCATGGCCGCCACCGGCGCCGACGTCACCGTCATCTTCGTCCCGCCGGCGTTCACCAAGGCCGCCGTGATCGAGGCCATCGACGCCGAGATCCCCCTGGCCGTCGTCATCACCGAGGGTGTCCCGGTGCACGACACCACCGAGTGGTGGGCGTACAACATCTCCAAGGGCAACAAGACCCGCATCATCGGCCCCAACTGCCCCGGCATCGCGAGCCCCGGCGCCTCCAACGCCGGCATCATCCCCGCCGACATCACCACCGCCGGCCGCATCGGCCTGGTCAGCAAGTCCGGCACCCTGACCTACCAGTTGATGTACGAACTCCGCGACATCGGCTTCTCCACGGCGGTCGGCATCGGCGGCGACCCGGTCATCGGCACCACCCACATCGACGCCCTGGAAGCCTTCCAGGACGACCCCGAGACCGCCGCCATCGTCATGATCGGCGAAATCGGCGGCGACGCCGAAGAGCGTGCCGCCGCGTACATCGAGCAGCACGTGACCAAGCCCGTGGTCGCCTACGTGGCCGGCTTCACCGCCCCCGAAGGCAAGACCATGGGCCACGCCGGCGCCATCGTCAGCGGCTCCGCCGGCACCGCCCAAGCGAAGAAGGAAGCCCTCGAAAAGGTAGGCGTAAGGGTAGGCAAAACCCCCAGCGAAACCGCCCGCCTGATGCGCGACCTGATGCGCTGACCTTTCAGCCATACCCGTACGGCGCCCTCCCCTAGGGGGCGCCGTACGTATTTCCCAAGCTTTCTTGCCGGAAGGCGCATCCTCGCGATATCGCGCCCACCGCTCGGAAATGGGCCTCGCTCCGCTCGGACTGTTCTTATTGGGGCTCCCGCCCCAAACCCCAAGGCAAGGGCTCCGCCCCCACGCCCCCGACCCCCCACTGGTACTGTCGCGGGACGTCGATCGTCGTCGTACCGCTTGCGGTGGGGGACTTACGAGGCATTGGCGAGTACGAGCCGAAGCTCAGGATCGTGTGGCGCCCGATGAGGAACAGGGTCCGGCCTAGCATGGCTTCATGGCCACCATCGGTGAGCGGATCGTCAGCCTTCGTAAGCGTCGTGGCATGAGTCAGACACAGCTCGCCGCCCTCTCCGGGATCTCCGTTTCTCTGATCCGCAAGCTTGAGCAGGGGTCGCGTTCGGACACACGGCTGGAGACCGCCCGGAAGCTGGCCACCGCGTTGGGCGTGCCGACCACCGTGCTCATCACGGATCATGGTGCCGACCAGGCGGACGCTCAGACGGCCGGCGAATGGGAGGCCGCCCGGCGTGCCTTGCACGGCCTTGGAGATCAGGTCGAAGAGGCGCCGACGGCGGACGGTGTCCTCGCGGTGCTGAACGCTTCCATGCCGCTATGGAAGGACGACAGATACGCGGAACTGGCGACGACTCTGCCGAAGCTACTGACGGACACGGACACGCTCGTCGAGGCCGATCGTTCACGGCGCATCGTCCGATCGCGGCTGCTCCATCTCACGGGCTGGCTCTTCACGCAGACCCGGCAGTTCGCGCCCGCGGAACTCGCTTTGCGGCGAGCGCTTGACGACAGCGATGACCACCTCGACGCGGCAGCGATCGTCAGTACCCGCTGCTGGCTCCTCCTCCGCCAGGGGCAGCTCGATCAGGCACGCCGGTTGGCCATCATGTGGGCGGACGACGTGGAGCCCCGTATGTCGCGTGCCACTCCTCGGGAGTTGTCGGCCTGGGGATGGTTGCTCCTCCGGGCCTCGGCCGCCGCCGTACGAGACAACCGGCCTGGTGAGGCCGAAGACGCGATCCGGCTCGCTCGTACGGCCGCCGTCGCCATGAGCCGCGACCTCTCCCCGGACGACGATTTCCTCCGTACCTTCGGCCCGGTCACGGTGGCCATGAAGCGGGCGGAGAACGCCATGGTGGAGGACCGCCCCGATGTGGTGCTGCGCATGTCACGCGTCATCCCCACCGGCGATCTCGCCCCCACGTCCAACAACCGCAACCGTCATCTCCTCGACGTGGCGGACGCTCATCGCAGGTCGCGCCAGTACGGAGAGGCGTTCGAGCTCCTGCGCCGGATCAGACAGGACTCACCGGAGTGGATCGTCAACCAGAGCTACGCGAAAGCCATCCTTAAAGGGATTTTTGCTGGCAAGCGCACTCCTAACCGTGACATGCGGGAGTTTGCTGATTTCATGCGAATGGACGGGTGAATAGCGGCACAGAGCTGTGTCACTTCGCGTCCCGATCTCGGTGGAGTGATACGAAGTCGATCTAGGCGTACGCTCTTGAGCTTCATACCGTTTTCCGCATGGCAACGCAGGAAGCGCCAGAATACGAAGGCGCCGACCGTAGGACCCATTACTCGGATCGTGACATCCAGGGAAGGCTGCTGGGTGCCACTCACCTGGCGGGTTCCCCCGAATCGGTGGCACGGGCCCGGAATTACGTCAGGCAGAAACTCGGTGACAACCATCCGGCGCTGGGCGATGTGACCCTGCTCGTTTCGGAGCTCGTCACCAATGCCGTGGTGCACTCGAATTCACGGAACGGCGGCCGGGTGACACTCGCCCTCGCCGACTGTCACGACCGGATACACGCCGACGTCGTGGACGAGGGCGGCGATTTCGATCCGCACGTGGACACGGACAGACTCGCGGAAGGCGGCCGAGGCCTCTTCCTGGTGCAAGCGATCTCCGACCGCTGGGGCGTCCATACGGATCACACGAGCCGGACCGTCTGGTTCCAGGTGTCCTACGAGCGCGGTGACACCCCCGCCACTCCTGGCCGGTACCTGCCCTAGGACTTGCGGAATCGCGTCGCCGGCGGGGGAAGCGGCAATCCTGCGCGTGACCTCGTGTCCCGGCCGTCATCGTCGCTTGTCACCTACATAGGCAGCCCGTCAAGCTACTCACGTGAGTCAGGACGAGCGTGGCCGCCCGGTGTACATGCGGATCGCCGACCGGCTACGACGCCGCATCCTCTCCGGTGAGTTGTCCGAAGGAGACAAGCTGCCGTCCACGCCTGAGATCGCGCGTGAGTACAAGGTGGCGCGCAACACGGCGTCTGATGCGTTGGGGCTGCTGGTGACGGAGGGGTTGGCGGTCGCGCGGCCAGGTTCGGGGACCTATGTCCGGGCGCGTCCGCGTCGGCGGCGTCTGGTGCGGGCCTGGAATCGCAACGCCATGGGTGGGTCGCCGTTCGCCCGGCTGATGGAGGACTACGCCCAGGTGGGGTCGTGGGACTACGAGAGCCGGACCGGGCAGGCCCCGCCGGCCGTACGTGAGCGGCTGGGGCTCCCGGAGCCGCAGGGGGATGAGCCGGACACGGTGCACACCAGTTACCTCTTCCGCGGTGACGGTCAGCCTGTGCAGCTCAGCCAGAGCTGGGAACCTCTGGCCATCACCCGGGGGACACCCGTCGTCCTGCCTGAGGACGGGCCGTACGCGGGTCTTGGGGTGGTCGCTCGCATGCGGCAGATCGACGTGCTGGTCACCCATGCGGCCGAGGTGGTGTCGGCCCGGGTGGCGCTCACGACGGAGTCCTCCGCGTTGGACGTGGCACCGGGTGCCATCGTGCTGACCGTCGAGCGGACGTATTACGCCGACGCGCGGGCGGTGGAGACGGCGGACATCGTGATCCCGGTCGACCGGTACGAGGTGGTCTACGGTACGTCGGTCTGGGACGTGCCTCGGTAGAGCCGCCGTTTGGGGCGCCGGCTGATGTGGACGGTGTCGTGATCGGGAGGTGCGCGGTCAGAGGGGCTGGAGGCGGGTGCGGAGGAGGCAGAATTCGTTGCCTTCGGGGTCGGTCAGGACGTGCCAGCTTTCGGTGCCGGACTGGCCGATGTCGGCGGGCTTGGCGCCGAGGGCCAGTAGGCGTTCCAGTTCGGCGGGCTGGTCGCGGTCGGTGGGGCTGACGTCGATGTGCAGGCGGAGCTTCGCGGGGCGGGGGTCGGTGCTGGGGCTGAGGACGAGGGTGGGCAGGGGGCCGCCGAAGCCGGTGTCGGGGGGGCCGATCTCGATGCTTCCGTCGTCCTCCCGGCCCAGTTCCACGTAGCCGAGGACCTCGCTCCAGAACGTGGCGAGCAGGGCGGGGTCGGCGGCGTCGATGACCAGCTCACTGATGCGGCATGCCATGTACGTCAGTGTACGAACACCACAGGTCGCGGGGCGGCGCGGCGACAGTGGTGGCAGGGGCCGCCCTCGCACGCGTCGTGCCTGCCGTCAGGGATGGTTCGGCTGAGATGCGTGCGCGAACCGTACGGTGATGGACAAGCCGCCTTCGGGGGGTGTGCTGGTGGTGAGGGTGGCGTGGTGGGCTTGGGTGACGGCGTTGACGATGGCGAGGCCGAGGCCGTAGCCGTTGCGGTCGGGTGCCAGTTTCTGGAAGGGGTGGAAGAGGCGCTGGATCTGGTCGGCGGGGATGACGGGGCCGCTGTTGGTGACCGTGAGGGTCACCTGGGTGCCAGAGGTCTGGGTCGTGACGTTCACGTGGCCGTCGGCGTGGTTGTGGCGGACGGCGTTGTCGATGAGGTTGGTGACGAGGCTCTCGATGAGTCTCGGGTCTCCGGTCGTCACCGCGGGCAGCAGGTGGTCGGCGAGGTCGATGCCTTTCCGTGTTGCCTGGTCGCGCTGGGAGGCGAGCACTCCCGCGACGACGCGGGCGAGGTCGAGGGTGTCCCGGTGGGTGACGCCGCGTTCGCTGGTGGCCAGGGTGAGCAGGGCTTGGACGAGGCGCT
Organism: Sphaerisporangium sp. B11E5; assembly: GCF_039871875.1. NCBI lineage: Bacteria > Bacillati > Actinomycetota > Actinomycetes > Streptosporangiales > Streptosporangiaceae > Sphaerisporangium > Sphaerisporangium sp. B11E5. Next base: position 230,677 of record NZ_JBDPMD010000005.1, on the reverse strand, counting down.
CCTGGTGATCGCCGAGAGCGAGGGCTTCTTGGCAGGCCGTGCGCAGGCTGCCGGTGTCGGCGTCGGGGTCGGCGAGGGCGACTTCGAGGAGGGTGCGCAGACCGGTCAGGGGGGTGCGCAGCTCGTGGGAGGCGTTGGCGACGAAGTGGCGTTGGGCGTCGAAGGCGGCTTGCAGGCGGGCGAACAGGTCGTCGAGGGTGTGGCCGAGTTCGGTCAGCTCGTCCGCGGGCGCGCCGAGGTCGAGGCGCCGGTGGAGGTTCCCGGCGGAGATGCTTCTGGCGGTGGCGGTGATGGCGCGCAGCGGGCGCAGGAACCGGCCGGCGACGAGCCAGCCGAGCGCCAGGGCGACGGGAAGCAGCAGCACCAGGGCGACGGCGGATCCCGTGAGGAGCTGGGGCAGGCCGAACCCGGGGCCGGTGTCGATGCTCGCGCTCGATGAGGGGCGGCCTTTGGGGACGGCCGCGTCGATGACGGCGAGCGGGACGGCGACGAGGACGAGCACGAAGACGCCGGCGGCGTAGATACCCGCCGCGTAGGCGAGCGCGAGCCGCGTCTGCAGGGACCTTCTGGCGAGCGTCCGAGGGGTCATGACGGTCCGATGCGGTAGCCGGCTTCGCGGATGGTCTCGATCACGGGCGGGTCGCCCAGCTTGGCTCGCAGCCGGTGCATGGTGTGCTTGACGGCACTGCTGAAGGGGTCGGCGGCCTGGTCCCAGACGCGTTCGAGCAGTTCCTCGGCGGAGATGACCAGGCCGGGTACGGCGAGCAGGCATTCCAGCAGGGCGAACTCCCTGGGGCTCAGCTCGAGGCGCCGGCCGGCCCGGAACACGGTACGGCGAGCCGGATCGAGGGTGATGTCCCCGTACGTCAGGACGGGTGGCAGCGGCGGGGTGGCGCGGCGGGCCAGGGCACGGACGCGGGCGACCAGCTCGGCGAACGCGAACGGCTTGGGCAGGTAGTCGTCGGCGCCGAGGCTGAGCCCGTCGACGCGGTCCTCGACCGTGCCGTAGGCGGTGAGCATCAGCACGCGGGTCGCGCAGCGGCCGTGGGCCAGTCGCCGGCAGATCTCGTCCCCGTGGACGCCGGGCAGGTCGCGGTCGAGGATCACCACGTCGTAGCGGGTGGCGGCCACGTGGTCGAGGGCGGCGGTTCCGTCCAGCACGACGTCGACGGCCATCCCTTCGCGGCGCAGCCCGGTTCCGATGGAGCGGGCGAGAATCTCGAAGTCCTCGACGACGAGGACCCTCACCGCCGCGCACCGCCGGTCGTCGCCTCGCGGGCGGGGCGGCCGGACCGGCCGGCGGGTCGAGCTGGCATGGGGTCAACGATGCCAGATCCCAGGTCGCAGCCGGGTCGCAGCGGCCGCGACCCGGCTGGGACCAGGTGCGGCGTACAACCGTCGGCATGAGTTCATTCACGCCTCACCTGTCCGGCGGGCGGGCCGGGAGGGACGGCTTCTCCCGGGTGCTGCGCGCGGAGTGGGACAGGTTCCGCTCCACGCGGGGCTGGGTCCTCGCCATGGCGGCCTCCGTGCTGATCACCGTGTCCCTCGGACTGCTGGTCACCGGGGGTGCCCGCAGCACCTGCGTGACCGGCAAGGGGGAGGGCCCCTGCCCGGCCCCTCTGGTGGGTCCCGACGGCACGGCGGTGAGGGACAAGTACTACTTCGTGCACCAACCGCTCACGGGGAACGGCAGCATCACCGCCCGCGTGTCGGACATGACCGGGCAGATGCGGCTGCCGGACGCGGTGCCCGGGATGCGCAACATCAAGGAAGGGGTGGTGCCGTGGGCCAAGGCCGGGCTCCTCGTCAGGCAGAGCCTCAAGCAGGGCACACCGTACGCCGCCGTCATGCTCACCGGGGGTCACGGTGTGCGGATGCAGTACAACTACATCCACGACGTGCCCGGCGGCCCGCACAACGGCCCGCAGTGGCTGCGGCTGACCAGGACGGGCGACACCGTCATCGGCCACGAGTCCGACGACGGCACGACATGGACGGAAGTCGCCACGGTCAAGCTGGCGGGGCTGCCGGAGACGGTCGAGATCGGGCTGTTCGCCACCTCACCGGGCGCCATGTGGGACATGGCGCGAGCCTTCGCCCAGGCCACCGCCACCTTCGACCAGATCGAGCTGCGGGGCGCGGACGGTCCGTGGCGCCGCGACGACGTCGGCGTCACCATGGAGTCCGACGGCAGGACCCCGCATCACCCGGGCGGGGTCGTCGAGTCCGGCGGGAAGCTCGTCGTGACCGGGGGCGGCGACATCGGGCCCGCCACGGTGGAGGGTGGTCTGCGCGCCGATCTCGCACTGATCGGCGGGGCGTTCGGGATGATCCCGATGCTCGTGGTGGCGGTCACGTTCCGCACGGCGGGACGCCGGCTTGGGCCGGCCGGGACCAGCCCGCCGGCCGAGCGGCGTCCGGCGCGGCTGCTGGCGGCCGAGGCCACGGTGCTCGGCGCGGTCGCGTTCGTGGCGGGCCTGGTCACCTCGGGGGTCGTGGTCCCGGCCGGCCTGGCGATGTCGCGTGCCAATCTGAACCCGGTTCAGCCGATCACCCTGGGTACCGAGCTGCGGGTGATCGTCGGCTACGCGGCGCTGACCGCGGCTGTCGCCGTGCTGGCTCTGGGCCTGGCCGCGCTGGTCGAGCGGGGCATCGCCGCCGTCGGGCTGGCCGTCGCGCTGGTCGTCGTGCCCTACCTGCTGGCGACCGCGGGACTGGTGCCATGGTTGCTGATGACCACCCCTGCCGCCGGGTTCGCGATCACGCAGAGCGTCCCCACGTTCGCGCATGTGGACGTGGACGGGTCACCGCTCGGCGGCAACTATCCGCTCCCGCCATGGGCAGGGTTGGCGGTGACCTGCGGGTACGCCGTCATCACCCTCGGGGCGGCGCTAGCCGTACACCGCAGGGGAGTGCCACGGCAGGGTTCGCCCGCCCACAGCCGCGGAACCCGCTCGGCGCGTCCGGCGGCGGACCGCAGCGCGGGTTCGTAGCGGCGGAGGGCCGGTGCCTGCTCAGCGGACGCGGTCGTAGACCATGGCCATCTCGCCGAGCTCGCCGGTCTCCTGGTGGGTGAGCTTCCACTTCGTCGCCGGCAGGCCGTCGTCGAACAGTCGCCGCCCGCCCCCGGCGATCTCCGGGAAGATCATGAGGTACAGCCGGTCGAGCAGGTCCGCCGACAGGAGCGGCTTGATGACGCCGGCGCTGCTGTTGACGAGGATGTCGCCCCCGCCGGTGGCTTTGAGGTCGGCGACGACATCGGCGGCGGGAGCGTTCACCACGCGGGTGCGCTCCCACGGGGCCTCGGTCAAGGTGGTCGAGAAGACCACCTTCTCCGTGTCGACCAGCCACTTGGCGTATCCGCGGTCACGCGGATCGGCGTGCTCGTCCGCGGCGACCGATGACCAGTACCCCAGGAATCCCTCGGCGTTGATCCGGCCGAGCACCGCCGTCGTCGCACCCTCCCAGATGCGGTTCATGTGGTCTCGCGCGACCTCGGTGATCACGTAAGGGGCGAACGCCGCGAAATCGCCGGGCCCGCCGGGACCGTTGTAGCGCCCGTCGAGAGTGAGGCTCAGGTTCGCGGTCACTCTGCGGCCGGTCGAGGTCATCGGGTGCTCCTTGTGTCGGTGTCGTGTGCGCTCGCGGCGAGGGCCGCGGCGAGTTTGTCGAGGCTCTGGCCGAAGCCGATCTCGATGCCTGCGACGAAGTCCGCGGATTCGACGGTGCTGTCGGTGACGCGGAAGTGGACGTCGAGGTCCGTACCGGTGCCGGTGGGCCTGAGGTCGATGCCGAGGTGGGCGGTGAAGGCGTGGCCACCCTCGGGAAGCAGCGGGGAGAGGCGGTAGGCGAGATGCTCACCGGGCCGCACCTCGTCGACGACTCCCTCCGCGCGCCCGGCGATCACGTCGGAGCCGTCGGTGTCCTCGGCGTCGCGGTACTCATGGGCGATCCGCCCGCCCGGCCGTGCCTCGAACACGAGCTCCGAGACACGCAGGTCGTCGGGCGTCCACCAGCGGGCGAGCAGGGACGCGTCGGTCAGGTGGCGCCAGACCAGCTCGGGCTGCCCCGCCAGCGACCGGTGGAATTCGAACGAGCGGCCGTCGGCCCATCCCGGCTCTTTCGCGGCGAGCCGCTCCGCGTGGAGGCTGTGCCCGTGGCGATCGTAGGTCTCGCGTAGGCCGCCGGCCTGGTCGGCGGTGTCGGCGAGCCGGCTGAGCGTGGCGGCGAGCTCCCGCAGGGGCTCGGACCGGAGCGCGTAGATGCGGCGCTGACCGATGCGCCGGGAGACGACGACGCCGGCGCGTTCCAGGGCCTGCAGGTGCTTGGTCGTCTGCGGCTGGCGTGCCTCGGCGAGCCGGGCGAGGACGCCGACCGGCCGGGGCCGTTCGGCCAACAGGATCACGAGCCGCCATCGGGCCGGGTCGGCCAGCGCGGTGAGGAGTGCGTCCACGACGAGAAGTATTCGCTACAGCGAATATTCGTGTCAAGGAATATCTTTGTGGATCGGACCCTGGCCCGCAGATGCCTCCGGTGCGGCCGGGCCGCGCCGGAGGCATCTGGTCGTCGTAGGAGGTGGATCAGGATCGGTCGGGTCGGGCGGGCCGGGACGTCAGGAACGTCCGGGCCCGGCCCGGGTCAGGCTGTCAGCGCTGCCGGGTCAGCAGGCCCGGCCGGTAGGGCAGGAGGCCGTATTCGGTGCCGTCGGAGCTGGGGCTGCGGCCCTGGTAGAGGAGTTGGAGGTTGCAGGGGTCGACGGTGAAGGTCTGGTCGGCGCTGACGCGGATCAGCTCACCGTGGCTGATGTCGTTGGTCCAGGTGGCGCCGCTGTTGGCCTTGCCGGCGAACGGGTTGCTCTCGGTCGCGGCGTTCGGGGTCCACGTGCCGCCGAGGCTGGTGGCGGTGAACGAGCGGAAGTAGCGGCCCCGGGAGCCGATGGCCTCCACGAGCATGAGGTAGAGGTTCTGGCCCTGGATCTTGTAGACCTGGACCGCCTCGAACAGGTTGTTCGTGGTGTCGGTCATGAACGTGGTGTAGTTGGAGCCGAAGTTGCCGGGGAAGTTGCCGATCGGCATGCTGGCCCGGTAGACCCGGCCGTTGTCGCCGTTGAAGAACAGGTACATGTTCTGGCCGTCGGCGATCAGGGTCTGGTCGATGGGTCCGGTGCTGGAGTTGGAGATGTTGCCGGTGAACAGCGGCTGCTCGGCCGACCACCCGTTGGGGTTGGTGGGGTCGCTCGAGGTGCGGTAGGAGAACTTGCTCGAACCCCACTGGTAGGCCAGCACCCAGATGTTCCTGGGGGCGAAGTAGAACAGGGTGGGGGCGACGGTGCCGGTGTTCATGGCGTTCTGGCTGGCCGTGCCCAGTTCGGTCAGGTTCGAGACAGGGCTGAAGTTCATCGAACCCCATCTCGTCCCGAAGTCGTGCGTGGTCGCGTAGACCAGCTGCCTGCCGTTGTACGGCGCGACGGTGAAGTCCTTCAGCGAGACCCAGCCCGACCTCGGCTGCGCCAGCGCGCCGGTCGACGTCCAGCGGTACGACGACGGAAGCGGGCACGTACCGGTCGGCGTCGGTGTCGGCGTGGGCGTCGGGGTGACGGTCGGGGTGACCGTCGGAGTGACCGTGGGGGTCACGGTCGGCGTCGGGGTGCCGGGGGTGCCGGTGCATTCCACGCCGTTCAGGGAGAACGACGTCGGGTTGGGGTTGCTGCCGCTGTAGGAGCCGTTGAACCCGAAGTTGGTGCTGCCGCCGGAGGGGATGGAGGCGTTGTAGGAGACGTTGGTGGCGGTCACCGACGAGCCGGACTGGGTGTGGCTGGCGTTCCACATCTGAGTGATCTGCTGGCCGCCGCCGAAGGACCAGGTCAGCCGCCAGCCGTTGACCGCGTCACCGAGGTTGTTGATGGTGACGCTGGCGTTGAAGCCACCCGGCCAGCTCGAACTGACGGTGTAGTCGACCCGGCAGGCCACGGCCGCCTGAGCGGGCTGTGTGGCCAGGAGCCCGCCCGCCACCAGCAGGACGGGGATCGTGCCGATCGCCAGCCCGCGGCGTACAGCGGGGCGCGACGTCGCTGCGGGGGAGACGGCGGCGGGGCGGGATGTCCGCGTTCGCCAGGGCAGACGCATCTGAATTCTCCTCATCGTGGTCAGCCTCCGTCAGGGGCTGGTGCAGGTCGCGGTCGGGGTGGCGGCGCTGCCGTTGGCGGTGAAGCCGAAGGTCGTGGAGCCGCCCGCGGAGATGGAGCCGTTGTAGGCGGCGTTGCGCACGGTCACGCCGGAACCGGACACGCTGTGCGTGCCGTTCCACAGGCTGCTGATCGTCTGCCCGCCGGGCCAGGTCCACCGCACGGTCCACCCGCTGACCGCGGAGGAGCCGGCGTTGACCGTCACCGTCGACTGGAAACCCCCCGGCCAGGTGTTGGTCGTGGTGATCGTCGCCGAACAGCCCCCAGGATTCGGCGTGGGTGTGGGGGTCGGCGTCGGCGTGGGGGTCGGCGTGGGTGTGGGGGTCGGCGTGGGTGTGGGGGTCGGTGTGGGCGTCGGGTTGGGGGTGGCGTTGTTCAGCGCGTTGAGCACCGCGTCGTAGGCGGGCTTCTTGTTGCCGCCGCTGAACAGCAGCGGGGTGTCGCCCGAACGCCAGGAGTCCTGGTCGCGCACGCCCCAGACGGTGATGCCGGTGCAGCGGGGCACCGCCAGGCAGTCGTTGGTGATGGCGGCGTAGGTGGTCGGCGAGGCGCCCTGGACGTCGAGCTCGGTGATCTGCACGTCCACACCCAGCGCCGCGAAGCTGGAGATCGTGGTGCGGTAGTTGCTGTTGTACGGGCTGCCGCTGTTGAAGTGCGACTGAAGGCCCACGCAGTCGATCGGCACACCGCGCTGCTTGAAGTCGCGCACCATGTTGTACACGGCCTGGGTCTTGGCCCAGGTCCAGTTGTCGATGTTGTAGTCGTTGTAGCAGAGCTTGGCGGCGGGGTCGGCGGCCCGCGCGGTGCGGAACGCGACCTCGATCCAGTCGTTGCCGGTGCGCTGCAGGTTGGAGTCGCGCCGGCCACCGGAGTTGCCGTCGGCGAACGCCTCGTTCACCACGTCCCAGGCGTAGATCTTGCCCCGGTAGTGGCCCATCACGCCGTTGATGTGGTCGATCATCGCCTGGCGCAGGCTGCTGCCGCTGAGCGACTGCATCCATGGGGGCTGCTGCGCGTGCCAGGCCAGCGTGTGGCCGCGCACCCGCTTGCCGTTCTGCACCGCCCAGTTGTAGATGCGGTCGGCGTTGCCGAAGCTGAACTGCCCCCGGTTGGGCTCGGTGGCGTCGATCTTCATCTCGTTCTCGGCCGTGATCATGTTGAACTCACGGTTCGCGATGGTGATGTACTGCGAGTCGCCCATCCGGCCCGCGCTGATCGCGGTGCCGAAGTACCGGCCGCTCTGCGCGGCGGCCGCGCCGAGCGTGCTCGCCGCGGCGCCGGCCGGGGTGGTCGGCACCGTCAGCGTCGTGACCGCGGCGATGACGCCGACGGCGCCGGCGATCAGAACCCGTGGGTTCCTGAGGGGTCGCCGGTTCGCCGGCGTGGGTATGGCGTTCGTGCCCATGACTGAGTGCTCCAGACTTAATCACGGAAAAGCGTGGACACGCGGGAGTCGCCCCGCGCGATCGACGCCGCGTCCCGTGATCGGGGAACGCACACCACCAGGGCGTCGCGGACGGCGGTCCCTGCCGTGGGCCACCACATGGCACAAGGGAACCGCCTTGGGGACACAGTGTGGAAACCATGACGAAACATGTCAAGACCGCTGAGAAAGTTTCAGCCCCGCGCTATCGCTGATCAGTGGATAACACCTGATGAACCGTGCGTGTGTCGTCCGTCCCTGGGAACGAGTCATATCTCGTGCCTTGACGTCGCATCCCCGTCTCGTATTGGCTCCGCCCTGCCACCACAACCATCCGGCAGAGAAGCAGCCGCCATAGGGAAGGTCGTTTGTTAGCGCTAACAGCCAGGCGGGGTTACTCGCCCGGCGGCCATGGCGCGGGGCGCCCGGGGGCCGACACCACGTCCCCGAGGTCGTTTTCGCCGGTCGCCGATTCTTTGAAGGAGGTTCTCGTACGCGACGGCAGAAGTAGGACGGCCCGGCAGGCGATCGTCGTTAAATCGTGTTATCGCTAACGTGGGCCGGCGCCCCGTGCGGATACGTCACGTGACTGATACCCCGGGCCCGCGCCCGCGGCGTACGGTCGCGGGGTGCGTCATGGGTGCAGGAAGTTCAGCAGCAGCTCGTTCCACTGCTCGTGATGGGTGAGTGGGGCGCCGTGGGGAGCTTCGGCGATGGTCGCCGCTTCGAGCGCCGGGACGGCCGCGGCGAGCCGCGACGTGGTTTCCTCCGGGGGGAGGAACGCGTCCGCCTCGGCCTGGATGAGGAGCGTCGGCACGGTGAGGCGGGCGAGGTGCTCGCCGGGGGTGGCGGTGGTCCAGGCCTTCAGGGAGTCCACGGTCGCCTTGGGGGAGGCCGACGAGGCCTGGTGGAGGTGGTGGAGGCGGGTCTGCTCGTCCAGGCCGGTGAGGCCGTCCACCGAGAAGTAGCGCAGGAGCAGGTCGTCGAGCATGGAGATGCGGTGGCGGCTCGCGGCGGTGCGCAGATCGTCGGCCACCGGGTCGGGGTACAGGGCGGGGGCGGCGAGGACGAGGCGCGTCACAGTGGCCGGCGCCGCGGCGGCGTACCGGACGGCTTCGGCGCAGCCGGTGGAGAAGGCGACCAGGGTCGCCGCGGTCAGGTCGAGGGTCTCGACCAGCGCGGCCAGGTCGGCGGTGAAGGTCTCGTGGTCGTAGCCGGTCCAGGGCTGGGACGAGGCGCCGAAGCCTCTGCGGTCGTAGGTGACGACGCGGTGGCCGGACTCGACGAGCGGAAAGACCTGCATCTCCCAGAAACGGTGCGTCAGGGGCCAGCCGTGGACGAGCACGACAGGGGGCCCCTCGCCGAAGTCCTCGAAGAAGAGGCTCACGTCCGAATCCACCTGTAGTCGCGGCACCTGGCCAGCATGTCGTGGCCGCCGCGCGGAGCAATCGGTCATATGACTGCACCCTGAGGAGACGAGCACGTGGACATCGTTGGGCGCGCGAGGGAGCTGGCCGTGTTGCGGCAGGCCGTCGACCGGGCGCCGGGGGTGTTGCCGAACGTCGTGCTGCACGGGGACCCGGGCGTCGGCAAGTCCGTCCTGCTGGACGCCGCGATCGCCTACGCGAGGGAGAAAGGCGTCCGGGTGCTCGGCGGCACGGGGTTCGAGAGCGAGGCGCAGCTCACCTTCGCGGGGCTGCACCAGTTGTTCGCGCCGGTCATGGAGTACCTCGACCGGGTGGAGCCGTTCCATCAGGACGTGCTGCGGCGGGTGATGGGGCTCGCGGCCGGGCCGACGCCGGACCGGCTGGCCATCTCGGTGGCGTCGCTCGCGGTGCTGGCCAAGGTGGCCGAGGACGGGCCGGTGCTGATCGCCGTGGAGGACGCCCACTGGGTGGACGTCCCCACGCGCGAGGTCATGATGTTCATCCTGCTGCGCCTGCGCCCGTACGACCTGCGCGCCGTCTTCGCCCGGCGCCCGCTGACGGCACGCGAGCGGGTCACGCCGGGCATCAACATGCTGGAGATCGGCCCGCTGGACGGTGACGCGTCCGGGCGGTTGCTCGACCTGCTGCACCCGGGCCTGCCGGGGTCCGTACGCGCCCGGGTGCTGGCCGAGGCGGCGGGCAACCCGCTGGCGCTCACCGAGCTGCCGCAGACGTCCGTCGGCGTGGAGATGCTCCCCTCCGGCGCCCCGCTGCGCACCCGCCTGGAGACCGGGTTCGCCGACCGGGTGTTGTCCCTGCCGCCGGAGATCCGCACGACGCTCCTGGTGACGGCCCTGGACGGCGACAGGCTGGAGCACCAGGCCGAGCTGTCCCCGCACGACCTGCTGGAGGTGGAGCGGCTCAGCCTCATCACCCGTGACTCCACCCCGTCCGGCATGCGCTTCCGCCACCCCCTGGTGCGGTCCGCGATCATCAACACGGCCTCACCGGAGGAGACCAGGCGGGCGCACGCCGCCCTGGCCGACCAGTACAAGGCCGACCCCGAGCGCCGCATGTGGCACCTCGCCGCCGCCACCGTCGAGCCGGACGAAGAGGTGGCCGCCGAGATCGAGAAGGCCGCCCGCGAGGTCAGCGTGCGCGGCGGCAGCGGCCTCGCCGTCAAGGCGATGCAGCGCGCCGCGGCCCTCACCCCCCGACCGGAGGCCAAGGCCAGGCGCCTGGAGCACGCGGCCGAGCTCGCCGGGGAGTCCGGCCAGTTCGACCTGGCGCAGGAACTTCTGGACGAGGCCCGGCGCCACCTGGACGACCCCGCGCGGGCCGTGGCCACCCGGGCGCAGATCCTCATGCTGCGCGACGGCGACCTGGACGCCGCCCGCCGCCTGCTGCGCGGCGCTCCCGGTGCGGGGCTCATGGCCCGGGTGATGGCGGCCTCGTACGCGCAGGACCCCGAGGAATGGGCCGAGGTCACCGGCGTCGTGGCCGGCTGCGACGACGAGCACGTGCGCCTGCTGCACGACGTCTTCCTCGGCAGCGGGACGGCGGCCCGTGTGCGCACGGCGTTCGACGCGCTGCCCGGCGACGCCCCGCCCGGCCGGGTCGCCGCGTTGTGCCGGGCCGCCACGTGGCTGGACCTGCTGCCCGACTACCGCACCCGCATCCGCGCCCTCATCGACGGCGAGGCCGGCCACGGCGCGGTGACGCACGCCGCCAGCGGCTACTGGCTCGCCGCGCACGACCACTTCCTGGCCGGGCAGTGGGAGGCCGCCGAGACCTGCGCCAACGCGGGGCTCGACCTGTGCGTGCGCCACGACCTGGAGCTGCTCGCGCACGACCTGCGGTGCAGCCTCGGCTGGATCGCCGCCGCCCGCGGCGACGCCGACAGCGCCAGGGAGTACAGCCGCACCGTCGAGCAGTGGGCCGCGCCGCGCGGCAGCGCCCTGCACCTGTCGTTGTCCGCACGCAACCAGGCGGTGGCCGCGATGGCGCACGGCGACTACGAGACCGCCTACGAGCACTGGACGAGCATCAGCCCGGCCGGCGTCATCGCCCCGCACGTGGCGTACGCGCGGTGGGCGGTGTCCGAGCTGGTGGAGTCGGCCGTGCGCACCGGCAGGATCACCGAGGCCAGGGCGCACGCGGCCGCCGCGGAGAGCCTCGCCGGCCGCGCCCCGAGGTTGCGGCTGCACGTGATGGCCGCCCGCGCCATGGTGGCGCCGGACGACGAGGCCGTGCCGCTGTACCGGGCCGCGCTCGCGCTGCCGAGGACCGAGCGCTGGCCGTTCGACCACGCGCGGGTACGGCTGGCGCTCGGCGAGCTGCAACGCCGCCGCCTGCGGCCGGGGGAGGCCCGCCCCGAGTTGCGCCGGGCCGCCGACCTGTTCGCCGCGATCGGCGCGACCGCGTGGCGGCAGCGGGCCGAGCAGGAGCTGCGCGCCACCGGCGTCGCCGTGACGCAGCGGCCGGGCGCCGTCCACGGGCTGACGGCGCAGCAGCTCGAAGTGGCGCGCCTGGCGGCGTCCGGGCTGAGCAACAAGGAGATCGGCGAGCGGCTGTTCCTGTCGTCCCGCACGGTCAGCGCCCACCTGTACCGCATCTTCCCCAAGCTCGGCATCACCTCGCGGGCCGCGCTGCGCGACGCGCTCGAAGGTGCGGCACCGGATGCAGTCATCTGACCGATTCGGGACCGCCCGCTCCGAGCGGATGCTCGTGCCGTGACGCCGACCCCGGCACGAGACGCGAGGGGAGATCATGACCATCCGCCCCAGGCGCCGTGCGCTGAGCCTTCTGATCACCGCACTGACCCTGATGCTCGGCCTGACCGCCACCGTCGCCCCCGCCTCGGCGGCGCCCAGGACCACGGCCAGACCGACGATCGTGCTGGTGCACGGCGTGTTCGCCGACGCCTCCGGGTGGAACGCCACGATCGCCGCGTTGCAGGCGGCGGGTTTCCCGGTGATCGCCCCCGCGAACCCGTTGCGGGACATCGCGGGTGACGCGGAGTACGTCTCCAGCATCGTGGGCACCATCGCCGGCCCGGTCATCATGGTCGGCCACTCCTACGGCGGCGCCGCCATCACCAACGCCGCACGCGGCCACGCCAACGTGAAGGCCCTGGTGTACGTCGCCGCGTTCGCGCCGGACGAGGGCGAGAACCCGCTGCAGCTCGCCGACAAGTTCCCCGGCAGCAAACTCGCCCCGGCCCTGATCACCAGGGCGTACCCCGGCGGCCTCGACGGCTACATCGACCAGGCCAAGTTCCGCGACGTGTTCGCCGCCGACCTGCCCGCCTCCACCACCCGCCTGATGGCGGCCACCCAGCGTCCGGGCAACCTCATCGGCCTCAGCGACGCAAGTGGCGTGCCGGCCTGGAAGACCGTCCCGTCCTGGTTCGTCATCCCGACCGCCGACAACGTGATCCCGCCGGCCGTCCAGCGCTTCATGGCCCAGCGCGCCGGCGGCACGGTGGTGGAGGTCAAGGGCGCCTCCCACGTGGTCATGCAGTCCCGCCCCGACACGGTCGTGCGGCAGATCCTCTCCGCCTACGCGGCGACCCGCTGACCCCCTGAACGACCGGCCCGGCCCCCCGTGCGGGGGCCGGGCCGTCACGCGTCCCCGGGGTGCCGTTCCCTCAGGGCGTCGCGTAGCTGGGCGCGGGCGGTGATGCCCAGCTTGGGGAAGATCTTGTACAGGTGGGTGCTGACCGTGCGGTGCGACAGGTAGAGCTGCTGGCCGATCTCCCGGTTGGACAGCCCCTCGGCGGCGAGGCGGGCGATGTGCAGTTCCTGCGGGGTGAGCCGGTCCGCCGTGGACGGCACACGCAGGTCGCTGGCCTCGCCCGAGGCGCGCAGCTCACGGCGGGCCCGCTCGCCCCATGCCAGCAGGCCGAGCGCGTCGCAGGCGTCGCGGGCGGCGCGCAGCGGCACCCGGGCCTCCAGGATCCGCCGCCGGCGGCGCAGCCACACGCCGTGGGCGAGCAGCAGGCGTGCCCGCGCGGTGGGCCAGCGGGTCAGGTCGGCGGCGAGGGCCTCCCGGTACAGCCCCTCGGCCTCGTCGTCGCCGGCCAGCAGGGCACGGGCGTGGCGCATGCCCACGTGCAGCAGCGATGAGGGGAACCGTGCGGCGGTCCCCTCCAGCTCACCCATCAGCGACCGGACGGCGTCCTGCCGCGGGCCGGGCGCCGCGGACTCCGCCAGCTCGCTGATCAGCCAGAACCGCCAGATCGGGTGGTAGGCGGAGTCACCGGGGTCGAACACCCGCCACAGATGCCCGAACGCCTCGGTGTGCTGCCCGGCGGACAACGCGATCACGCCTCGCGCGTGCTGGAGCAGCGCCACGCCCGAGTTCAGCCCGGCGGTGCCGAGCACCTGCTCACCCTCGGCCACCAGGGCCCGGCCCTGTGCCTCCTCGCCACGCAGCCCCGCCAGCATCCCGAGGACCGCCAGCGCCGAGGACCGCCAGCGCGGCTGCCCGGTCTCACGGGACAGGCGTTCGCACTCCTCGGCGGCCAGCCGCGTGCCGGTCACGTCGCCGCAGAAGACCAGCGCCCACATCTGTGAGGCGAGCGCCTGCGCCAGCAGGCCCGCCCTGCCCTGGGCGCGCAGGTCGGTCACCGAGGCGTCCAGGAAGCCGAGCGACAGGTCGAAGGCGCCGATCGTGGTCGCCGCCACCCCGACGATCCGCGCCATCGCGGCGTCCATGCGGGTGCCGCGCAGCCTGCTGAGGCGTTCCATGACGTCCGCGCCGCGTTCCACCGGGCTCGCCGTGGCCAGGGTGAGCACCAGCTCGGGGTCGTCCTCGGTGGCCGCCAGCCGCTCGGCCAGCACGACGACACGTTGCCGCAGCTCCCAGCCCGGGTCGGACCACCAGCACCGCAGGGTCGCGGCCCGCACGAAGTTGAGCGCGAGCGCGTGGTCGCCCGCCGCCTCGACGGACTCGACGGTCCGGACCAGCTGCCGCACCCGGTCAGGGCCCTCGTGACGCCCTTCCTCCAGCACCTCGTGCAGCCACGCCAGCCTGAACCGTTGCGGCCCGCCGAGCAGGGCGGGCTCCGCCTGGGAGAGCAACTCGGCGACCAGGTCGCGCCGGCCGAGCTCGAACGCCAGCTCGGCGGCGCGCAGCAGCCGTTCCGCCCGCGCCGCCGGGTCCTCGCTGACCTCCGCGGAACGGCGCAGCGCGGCCACCGCCACCGTGAGGGCGCCGCGCCGCCGGGCTCGTCCGGCCACGCCTTCGAGCTCGGCGGCGACGGACTCGTCCTGGTGGACGATCGACGCGGCGTGGTGCCACGCGCTGCGGTCAGGGTCCTGCTCGTGCACCGTGGCCAGCGCCGCGTGGGCCGCCTGCCGCTCGGCCGGGCCGGCCTTCTGGTAGATCGCCGAACGCACCAGCGGATGCCGGAAGCGGATGGCCCGCTCGTGGAACTCCACCAGCCCCGCCTCGGCGGCCGGGGCGAGCGCCGTGACCGTCACGTCGCCCGTCATCATGCCGCCCGCCACCAGGGCCTCCGCGAGGTCGTGGCCGTCGTTGGCGGCGGCCACCAGCAGCAGCGCCCTCGTCGCCGCGGGCAGATCGGCGAGCCGCGCGGCGAAGGCCCGCTCCAGGCGCGCGGTGAGCGGCAGGAACTCCGTCCGGGACGCGGGCGGCTCGGCGGACAACGCCAGCGGCAGCTCGACCAGCGCCAGCGGGTTGCCCGCCGCCTCCTCCAGCACCCGCCGCCGAAGGCCGGCGCCGAGGCCGGGCGAACGGGCGTCGAGCAGCGCCTCGGCCGCGTCGGGGGACAGGCCGCCCAGCCGCAGCTCGGGGACGTCGCCGTCGTCCAGACTGGTGGGGTAGCCGTCCCTGACGGCCATCAGCAGCGCGATCTGCTCGGAACGCACCCGCCGGGCCACGAAGCCCAGCACCTCGGTGGTGGGCCGGTCCATCCACTGCACGTCGTCGATGACGATCAGCAGGGGCCGGGACGCCGCCGCGTCGCCGAGCAGCGTGAGGACGGCCAGCGCGATGAGGAACCGCTCCGGCACCCCCGTCTCACGCATGCCGAACGCGCCGAACAACGCCTCCCGCTGCCGCACCGGCAGGTCGCCGGAGGCGCCAAGCATCGGCTGCACGAGCTGGTGGAGCCCGGCGAACGGCAGATGTGTCTCGCTCTGCACCCCCGCCGCGCCCGACACCACCACGCCGCGCTCACGCGCCCGGCCGATCGCGGCTTCCAGCAGGGCGGACTTGCCGATGCCCGCCTCACCCCGGACGACCAGCGCCTCGCCGCGCTCGTGGACGCGGTCGACGAGCTCCTCGACCGCCGCCACCTCGCGCTCACGCCCGAACAGGGTGCTCACCCGGCCATCCCGGCCCCTCCGGTTGTGATCAGCTTTTTCCGCACGAATTCTCTCAGACGTCCGTCTTAAGTACGGCGGTGCAGTCATCTGACGGATTACCGGCCCCGGGGTGCGGACCTAACGTTCTCGGCATCGACACCGACCCGGAAGGACCCGAGATGGCCCACGTCACCGCCGCGGACGGCACCGAGATCTTCTACAAGGACTGGGGCAGCGGGCAGCCCGTCGTCTTCAGCCACGGCTGGCCGCTGAACGCCGACGCCTGGGACGGCCAGATGCGCCTGGTCGCCGCCAACGGCTTCCGTGCCGTCGCCCACGACCGGCGGGGCCACGGCCGCTCCGGCCAGACGTGGGACGGCAACGAGATGGACACCTACGCCGACGACCTCGCCACCCTGCTCGACACCCTCGACCTGCGCGACGCGATCCTGGTGGGGCACTCCACCGGCGGCGGCGAGGTCACCCGGTACATCGGGCGGCACGGCACCGGGCGCGTCGCCAAGGCCGTGCTGCTCGGCGCCGTGCCGCCGCTGATGCTGAAGACCGGCGCCAACCCCGGCGGGCTGCCGATCGAGGTGTTCGACGGCATCAGGGCCGGGGTGGAGTCCGACCGGTCGCAGTTCTACAAGGACCTCAGCGTCCCCTTCTACGGCTTCAACCGGGAAGGCGCGGCGGTGTCGCAGGGCGTGAGCGACGCGTTCTGGCTGTGGAGCATGCAGGTGGGCATCAAGGGGGCGCTCGACTGCATCAAGGCGTTCTCCGAGACCGACTTCACCGAGGACCTCAAGCGGTTCGACGTCCCCACCCTCGTGGCGCACGGCGACGACGACCAGATCGTGCCGTTCGCGGCCTCCGCTCCGCTGTCGGCCTCGCTGATCCCCGACGCCACCCTCAAGGTCTACCCCGGCGCGCCGCACGGCCTGGCCGGCGCGTTCGAGCATGAGTTCAACGAGGACCTCCTCGCCTTCATCAAGAACTGACCTCTTCCCTTAACGAAAGGAACTCCCTGTCATGAGCACCCCCGACACCATCGTCCTCATCCACGGCTTCTGGGTGACCCCGCGGTCCTGGGAAGAATGGATCACCCACTACGAGGCCCGCGGCTACCGTGTGCTCGCCCCCGCCTACCCCGGGTTCGACGTGGAGGTGGAGGCACTCAACGCCGACCCCACGCCGATCGAGGCCCTGCGGGTGCCCGCGATCATCGAGTCCCTGGAGGCCGTGATCCGCGGCCTCGACAAGCCCCCCATCCTGATCGGCCACTCCGCGGGCGGCGCCTTCACCCAGGTCCTCCTCGACCACGGCTTCGGCGCCGCCGGCGTCGCCATCAACTCCGCCCCCACCGAAGGCGTCACCGTGGTCCCCCTGAGCCAGCTCAAGGCCACGTTCCCCGTCCTCAAGAACCCCGCCAACCACCACAAAGCCGTCGCCCTGACCCACGACCAGTGGCACTACGCCTTCACCAACACCTTCAGCGAAGAGGACTCCCGCAAGCTCTACGAGCGCTACCACGTGCCCGCCTCAGGCCGCATCCTGTGGGACAGCGTCCTCGCCAACTTCATGCCCGGCCCCCAGGAAGTCTGGGTCGACTACAACAACGACACCCGCGCCCCCCTGCTGTTCCTCTCCGGCGGCGCCGACCACCTCATGCCCCCCAAGATCCAGCAGTCCAACCTCAAGCACTACAAGTCCACCACCATCACAGAGATCAAGGAATACCCCGGCCGCTCCCACCTGATGCCCGCAGAACCCGGCTGGCAGCAGATCGCCGACGACGCCCTGGACTGGGCCATCTCCCACGCCAAGTGACCCCCCACCACCCCCGCCCGGCCGGCTCCTCCCGGCCGGGCGGCCTCGTGCCCCAGGCCCGGCGTTCCGCTGGTTGCGGCGAATCCGGCGCCTTTGTACGGCGCCTGGCCGGGGTGTTGCCGCGACACGCGGGTGAGGTGCGGGTGTCGGGTGGGGCGGACTGCGAAAATCGGGTACTGTGACGGCCCTTTTCGAGCAACTGCGAGCGGGACCGCGGAGTGTGCTCAGCCGGAGTTCCGGGGACGACGACGAGGCGCGGCGTCCCTTGCCGGTGTCCGGCATGCTGGCCGCCGCGTGGACGCTCGGGGTCGGTGTCGCCGTTCTCACCACGGTCACGCTCATCGGGTGGATCGCGGCGCCGCGGGGGGCTTTCGGGCAGGGGGTCGCCGAGGTGTTCCGGGCGGCCTGCCAGGTGTGGCTGGCGGCGCACCACGCGGGGTTCGCGATACCGGACGGACGGGTGGGGCTGCTGCCGCTGGGGCTGACGGTGCTGCCGGCGGCGCTGTTGTACCGGGCGGCGCTCTGGATGGCCAGGGACGCCGACCTGCGGCTGCGGATGCCCGCCCGCCTCCCCAAGGGCAGCACCAAGGACCTCGCCAACGCGCGCCGCCGTGCGCAGCTCGTGCTCATCGTCCAGGCGGGGGTGTCGCTGGCCGCGCCGTACGCCATGCTCGCAGGCGTCGTCGCCCTGATCGCCCGCAACGACCTGACCCAGCCGTTCATGGGAGAGGCGCTGCTCAGCCACCTGGTGCTGGCGTTCGCCGCCGGCTCGCTGGCCACGGCCCGCACGATCGGCCCGTGGCGGTCCATGCTCAGGCTGCTGCCGGAGCGGCCGAGGGCCCTGGTCGCGGGGACGGCGGTGGCACTGCTCACCATGCTCGGCGCGGGGCTGGTGCTGGTGCTGACGGCACTGGCCGCGGGTTTCGGCCAGGTGCGGGAGCTGTCGGAGTTCCTGGCGCCCGGGGTGGTCGGCGGGGTGCTGCTGCTGCTCCTGCAGGTGCTTTACCTGCCGAACCTGGTGATCTGGGGGCTGGCGTACCTCAGCGGCCCCGGGTTCATGATCGGGACGGGCACGCTGGTCGCGCCGACCGGGGTACAGCTCGGCTCGGTGCCCGCCCTGCCGGTGCTGGGGGCGCTGCCGGAGCCGGGCACGACGTCGCCGGCGCTCATGGCGGTGCTGGCGGTGCCGTTCGTCGCGGGCATCGCGGCGGGGGTCATGGTGGCACGCATGGCGCCCACCCCGCAGTTCGAGTCCGCCCCGTTGTGGGGGTTCGGCTGCGGGCTGGCCACCGGACTGTCGGCGGGGCTGCTGGCCGCCCTGGCCGGGGGGCCGCTCGGCGGTGCCCGGCTGTCGTCGGTCGGGCCGTCGGCCTTCGAGGTGGCGCTGTCGGTCACCCTGGAGGTGGGGGTGGCCGCGGGCATCTCCGCGGGCCTGGTCAACTGGTGGTCGATGTTCCGGGGTGCCCGCACGGCGCCTGCGCCGGTGCGGGTGGCCGACGAGGTCCTGTCCAAGGTGACGGCCAAGATCAAGCCGTCCGCGAACCTCCCCGGGCACTGGATGGACGCCACGGAGGCCGACACCCAGCCCCTGCCGGCCATCCGTGCCGACTGGAGCGACGAACACACACCTTTCGGTGTCGAGATCCCCCGCCCCGCCCGCCCCCTGTCCACCGCACCGCCCCGCGGCGACATCGTCGACGAGACCGACGACCGCGGAGGCCACGTCATCTACGTGGACCCGTACGCCTGGGACCGCGAGCCCTGACCGGCCGATCACCGGACGAAGGCGCCGGATTCGCCGTGTGGCCCGTGGGCCGTGGGGTGGTCAGACGTGGGCGCGCAGGCCCTGGCCGCTGGGGGAGGGTTCGAGGAGGAGCTGGTCGGGGAAACACCAGGCCCAGTCCTCGCCGGGCTCGAAGCTCTCGGCGATGGGGTGGGTGGTCCCGTGGAAGTGGGCGGTGGCGTGGCGGTTGGGGGAGGAGTCGCAGCAGCCCACGTGGCCGCAGGTCAGGCAGGTGCGGAGATGGACCCAGCGGGAGCCTGTCGCCAGGCAGTCCTCGCAGCCGGCCGGAGTGCCAGGGGCCACGTCGTTGACGAGGTCCAGGTGAGAACAGTGGGTCATCTGGTGCTCCTAGGGCGGTTGTGCTGTGAGGACCGCATCGGTGCCGGGGCCTCATTTGTACAAAGTGCGATGACAGCAGGGATATTTCCGCTGTCGGTGATCATGGAGGGAACGGCAACTGCAGCGTGCCAGGCGCGACGAACGGCAGCTTGCCTTCCATGGCCTTCTCCAGTTGCGTCACGCACACCTGCTGCGCGGTCGTCGTCCCCGCGCCCTTCATGCACTCGTTGTACGCGGTCAGCTCGCCGCTGAAGTACGTCTGGAACCAGGTCACCGAGGCCGCGAGCACGATCGAGACGGCGGAGACCAGCGAGCCCAGCACGGGCATCAGCACCGAGGACTTCTTCCGTGAGAGGGCGCGCCACGCGCGGAAGCAGACCACGACGGCGACGACGCCGAGGGCCAGCCCCAGCACCGGCACGATCATGGTGAGCGCCAGGGCGCCGATCGAGAGCAGCAGCGCACGGCGCCCGATCTCGGCCCCCGAAGTCTCGGCGGGTGGTAGCACCCCGACCTCCTCTGCGTCGTGGAGCGCGAGGGCCGATACGCTGACTGCCGTACGTCAACGTCGCCCTGAAGGAGTGCAGCCCTGTCGGCTCGGCTCGTCGTCCTCGTCTCCGGTTCGGGGACCAACCTACAGGCCCTCATCGACGCCTCCGCCGATGACGCATTCGGCGCCAGGGTCGTCGCCGTGGGCGCCGACCGCGAGGGCATCGAAGGGCTGGCCAGGGCCGGGCGCGCCGGGCTGCCGTCGTTCGTGGTCAGGGTGTCCGACCACCCCACCCGCGCGGCGTGGGACACCGCCCTGCGCGACGCCGTGGCCGCGCACGAACCCGACCTCGTGGTCTCCGCCGGGTTCATGAAGATCCTCGGCCCCGAGGTGCTCGCGGCCTTCCCCGTCGTCAACACCCACCCGGCCCTGCTGCCGTCCTTCCCCGGCGCGCACGCGGTCGCCGAGGCCCTCGCGTACGGCGTGCGGGTGACCGGCTGCACGGTCCATCTGGTGGACGCGGGCGTTGACACCGGCCCGGTCATCGCCCAGGAGGCGGTGAGCGTGGAGGATGGTGACGACGAGTCCACGCTGCACGAGCGGATCAAGACCGTGGAACGCCGCCTGCTGGTCGAGGTGGTCGGCCGCATGGCACGGGACGGCTGGACCGTGACCGGCCGCCGGGTCCGCCTCGGCGGCGCGCCCTCGGCAGAGCCACTACGTCCGGGCGGTCCGGACACAGGGAGGAGCACCAAGTGAGCCGCATCGCCATCCGGCGCGCGCTGATCACGGTTTACGACAAGTCCGGGCTGGAGGAGCTGGTCCGGGCCCTGGACGCCGCGGGCGTCGAGATCGTGTCCACGGGCGGCACGGCCTCCAAGATCGCGTCGTTCGGGGTGCCGGTGACGCCGGTGGAGTCGCTGACCGGCTTCCCCGAGTGCCTCGGCGGCCGGGTCAAGACCCTGCACCCGCGGGTGCACGCCGGTCTGCTCGCCGACGGCGCGAACCCCTCCCACGTCAAGCAGCTCGAAGAGCTGGAGATCGAGCCGTTCCAGCTCGTCGTGGTCAACCTGTACCCGTTCCAGGAGACCGTGGCCTCCGGCGCCTCGCCGGAGGAGTGTGTCGAGCAGATCGACATCGGCGGCCCCGCCATGATCCGCGCCGCGGCCAAGAACCACGGCACCGTGGCGGTGGTCACCGACCCCCGCCGGTACGCCGACGTGCTCGCCGCGATCGAGGCCGGCGGGTTCACCGAGACCGACCGGCGCCGCCTGGCCGCCGCCGCGTACGCCCACACGGCCTCGTACGACACCGTGGTGGCCTCGTGGTTCGCCAACGTCTACACGCCCGAGGAGGACTCGGCCTGGCCGGGCTTCATGGGCGCCACGTGGCAGCGACGCGCCGTGCTGCGGTACGGCGAGAACCCCCACCAGGGCGCCGCGCTGTACTCCGGCGGCACCGACGGCCTCGCGAACGCCGAGCAACTGCACGGCAAGGAGATGTCCTACAACAACTACGTCGACGCCGACGCCGCGTGGCGCGCGGCGTGGGACTTCGCCGAGCCCGCCGTGGCGATCATCAAGCACGCCAACCCGTGCGGCCTCGCCGTGGGGGCCGACGTCGCCGAGGCGCACCGCAAGGCGCACGCCTGCGACCCGGTGTCGGCGTACGGCGGGGTGATCGCGGTGAACGGCGAGGTGACCGCCGAGCTGGCCGAGCAGATCGCCCCCATCTTCACCGAGGTGGTGGTGGCGCCGTCCTTCGCGCCCGAGGCCCTGGACGTGCTCACCAAGAAGAAGAACATCCGGCTGCTGCGCTGCCCCGGGGGACCGGTCAACCCGGCCGAGTTCCGGCGTATCGACGGCGGCCTGCTCGCGCAGACCGTGGACCGGGTGGACGCGCCAGGCGACGACCCGGCCTCGTGGGAGCTCAAGGCGGGGGAGCCCGCCTCGCCGGAGGTGCTGGCCGACCTGGCGTTCGCCTGGCGGGCCTGCCGCTCGGTGAAGTCCAACGCGATCCTGCTGGCCTCCGGCGGCGCCACCGTGGGTGTCGGCATGGGGCAGGTCAACCGGGTCGACTCGGCGCGGCTGGCGGTGGCAAGGGCGGAGGACCGGGCCGCGGGGTCGGTGGGCGCCTCGGACGCGTTCTTCCCCTTCGCCGACGGGCTGGAGGTCCTCATCGAGGCGGGGGTCAAGGCCGTCGTCGAGCCCGGTGGCTCCGTGCGGGATGAAGAGGTGATCGCCGCGGCGGCCAAGGCGGGCGTCACCCTCTACTTCACCGGCACCCGGCACTTCTTCCACTGACGTGGACGCCGCCGCGCCCCGTGGCGCGGCGGCATGGGATGATGGCGAGCTGTGAGCGCGCAGATTCTCGACGGTAAGGCGACCGCCGCCAAGATCAAGGCCGATCTGGCGCAGCGGGTGGCACGGCTGGCCGCGCAGGGCGTCACGCCGGGCCTCGGCACGATCCTGGTCGGGGACGACCCGGGCAGCCAGATCTACGTGGCGGGCAAGCACCGCGACTGCGCCGAGGTCGGCATCGCGTCGATCCGCAGGGACCTGCCGGAGACCGCCACCCAGGCCGAGGTCGAGGCCGCCATCGACGAGCTCAACGCCGATCCCGCCTGCACCGGCTACATCGTGCAGCTCCCGCTGCCCCGCCACCTGGACACCCAGGCCCTGATCGAGCGCATGGACCCGGCCAAGGACGCCGACGGCCTGCACCCGGTCAACCTCGGCCGCCTCGTCCACATGGTCGACGCCCCCCTGCCGTGCACCCCGCGCGGCATCGTGGTCCTCCTCCAGGAGTACGGCGTCCCCATCAAGGGCGCCGACGTGACCGTCATCGGCCGCGGCATCACCGTCGGCCGCCCCCTCGGCCTCCTCCTCACCCGCCGCACCGAGAACGCCACCGTCACCCTCTGCCACACCGGCACCCACGACCTCCCGGCCCGCGTCCGCGACGCCGACATCGTGGTGGCCGCCGCCGGCGTCCCCGGCCTCATCACCGCCTCCATGATCAAGCCCGGCGCCGCCGTCCTCGACGTGGGCGTCTCCCGCGTGGACGGCAAACTCGCCGGCGACGTCGCCCCCGACGTCCGCGAGGTGGCGGGGTTCGTCGCCCCCAACCCCGGCGGCGTGGGCCCCATGACCCGCGCCATGCTCCTCACCAACGTGGTGGAAGCCGCCGAACACCGCCCCCACTGACCCAGAGCACCCTCCCCGGCCACGGTGTCCCCGGGCCGCCGCCTCTCCAGGTCCCGGCGCCGCAGTAGAGGTCCAGGGCCCAGTCGCCGGCGGCGGCGGCCTGTTCTCCGGTCGTGGTCTTCCCAGGGCCGCGGTTCCTCCGGTCTCTCCGGCTCATGCTCCCTTCGGGTGACCGCCGCCCCGGTCACCACCACCCACCGGGTGGGGTGAACCGGTGGATGCGGGTGTACGTCGTGAGGGTGGCGGTGGGTCATCCATAGTTCGCGGCACCCCTCTGACCTGCTATGGATTCGTGGTTTGGGGGATTTTTCCGTACTTATACGGATGCCGCTACGGATGTTCAACGAAGGGGTCGAGGACCTAGCGTCGCGGCAGGGCGGTGATGGCCCGCCCTAGGTCAGGAGGAGTGCCGCGACGTGACATTTCCCCACTTCCCGCCGTAGCGGTCGCTGAAGGCCATGGCCGTCGATCCAGCCATGGGAGAACGTCTCCGCCGGTCCGCGTGACCGGTGTGCATCGCATCGATTTCTCTCGTCACCCCCCAACTCCCACTGAACCGGGCCGCCGGGTCCCTACCCGGCGGTGTGGTCGTCGTGCGCACTCACCCCAGTGGCGCGGCGTGGGAGGCAGAGAAAGGACAACAACGCCCATGAGGCGCAGAGCTCTGCTCTCGGTGACCGCGGCGGCGGCGATGGTCGCCGTGGTGGTCCCGGCCACTCCGGCCGCGGCCAAGCCCCCGCCCGGCAGCCAGGACAAGATCCAGGCCGCCGCGGCCGACCCCGTCCAGCGTGCCACCTCCGCGGCCGACCAGGCGGTCGCCAGCGGGTTCGACAACCTGAAGGTCGGTCTCAGCGAGACCTACAAGCGCACCGGTGTGACCGCCGGCGCGGGCGGCCTGTACTACGTCACCTACGACCGCACGTACAAGGGCCTGCCCATGGTGGGCGGCGACGCGGTCGTGGTCGCCGACTCCAGCGGGCGGGTGCGCTCCACCACGGCCGCCTCCCCGGCCACCCGGGTCAGCCTGTCCACCACGCCGGCGGTCACGGCAGAAGCGGCCACCGAGACCGCCAAGACCATGCTCGCGCGCGTGGACGACACCGCCGCCGCCCGCCTGGTCGTGCTCGCCTGGGGCGCCAAGCCGCGCCTCGCCTGGGAGGCCATGGTCGCCGGCGTCGCCGACGGCAAGCCGAGCAAGCAGCACGTGTTCGTCGACGCCAGGACCGGCGAGATCGCCGACTCCTACGACGAGGTGCGCGCCGGCACCGGCACCGGCTACTACAACGGCACCGTCACCTTCAACACGACCGGCTCGGGCACGTCCTGGTCCATGGCCGACCCCACCCGCAGCGGCATCCGCTGTGGCGGCCAGAACGGCTCGACCTACACCGGCACCGACGACGCCTGGGGCAACGGCGGGGGCACCAACCTCGAGACGGCCTGTGTCGACGCGCTGTACGCCGTGCAGAAGGAATGGGACATGCTCGGCGCATGGCTCGGCCGCAACGGCATCAACGGCAGCGGCGGCGGCTTCCCCGCCCGTGTCGGCCTGAACGACGTCAACGCGTACTGGAACGGCAGCTACACCAACTTCGGCCACTCGCAGGACAACCAGCGCCAGGCCACCCCGATCGACGTCGTCGCGCACGAGTTCGGTCACGCCATCTTCCAGACCACCCCCGGTGGCGCCGGTTCCGGCAACGAGAACGGCGGCATCAACGAGGCCACCGGCGACATCTTCGGCGCGCTCACCGAGGCGTACACCAACAACCCGAACGACCCGCCGGACTACCAGGTCGGCGAAGAGGTCAACCTGGTCGGCGACGGCCCCATCCGGTACATGTACCAGCCGAGCCTCGCCGGCGACCCGAACTGCTGGTCCTCCTCGATCCCGAACACCGAGGTGCACGCCGCGGCCGGCCCGTTCAACCACTGGTTCTACCTGCTCGCCGAGGGCTCCGCGCCGGGCGGCGGCAAGCCGAACAGCCCGATCTGCTCCGGCGGCCCCGCGTCGGTGACCGGCATCGGCATCCAGAAGGCCGGCCGGATCTTCATGGGCGCGCTCCAGCGCAAGACCTCGTCCTGGCGGTACGCCACCGCCCGCCTGCACTCCCTGCAGGCCGCGGTCGAGCTGTACGGCGCGGCCAGCGTCGAGTGCGCCACCACCAAGGCGGCCTGGAACGCGATCAGCGTGCCGGCGCAGTCGGGCGAGCCGACCTGCAGCTCCTCCAGCAACGACTTCTCGATGGCGCTGAGCCCGACCGCCGGCTCGGTGGCACCGGGCGCATCGGCCACCAGCACGGTGTCCACCGCGACCACCGCGGGCAGCGCGCAGACGGTCACGTTCAGCGCCTCCGGCCTGCCGGCCACCGCGACCGCGAGCTTCAGCCCCGCGTCGGTGACCTCGGGTTCCTCGTCCACCCTGACGATCGCCACGACGGCCTCCACACCGCCGGGCACCTACCCGATCACCATCACGGGCACCGGCTCGGTCGTCCACACCGCGACGTACACGCTGACCGTCACGGGCTCCTCCGGTGGCCGGACGTTCCGCAACGACACCAACTACACCATCAACGACGGCTCCACCGTCAACAGCCCGATCACCTCGACCGCGAGCGGCAACGCCGTGTCGCCGGTGACCGTGGTGGTGACGATCTCGCACACCTGCGCGGAGGACCTGCGGATCCGGCTGCGCGGCCCGAGCGGCACGTACTACACGCTCAAGAACTACGGCGGTTCGAGCTGCACGTCCTTCGGCACCCGGACCTACACGGCGAGCGTGAGCCAGGTGGCGGCGGGCACGTGGACCCTCGAGGTCTACGACGCCTACCTTCTCGACACCGGTTTCCTCGACTGGTGGACCGTGACCGTCTGACCGCGGCCTGACCGCGATCGGTGAGAGCGACCCCCGGGATCCGCCGGTCCCGGGGGTTCACCGTTGCAGGGGGACGGCCGCGTAGGGGTCATGCCGGGGGCGCCACCTCGGTGCGGGACCGCACCCCGAGCTTGCGCAGCACGGTGGCCACGTGGCTCTCCACCGTGCGTGTGGACAGGAACAGCACGTCGGCGATCTCCCGGTTGGTGCGCCCCAGGGCGACCAGCCGCGCCACCTCCCGCTCCCGCTGCGACAACACGCTGACGTCGCGCCGCCGCCCCTTCGGGAGCTGGAACCCCACCCCGATGTCCCGCAGCGCGCGCCGGCACCGGGCCGCGTCGTGCGTGGCGCCGAGCCGGGCGAACCGCTCGGCCATCTCGGTGAAGCCCGCCGCGGCGCCTTCGTCCCCGAGCGCGAGCCGGGCCCGCGCCTCGCCCTCGCCGGCCCGCGCCGCCGCGTACGGCTCGGGCAGCGCGGCGTACGCCTCCCTGGCCAGGGCGAAGCAGGCCACGGCGTCGGCGTGCCGCTGCTCGGCGGTGGCGAGCGCCCCGCGGGCGGCGTCCAGCGCGGCGTGCGCGGTGGGGGCCATGCGCCCGGCGATGCCCTCGGCGTACTCGGCGACCAGCGCGGCCGCCGGTCTCAGCCGCCCGGCGCAGGCCAGCGCGGTGACCGCCGGCGGGACCAGGGGCGCACCCCACACCCACACGCCCTTGCGGCGCACCCGGGCGACCGCCCGCTGCGCCTCGGAGACCGCCGCGTCCAGCGCGCCGCGCGCCAGGTGCAGGTCGATCATCCCTCCGGAGGCCGCCGCGACGACCGGCACGTACCGCGCGTCCGGCGCGTCCAGCCCCGCGGCCTGGAACCACCGGTACGCCTCGTCCCACTCGCCGGTGGCCAGCGCGAGCGAGCCCAGCACCAGCCAGATGTCCACCGCGATCGGCGGCGTCTCGGTGACCAGTTCGCCGAGGGCCGCCGCCCGGTCGCGCAACCCGTCCCACCGCCCGGTCAGCCAGTCGCGGCGCACCGTCGAGGAGTCCAGCAGGTACGCGGGGTACTGCGCGCCGGTCTCCATGGCGAGGCGCCGCCCCTCCTCGGCGAACCGCGCCGCCGAGGCGTGCAGCCCGAGCGTGGTGGCGGCGTCGTGCAGGTTCGAGTACGCGCGGGCGACCTCGCGGCGTACGGCGGTGCGCGGGTCGGCCACCGGCAGCGTGGCGGCCACGGCGAACGCGTCCGGCGAGCCGATCATCATCTCCAGGGACGCCCGGTTGGCCCGCACCGCGGCGGCGAGCGCCGGGTCCTCGGTGGCGGCGACCAGCGACTCGGCCCGCGCCATCCACTCCTGGTGCGTGGACAGCGGGTCGGTGCTCCAGCCGGGCAGGGCCAGGCTGGCCCAGCCGCGGGCCGCGAGCGTCGGGCGGTCGCTCAGCTCGGCGAGCGCGGCGACGATCTCCGCCCGCCCGGTGGAGAAGTCGCCCGCCTGGTTGGACAGGACGACCCCGAGGTTGAGCCGTACCTCGCCGCGCACGCCCCGGGACAGGAAGTCGTCGCGCAGGACGTACCGCAGGAGCCGCACGACCCGCTGGTGGGAAAGGCCGGTGGCGGCGAAGCGGCTCAGCATCAGCGCGAGCGGCCCCCGGTGGCCGGCGGGCAGGTCGGCGTCCTCCAGCATGCCCTCGACGATCTCGATGGCGAGGGCGGTGTCGCCGAGCGTCGCGGCTTGCTGCGCGGCGGCGGTGCCGTGCCGCAGCCACGCGGCGATGTCCCCGGCCCGGCGGGCGTGGAAGGCGAGCTGCACCAAAGGCGGGGAGTCCATCGCCTCCAGCGCCATCTTCGCGCGGTCGTGCGCGGAACGGCGTTCCGGCCCGGGGATGGCGTCGTACACCGCCTGCTGGGCCAGCGTGTGCCGGAAGCCGTACCGGCCGTCGGGCTGCTCGTGCAGCACCCCCGCGCGCAGCGCCTCGCCGAGCCCCGCCGGGTCGCCGCCGACCGCCGTGATGAGCTGCTCGCCCGCCGGGACCCGCAACACCGCCATGGCCTGCACCGCGCCGACCGCCGCCGGGGACAGCCCCGCCATGCGGTCGGCCATCGCCTCGCGCAGCAGCTGCGGCACCCCGGCCCGGTCCAGCGCGTCCGGCCCCTCGGCGTCCGGCAGGGACCGCAGTACCTCCTCGACCACGAACGGGATGCCCGCCGTGCGCTCGTGCAGCATGCTGACGAACGAGGACGGCAGCTCGGAGCGATCCATGAGCGCCGCCGCCAGGTTCCCGACGTCCCCCGCGTCGAGAGGGGCGAGCGGCACCACGACGTACGTGGTGTCCGGCTGATGCAGGTAGGCGGGCCCGAGCGGCGAACGCGCCGCCCCGTCCCGCCGGTACGTCGCCACCACCGCCAGCCCCTCGGGCGGCCTGCCGGTGAGGAAGCGCAGCAGGTCCCGCGTCCCGTCGTCGGCCCAGTGCAGATCCTCGATGACGAGGACCGCCGGCCCCACCGCCGCCAGCAACGCCCGGATCGCCCGGAAGACCCGGTGCCGCTCCGCCCGGGGATCGTCCAGCGGCTGCGGCGACGGCGGAAGCGCGTGCGCGATCTCCGGCAGATGCCCCCGCAACGCCCCCGTCACCGGATTCAACTCCGAAGCCGGCGGCAACCGCCCCTCGACGTCCCGCAACGCCTCGAACACCGGCCCATAAGGAAACGGCTCCCGGATCGGATGACAATCCCCGAACAACACCACCCGATCCCCTGAAGGAACCCGCCCCAGCGCGGCCCGCACCAGCCGCGTCTTCCCGATCCCCGCCTCCCCCTCGACCAACACCACCGCCGGCGGCCGCGTCACCGCCTCGACCACCGCCCGTAACTCACCCGCCCGTCCGACCAACCCTGGTGAGGGCACACTCATCCACGGCTCCAAAGGAACGGCTAGCTGACCCCCGCTCAGTTATCCACCTAGCCCTGCCCACGGTCAACCCCTCCGAGTGACAAGGCTGTTACCGCTGGAGTAAACCCATAGACCTTGACCACAGGACGGAAATACATGTTCCGCTGGGCCGAATCATCAAAGCTTGTTGATGTCGTTCAGGTCGATCTCAATGGGAAACGGGACATCGACGTTGAACAGCCCCCGGCGGACCTCGATGGTGGTGTACGCGCCGACGTGACGTTCGAGCGTGTGGATGTACGCGGTGGGCGCGTCCTCCTGCTCGATGCGCCAGAAGTAGGGGATGCCGGCCCGGGCGTAGATCTGCGGTTTACGTTCACGGTCGCGGATCTGCGAGTCACGGCTGACCACTTCGATGGCGAGCACGACGTCGGTGGCCTGGTAGGCGGTGACGTCGTGGCCCAGGTCCGCGGTGGCGCGGATGACGGAGATATCCGGCTCCAAACGCTGCTTCTTGCTGAGCACCACACTCATCTCGCGCCGTATCCGCAGGTCAGCCGGGGCGCTCTTGCGTAGTGCCGCTTCCAGCAGCGACATCATCAGAGTGTGGAATGAGGTTTGGGGGGACACGAACACCAAGCTTCCATCCAGCAACTCAGTGTGCGCGGGCAAATCCGGAAAGTGATCGAGGTCGTCTGCGGTGAAGCCCCCGGGTGGAGGGATCACCCAGTCGGGAAGCTGGGCATCTGTCACGGTTTCGCTCCGAACCAGGACCGTCATGCGCTCAACAGTAGCAATCGCGGGCCGCGCTCACCGGGGACTTTTCCCGCTCCGGAGCCGGGTGAACACGCACAGTGTCGCCGTCCGGGCGCGGCGGGTCCGTCGCGGGGCGGGTCAGGATGCTCGGCGGCCGGCTGTCTGCGGGGGTGACTCGCCGGGGCCCGAGGTGCGTTGCGGGGGGACCACCGGGGTCGGGCGGACCAGGCCCAGGGCGACCACCTCGTTGGCGAGGCGGGTGCGGCGGTTGATGCCCTCGGGGATACGGAACTTCTGGTAGAGGCGGAGCAGGTGTTGTTTCACCGCCGCTTCCGTCACCACCAGGTCGTCGGCGATCTCGCGGGCCGTGGCCGGCGCCACGAACGCCTCGTCGGACAGGGCGGGGCGGCACAGGGACGTCAGGACGTCCACCTCCCGCCTTGTCAGCTCGGGGGCGGCGGCGCGGCGGAGCTCCACCTCGGGGGTGAAGTCCTCCCGAGGGACGCCGCCGACGCGGCACCGCGCGGCTCCGAAGCTCACGACGTCGCCGTCGTCCAGGACCCTCCGGGCGATCGGCCTGCCGTTCACCCGTGTGCCGTTCCTGGACAGACCCAGGTCGACGACATACAGGTACGGCCCTCGACGGACGAACTCGGCGTGCAGTCGTGACACGCTCGGGTCGGCCAGCCTGACGTCGACTCCTCGGCCCCGGCCGATCGTGGTGATCTCGGGGCGCAACGGGATGACCTCGCCGGTCTCCTCGACGCGTATGAACGGCCCCTCCACGGCAGTTCCTCCCCAGGTAGCCCGCCGTTACTTCCGCTACAGCTCCGGCTTACCCAAACGAGGGGTACGGGAATCTCCTTTGCCATAACGAGAATCACTGCAGAAATTGGTCTGGACCTCTGCGGACGGTTTTGCCTGCTCACAGGTAGACTTCGAGCGAAGATAAGCGGAGGAAACTACACATGGCGGACAACCCCACCAAAGGACTCGCCGATGTCGTCGCCGCGTCAACAGCGCTGAGCGACATCGACGGCCGAGCCGGTCGCCTCTTCTACCGCGGCTACGACATCCACGACCTCGCCGGGCGTACCGGCTTCGAGGAGACCGCGCACCTGCTCCAGTGCGGCTGCCTCCCCAACCGACAGCAGCTCGCCGACTACGGGGCGGAACTCGTCCGAGGCCGCACCCTGGGCGCGCTCGTCGAGGCGAACATCGCCGAGATCGCGGAGAAGCAGGCGCCGATGGAGGCGCTACGCAGCCTGGTCTCCCTCGCGGGCGCCGAGGACCCGGACAAGAACTCCAACGACATCGAGGCGAACCGCCGCAAGGCGGCCAGGCTGACCGCGCAGCAACCCATCCTGGTCGCCCGCTACCACGCGGCCCGCACCGGCACCACCCCCCGTGAGCCGGACCCCGAGCTGAGCATCGCGGCCAACTTCCTGCTCCAGATCACCGGCCGCGAGCCGGAGCGCCGCGCCGTCGAGATCTTCGACGCCTGCCTGACCCTGCACGCCGACCACACCATGAACGCCTCCACGTTCGCGGCCCGGGTGTGCGCGGCCACCCTGTCGGACATGCACTCGGCGATCGTGGCGGCCATCGGCACCCTCAAGGGCCCGCTGCACGGCGGCGCCAACGAGCAGGTCATGCGCACCCTGGAGAGCATCCCCGCCGACGGGGTGGCCGAGGCCGTACGCGGCAAGCTCGCCGCCGGCGAGAAGATCATGGGTTTCGGGCACCGCGTCTACAAGACCGAGGACCCCCGCGCGACCCATCTTCGCAAGATGTCGCGGGAGCTGGCGGAAGCGTCCGGAGACGACACCTACTATCGGATGTCGAAGGAGATGGAGGAGGTCGTCCTGGCGGAGAAGGGTCTCTACCCGAACGTCGACTTCTACGCCGCGACGGTCTACCACTACCTTGGCATTCCGACGGATCTGTTCACACCGGTCTTCTCGGTCAGCAGGATGTCCGGCTGGACCGCGCACGTGATCGAGCAGCACGCCGACAACCGGCTGATCCGTCCCGACAGCGAGTACATCGGGGAGCGCGACCAGAAGTGGACGCCGATTGACGAGCGGTAGGGGATGGGGGCCGTACTTCCTGGTCCTCGGAGGTGCGGCCGCCGGCCTCGGGCTGATCGCCCTGGGCCTGCCGGCCTGGGCGGGAGCGATGATCGTGGCGTTCGCGGTGCTCGCGGGCGCGGCTCTCCGGGTGATCCTTCCGGATCGCCCGGAGAGCTTGCTCAGTGTGCGGCGCAGGAGCACGGACCTCGTCACCTACGGGCTCCTCGGCGTCGTGATGGCGCTGGTCGCTGTCAGCCTGACCGTGCCGCGGATCTTCGGGTAGCGAAAGGTCGGACATACCCATCCGATAGCCTCAATCGCCACCGATTTCCGCAAGAAGGACTGTTTGCTCAGTTGTAAAGGGGAACCCCAAGCATGCCCAAGATCAAGGTAGCGGGTCCCGTCGTCGAACTCGACGGCGACGAGATGACCCGGATCATCTGGAAATTCATCAAGGACCAGTTGATCCTGCCCTACCTCGACGTCGACCTGAAGTACTACGACCTCGGGATCGAGCACCGTGACGCCACCGACGACCAGGTGACGGTCGACGCCGCCAACGCCATCAAGCAGTACGGCGTCGGCGTGAAGTGCGCCACGATCACCCCCGACGAGGCGCGGGTGGAGGAGTTCGGACTCAAGAAGATGTGGCGGTCGCCGAACGGCACGATCCGCAACATCCTCGGCGGCGTGGTCTTCCGTGAGCCGATCATCATGTCCAACGTGCCGCGGCTGGTGCCCGGCTGGACCAAGCCCATCGTGATCGGCCGTCACGCGTTCGGCGACCAGTACCGCGCCACCGACCTCAAGGTGCCGGGCGAGGGCACGCTGACCCTGACCTTCACCCCCAAGGACGGCTCGGCGCCCATCGAGCTGGACGTCTACGACTTCCCCGGCTCCGGCGTCGCCCTCGCGATGTACAACCTGGACGAGTCGATCCGTGACTTCGCCCGCGCCTCCATGCGGTACGGCCTGGACCGCCGGTACCCCGTGTACCTCTCGACCAAGAACACGATCCTGAAGGCCTACGACGGCCGCTTCAAGGACATCTTCGCCGAGGTGTACGAGTCCGAGTTCAAGGCCGACTTCGAGGCCGCCGGCATCACCTACGAGCACCGCCTGATCGACGACATGGTCGCCCAGGCGATGAAGTGGGAGGGCGGCTACGTCTGGGCCTGCAAGAACTACGACGGCGACGTCCAGTCCGACACCGTGGCCCAGGGTTTCGGCTCCCTCGGCCTGATGACCTCGGTCCTCATGTCCCCCGACGGCCGCACCGTCGAGGCCGAGGCCGCCCACGGCACGGTCACCCGCCACTACCGCCAGCACCAGCAGGGCAAGCCGACCTCCACCAACCCCATCGCGTCCATCTTCGCCTGGACCCGGGGCCTGGCCCACCGCGGCAAGCTGGACAACCAGCCCGAGGTCACGGCTTTCGCCGACACCCTGGAGAAGGTCTGCGTGGAAACGGTCGAGTCCGGCCAGATGACCAAGGACCTCGCCCTCATCGTCGGCGGCGACGCCCAGTGGCTCACCACCCAGGACTTCCTCGCCGCCCTGGACGAGAACCTGAAGAAGAAGATGGCCTCCTAGCTGAACTCGGCCCCTACCTGCGGCTCTGCCGCTGGGCAGGGGCCGTTTCGTGCCCGCGGGGAGGGCCGCCGCTCGTGGCCCTCCCCGCGGTGCGATGCCCTCAGGGGATCAGTACACGAAGACGCTGCCCGCGTTGAAGGTGAAGCTCGAGTAGCTGCCGGGCCACAGCGGCATGGGAGTGCCGGTGCAGTCGGTGTTGGTCCACAGCGTGGCGATCTGACTGGCGGTGTTGATCGCCGAGTGGGCCCGCCCCGAGCCCCAGCCGTGGGCGACGAGGTTCACACAGGCGCCCGCGGGGGGATTCAGCGACTGCGCGGTGAACCTCGCGCCGGTGTAATCGGTGCCCTCGAATAAGCAGAGGGTGCGGCTGAACTCGCACGTCCCGTCGAGCGCCGCCGACGAGGCGGCGGCGGGAGTGGCGGTGAGGCCGCCGGCGAGTAGCGCGGCCGCCGCCAGCGACGCCGCGACCGCGAACCTGCCCTTGTGGTTGATCCTGGAAGCGTTCACTTTCTTTCTCCCTTTATGCTCGATGAAACTCTGACGGCGGCGCGGGGAATAGATTTCCGCCACCTGACGCATAACGCGGCAGCGCATGCGCGCCTTTGCTCGGCAAGCGTTTTCGGCCACGCGGGATCGCGGAACGAATGTCAGCGCGACAGGCGGCCTGAATGCGACGAGGAGCCGCACGCGTCCCGCGCGGCGGGACACGCGAAAGTGCGCCTCACCGGCCATGTGGCCGGCGCGGACACGACTACGGTCAAGGTTCGGACGGGAATTCGGGAGGATAGGCGCGACGGGGCGATGAGCGGCTGCGCCGTGCCCCGCGACGGTTCGATGGAAAGCGGTCCGGATGGCCCATGGCTCGCCAGGGCACCGGCTTCGTGGCTCTGAACAGTGCCTTTCTCACACTCACAGCGTCCCCGTACGCAGTCGAATGGTGGAGAAACAGGAATCACTTACCGAGCAGTCGAACGCGCAGAAAAGTAACACATCATTGACTACATCCGCAACACCCCGGACAAGCAGCCATTCACGGGAATTGTGGAATTGCGCGCCGTACATGAGGTCCACCCCGGCGACCGGAAGGTCTCCTCGCGCGCCCGGACGCGTCCCTCCGCCGCCGAAAGGTCGCCCCGGGAGGGCGGTGCCACCCCCCGCCGGCCCGGCGGCGGAGAACGGATCTCAGGCGATGACCGGGACGCCGCGATGAGCGCCACAGCCGCCTCGGCGGTGTGCGCCAGGAAGGTCAGCGTCTCCTTGCCGGTGTCGCCGGGTCACGTAACGCCTCGTGGGGGTTGTTCCAAGTACGGGTGTTGACCGGGACGACGAAGGGAACGCGGGCGGTGCGTCTCAGACGAACGGGGACGGCGGGGATCTCGACCGACCCTGTGGCTTTCGAAGCCTTCTACCGGCGTCATGTCGACGCGGTCACGCGGTTCATGGCGCGAAGGGTGGGCGACCCCCACACGGTCGCCGATCTGGTGGCCGAGGTCTTCATCGCGGTGCTTGACTCGGCGCACACTTACCGCCCTGGCCTGGGCAGCGAGATCGGCTGGCTGTACGGCGTCGCACGCAACACCCTTGTGGCCGAACGCCGACGGGCCGCACGCGAGATCCGGCTGGCCAGGCGGATCGACGGCCGCAGGCTCCTGGACGCCGATGACCTGGCGCGTCTCGAGGAGCGCCTGGACGCGGAGGAGCCCGCGCGGCGGGTGCTCGCCGCCATGGCCGCGCTGCCCGAGAGCGAACGGGCGGTCCTGGAACTGGTCGCCGTCGACCAGCTCACCGTAGGAGAAGCCGCCGCCGCGCTCGGGATCAGGCAGGGAACCGCCCGGGTCCGTCTGCACCGTGCCCGCCAGTCATTGCGCAAGGTGCCGGGCGTCGCCCTCCCCACCGTGATGGAAGGACTCAGATGAACTTCGAGGACAAACTGTTGGTCGAACTCAAGGCGGAAATGGCCGAGCGGGCGACGCGAGAGGCCGCCCGGGGACCGCGACGGTTCGTGACCCCCCTGCGTCTCGGCGCGGCGGCGGCTCTGGCGGCGGTCGCCGTCTCGGTCCCGCTGGTGCTGGGTGGCGGCGCGGCCGCGTACGCGGTCACGAGGAACCCGGACGGCACGCTGACCGTGACGGTCAAGGAACTCCAGGACGCGAAGGGTCTGCAGGCCACGCTGAACGCCCAAGGCGTCAGGTCCGACGTCACCTACACCCCACGGGACAAGAAATGCGCCCCGGGCCGGTTCGTCAGCGCGGATCACGCCTATGGGTCTCCTGACCCCAGGAACATGACCGCGGAACAGCTCAGGGAGTGGGGACGGCCGGAGCACTGGCGGTCCAAGCGGACCGTGATCCCCGTGAGCCAGGGCAAGTACAAGATCTCCCCGAACCTCATGAGGTCCGGAGAGACCCTGGTACTGGAGTTCAGGCTCGGCAACGATCCGAGGGTCGGCTGGAGCCTGGGGGCCTACCTGGCCAAGCCGGGCAGCCCCGTACGGCCCTGCGTCCTGGTGGATGAGGGAGGTTCCGACAGGGAGCACGCCGACGAGATGGCCGGGCGTCCGCGACCGCTGGAGACGGCCGACTGACTCGCCCGTCACGTGAACGGGGGCCGCCCCGCCGGATCGAGCCGGCGGGGCGGCTCTCACGCGTTCCGCGCGGGGACGGGGAGGTCACGGCGTGGTCTCGTCCGGCTGGGAAAGGGCCAAGGAGCCGTAAAGTTCTGGTGTCGAGTTGACGTAAGACGCGGGGGACGCGGGATGCCGGAGCTTGGGCCGCTGGGGCGGGGTGATCCTCAGCAGCTTGGCCCGTTCAGACTCTCCGGGCGTATCGGGGAGGGTGGGCAGGGGGTCGTGTACCTCGGGTGGGACGCCGAGGGTGGGCGGGTCGCGGTGAAGTTGCTGCATGTGAAGTTCAGTGGGGACGTCACGGCGCGGTCGCGGTTCGCGCGGGAGTTGAAGGCGGCCGAGCGGGTGGCGTCGTTCTGCACGGCGCGGGTGGTGGACGCGGACCTGGACGGGGACACGCCTTACATCGCCAGCGAGTACATCGAGGGGCGCTCGCTGCGGGAGGCCGTCGAGGACGGCGGGCCGCTGGCCGGCAGCGCTCTGGAACGGCTGGCGGTCGGCACGGCGACGGCGCTGACGGCGATCCACCACGCGGGCATCGTGCACCGGGACTTCAAGCCCGACAACGTGCTGATGGCGGCGGACGGGCCCCGGGTGGTCGACTTCGGCATCGCCCGCATCCTCGACTCCACCGGCACGATCACCAGCAGGGCGGTGGGGACGCCGGCTTACATGGCGCCGGAGCAGATCTCCGGCGGTGAGGTCGGGCCGCCGGCCGACGTGTTCGCCTGGGGGTCCACGCTGGCGTTCGCGGCCACGGGCACGGTGCCGTTCGGCGGCAACTCCATCGCGGCGGTGCTCAACCGCGTGCTCAACGACGACGCCGACCTCACCGGGCTCCCCGAGCCGCTGCGCGGCGTGGTGCGGGCCAGCCTGACCAAGCGGCCCGCCGAGCGTCCCACCGCCGACGAGATCCTGCTGCGGCTGCTCGGCCGCGGATCCCGTCCCGGCGGGACGGCCCACGCCTCCACCGCTCTGCTCACCGAGGGGCTGGAGGCCGCCGCGAGCCCCACCGTCACCCCCGCCGCGCCGGAGGCACCGGTGAAGCGGGGTGGCCGCGGGCGCCGCTGGGCCGCGGTGGGGGCCGCGCTGCTGGTGCTGTCCGCCGGGGGCGCCATGGCCGCTTGGCAGTGGGGGCCGTACGGCCGGGCGGGCACACCCACCGCGACCCCGGCTCCCGAGACGACGCCGCCCGGCGGCCCGCCCACGGAGTTCGCGTCGGTGGCCGACAAGGCCGCCGCCACCCGCGAGATCACTATCGCGATGCGCGACTTCGTGCCGGGGGTGGCACTCCACAGCCAGGGGGTGTGGCGGGGATTCGAGGTGGACGTCGGCACCTACATCGCCAAGCAGCTCGGCGTGCCCGCGGAGGGCGTCACGTTCCGCGGCTCTAGCCGGGACGAGCGCATCGGGCTGCTGAACTCCGGCGAGGCCGACCTGGTGATCGCCACCTACTCCATCAACGACGACCCGGTGACCTTCGCGGGGCCGTACTACACCGCGCACGTGGACCTGCTGGTCCGGTCGGGCGACCCGTACGAGAAGCCGGCCGACCTCGCGGGCCGCAAGATGTGCTCACCCGCGTCCAACGCCTCGGTGGGCGTCGTGCAGGACAAGGTGAAGGTGCAGCTCGTCCCGGCGGACACCTACGCCGACTGCATGACGATGCTCCACGAGGGCCTCGTGGAGGCCGTTCCGGGTGACGACCTGCTGCTCGCCGGGTTCGCCCAGCGCGACAACATCCGCTACAAGGTGCTCGGCGCCAAGCTCACCGACGAGCGGTACGGCGTGGCGGTGAAGAGGGGCGACGTGCGAACCTGCCGGGCCATCGGCGGCGCCATCAACCAGATGTACGAGGACGGCACGGTGGCGGCGCTGCTCAAGCGGCACTTCGGCCAGGTGGACTTCCGCCCGGAACTGCGCATGCCGAACCTCACCCCCTGCCGCTGACGGGCCGCCCGGGACGCCGGTCCCTGCCGTGGACGGTGCCGCCCGGGGGCCGCTGACGGCCGGGACGCGGGCCCGTCCGGCGTCCCATGCGATCTTTACTTCCGCGTGGGGTTGCCCGGGGGTGTCGAGGCGGGTGCCGGGCCGGCGGGACGGCGTTCAATTGGTGGCGAACATATGGGGGTCGTCCGTCAATGGGTCTTTTCACGGCCGGAGTCGCCGCCGGTCTCGTCCTGCTCGTCGTCGCCGCGCCCGCGCCGGCCGGTGTACCGCCGGTCCCGTGGCGTGCGGGAGGGGCCGACCTGTCGGTGCGTCTCACCGCCGCGCCGCACGTGGCACAGCCGGGCCACTGGCTCACCTACCGGGTGCGGGTGCGCAACGCCGGCCCGGGGGACGCGGTGCTGCCCGTGCTGACGGTCCGCGTGCCGGACGAGGTGGAGATCGTGCACGTGGACGTGGCCGCCTGCCACCCCGGCGCGACACCCAACGAGGTGGTGTGCCCGTCGCCCGCCGA
Source organism: Sphaerisporangium sp. B11E5 (assembly GCF_039871875.1). Lineage (NCBI taxonomy): Bacteria > Bacillati > Actinomycetota > Actinomycetes > Streptosporangiales > Streptosporangiaceae > Sphaerisporangium > Sphaerisporangium sp. B11E5. The sequence continues at coordinate 192,402 of NZ_JBDPMD010000005.1, read as the reverse complement.
CATCCCGTCCGGCGGCTCGGGTGCCCTGACGGTGCTCGGCAAGGTGCGCGCAGGCGCGCGGGGCCCGCTGCGCGCCGGCGCCCGCCTCACCTCGGAGGTGGCGGACGTGCACGAAGGGGACAACCGCGCCGGGCTGGTCACCAGGATCGCCCGGGTGCGGCCGGCCCACCGCCCCCGGCCGGAGGTCAGGCGGAGGGGTGAGACCGCTCGGTGCAGTCGCTGCCGGGGGTGACGTGGGGCATGCGGGCCGTGGCGAAGACCGCGCCCGCCGCCGACAGCAGGGCGGCGACCAGGATCAGCCCGGCACAGGCGAGTCTCACCGCGAAGGACGGGACAGCTCCAGCTTTGACCACGAAGGAGATCACACCACAGATGACACAGAGAGACACCGGTTTCGCAGAACGTGACTTTGTTTCTTGACGAGCCGGCGTCCTCAGGTCAGTCGTGCCGGACGGCCGCCCAGGCGTCGGCGATGATCGTGTTCAGGTCGGTGTGCACGGGCTTCCACCCCAGATCGCGCCGGATGCGCTCCGAGGACGCCACCAGCACCGCCGGGTCGCCCGGACGCCGCTCGCGCACCACCGCGGGGATCGGGTGGCCGGTGACCTCGCGGCACGCCGACACCACGTCGTTCACCGAGAACCCGGTGCCGCTGCCGAGGTTGTAGATCTCGTGGGTGCCGGACCGGCAGGCGTCCAGGGCGAGCAGGTGGGCCTCGGCGAGGTCGGTGACGTGGATGTAGTCGCGCACGCAGGTGCCGTCCGGCGTGGGGTAGTCGACGCCGTAGACGTCCACCGACGGGCGCCGCCCGAGCGCGACCGCGAGGACGTTCGGGATGAGGTGGGTCTCCACGGCGTGGCGCTCGCCGTACACCCGCCCGTCGGCCGCGGTGTGCGCTCCCGCGACGTTGAAGTAGCGCAGGCTGACCGCCCCGATGCCGTGCAGCCCGGCGTACGCCGTCAGCGCGGTGTCCACGGCCAGCTTGGAGGCACCGTAGGGGTTGGTGGGACGGGTGGGGTCGCTCTCCTCGATCGGCGTGCGCTCCGGCTCGCCGTAGGTCGCGGCGGTGGAGGAGAACACGATGCGCGGCACCCCGGCCCGGCGCATGGCGTCCAGCAGCGCCAGCGCGCCGCCGAGGTTGACCGACCAGTACAGCCCCGGCTTCTGGACCGACTCGCCGACCAGCGACTTGGCGGCGAAGTGGAGCACACCGTCGAAGCCCTCCTCCAGCACCGGCCCGGCCTCGGCGACCGGCGCCTGGACGAACGCGGCCCCGGGCGGCACGGCGTCGGCGTGGCCGGTGGAGAGGTCGTCGAGGACGGTGACCTCGTGCCCGGTGTCCACGAGCCGGGCCGCCACCGCGCTCCCGACATATCCGGCTCCTCCGGTGACCAGCAGCTTCACGTGTCCATCCTCTCCCCGAGACCGTGTTCGACCGTTTTGGAATGTGTTGGTTCCTGTTCGATCCGCCGCCCAGCTTACGCGGCTCCGTCCAGGGATGCGCCGCCGGACAACGGGTACTCTGACGCAATCATCGTCTGGCTCAAATCGTGAACGGACGTCGGATCCGTGCAGAACGTCGCGGCGAACATCGCCCTGGTCCTCGCCTTCGTCCTGATCGGCGGCTTCTTCGCCGCCGCGGAGATGGCGCTGGTCTCCCTGCGGGAAAGCCAGATACGCAAGCTCGCCGAGGACAGCAGGCGCGGTGCCCGCGTGGCCAAGCTGGCCCGCGACCCCAACCGATTCCTGTCCGCGGTGCAGATCGGCGTCACCGTCGCCACCGCGGCCTCGGCCGCGGTCGGCGCCGACACCCTCGCCGGGCAGCTCGAACCCGCGCTCGCCGGCACCTGGGTGCCGCGTGCCGCCGCCGGGCCGCTGGCGCTGATCATCGTCACCCTGGCCATCTCGTACGTCACGCTCGTGCTCGGCGAGCTCGCGCCGAAGCGGCTGGCCCGCCAGCGCGCCGAGGGCCTGTCGATGCTGGTCGCGCCGTTCCTCGACTGGCTCGCCACCCTGTCGCGGCCCGTCATCTGGGTGCTCTCCAAGTCCACCGACGGCGTGGTGCGGCTGCTCGGCGGCAACCCCGAGGAGGACCGCGCCGCGGTCACCACCGAGGAACTGCGAGACATGGTGGTCGGCCACGAGGAGCTGACCCCCGACGAGCGCGACCTGATCGACGAGGTCTTCGCGGCGGGCAAGCGGCACCTGCGGGAGGTCATGCTGCCGCGCACCGAGGTGGAGTTCATGTCCCTGGACACGCCGCTCGCGGAGGCGGCGATCCTGGCCGCGGCCATGCCGTACTCCCGCTTCCCGGTGTACCGCGGGTCGTACGACGACATCGCGGGTTTCGTGCACGTGCGCGACCTGCTCGACCCGGTGCTCACCGGCCGCATCGAGCCGATCGGGGAGCTGGTCGCCATCCGGCCGGTCAAGCTGCTGCCCGCCTCCAAGCGGGTGCTCGCCACGCTGACCGAGATGCGCGACGACGGGCAGCACCTCGCCATCGTGGTGGACGAGTACGGGGGCACCGCCGGCATCGTCACCATGGAGGACCTGGTGGAGCAGCTCACCGGGGACATCCGCGACGAGTACGACGCCGAGGCCCAGGCCGTGCGCATGGTGGCGGGGGAGATGGAGATCGAGGGGCTGGTCAACCTCGACGACTTCGCCGACGAGACCGGCATCCGGCTGGAGGACGGGCCGTACGAGACGCTCGGCGGGTACGTCATGGCCCGGCTCGGCCACCTGCCCGAGCTGGGGGAGGAGGTGCGCGGCCCCGGTTTCTCGCTGGTGGTCACCGAGCTGGACGGGCGGCGGGTCGCGCGGGTACGGGTGATCAGGATGACCCCTCTGGGGGAGGTTACCGAGTCGCCATCGGGTCCGGAGTCCTGACAGAATTGTGAGCTATGGCCAGACCTCGTGTTCTCTCCGGCATCCAGCCCACCGGCGATTCGCTCCACCTGGGCAACTACCTGGGCGCCGTCCGCCAGTGGGTCGGCATGCAGGAGACGCACGACGCGTTCTACTTCATCGCCGACCTCCACGCCATCACGGTGCACCCCACGGCCGCCGAGCTGCGGCACCGCACCCGGCTCACCGCCGCCCAGCTCTTCGCGGCGGGCCTCGACCCCGAGCGCAGCACGCTGTTCGTGCAGAGCCAGGTCCGCGAGCACAGCGAGCTCGCGTGGATCCTCATGTGCAACACCGGCATGGGTGAGGCCGCCCGCATGACGCAGTTCAAGGACAAGGCGGCGCGGTACGGCGAGAGCTCGGCCGGGGTGGGCCTGTTCACCTACCCGATCCTCCAGGCGGCCGACATCCTGATGTACCAGGCCGACCAGGTGCCGGTGGGCGCCGACCAGAAGCAGCACCTGGAGCTGACCCGCGACATCGCCCAGCGGTTCAACAGCCGGTACGGCGAGACGTTCACGGTGCCCTCGGCGTTCATCCCCAAGGAGGTCGAGAAGATCACCGACCTCCAGGACCCCCTGGCGAAGATGTCCAAGTCCTCCTCCAGCCCGCAGGGCCTGCTGGAGATCCTGGAGGACCCGCGCGTGCTCACCAAGAAGGTCATGCGCGCGGTCACCGACACCGGGTCGGAGGTCCTCGCCGACCCCGAGAACAAGCCCGGCGTGACCAACCTGCTGCGCGTCCAGTCGGCGCTCACCGGCACGCCGGTGCCCGAGCTGGAGGCCCGGTACGCCGGCCAGGGCTACGGCACCTTCAAGAAGGAGGTCGCCCAGGTGGTCGTGGACGCCTTCGCGCCCATCCGGGAGCGCACCGAGAAGCTGCTGGCCAACGAGACCGAGCTGGACCGCCTGCTCGCCGTCGGCGCCCGCCGCGCCGGCGAGGTCGCCACCGAGACCATGCGCGCCGTCCGCGAGCGCGTCGGCTTCCTGCCCCGCGTCTGACGTCCCGCGCCGGCCCGTCCAGGCCGGCGTCCGCATCGGCCGGTCGAGGCCGGCGTCCGCGCCGGCCCGCCCGGCCGGGTCATGGCCGGGCGGGAGGTTTGCGCCGGTGCGCCGGTGGTAACCCCCGCTCACCGGGCGTGTTCTCCGCCTGGTGGGTAGGGGGTCGGTATGGCGGGCGTGGTGGACTCGGTGACGCGGCGGGTCGACGCCGTCAAGGCGTGGGGCCGGGCACGGCTGGAGCTGTACCGGGTGCGCTGGCACTGGTTCGACCATCTGCTGCGCACCGTGCGGCGGTACCAGAGCCAGCGGGGCGACCGGCTGGCGGGCGCGGTGACGTACTTCGCGTTCCTGTCGTTCTTCCCGCTGCTCGCGCTGGCGTTCTCGGCGTTCGGCTACGTCCTCACGCTGAAGGAGGGCGCCGAGAAGACGCTGATCGCCGTGCTGAACCAGCAGCTCCCGGGGCTCGCCGGCTCCTTGCAGATCGATCGCCTCGCCGACGCCCGGGTGGAGGCCGGCCTGATCGGCCTGGTCGGCCTGTTGTACGCCGGGCTCGGCGCCCTGGACGCGCTGCGTGAGGCGCTGCGGGACATGACCATGACCTGCGATCCCCCCATGAACGTGTTCGTCGGCAGGCTGCGCGACCTGGTGGCGCTGCTGCTGGTGGGACTCACCCTGATGTTGTCGGTGCTGGCCGGCGGGTTCGCCGTGTCGGCGACCGGCACGGTGCTCGGCTGGCTGGGCCTCGGCGACTCGTTCGTGTCCACCGGCCTGGTCCGCACCGCCGCCCTGGTGATCGCCCTGCTGGCCGACACGCTGGTGTTCCTGGTGATCCTCGGCTGGCTGGGCCGGCTCTCCGGCTCGCCCCGCGCGCTGCTCGGCGGTGCGCTGCTCGGCGCGGTCGGTTTCGGGGTGCTGAAGCAGCTCGCGAGCCTGCTGCTCTCCCACACCCTCCACAACCCCGTCTACGGCGCGTTCGCCGTGGTGGCCGGCCTGTTGTTGTGGATCAACCTGTCGGCGCGCTGGACGATGTACGTGACCGCGTGGACGGCCACCGCGGGCGGCTCGCCGCCCCCTGAGCCGACCCCCGTCCCCGCGAGCGCCTACTCCTGACGCCGCCGCCGGCGGCGCACGCCGTACGCGAAGGCGAGGCCGCCGAGCGCGGCGACGGCGAGAACGGCCACCCCGGCGGTGCCCACGGGCGAGGAGTCGCCGGCGGCGTCCGCGGGCCTGGAGACGGCCGGGGCGGGCGTCGGCGGCCCGCCGACCGGGCGGGTCGGCTTGGCCGTCGGCACCGGGCCGACCAGCGTGCCCACGGGCGCGACCCGGCCACGGGACGCGAAGCCCCAGTCGAGCAGGTCCTGGACCTCCGGCCAGAACGAGCCCTCGTGCCGCATCACCGTGACGATGATCGTGTGGCCGTCCCGCCGGGCCGCGCCCACGAAACTGCCGAGCGCCTTGCTGGTCCAGCCGTTCTTCACGCCCATCATGCCCGGGTAGCGGCCGAGCAGCCTGTTGTGGTTGGCGATCTGGTAGTGCCCCTTGGGTGCCGGGAAGTTCGCCACCTTCGTCCCGACGTACTTGCGGAAGGCCGGGTTGGCGAGCCCGGCCCGCGCGATCAGCGCCAGGTCGTATGCCGAGCTGCTCTGCCCCGGCTTGTCCAGCCCGTTCGGCGTCTTGGCCACGGTGTCCATGGCCTGCAGCCGCTTGGCCTCGGCGTTCATGTCGGCGAGGGTCTTGGCGAGGCCGCCGTTGGCTTCGGCGAGCGCCACGGCGGCGTCGTTGCCCGACACCATCATCAGCGCCCGGAGCAGGTCGTCCACCGTGTAGATCTTGCGGGGTGTGAGGCCGACGGCGCTGCCCTCGACGTTGCAGGCTTCGTGGCTGGGTTTGACCATCTTCTTGCGGTCCAGCTTGGGGATCAGGGTGAGGGCGGTCAGCGCCTTCAGCGTGCTGGCGGGCAGGAAGCGGCCGTGGGGGTTCTTGGCGGCCAGCACCTCGCCGGTGTCGCCGTCGGCGACCACGAAGGCCGAGGCCTCGGTCTTGGGCAGCCGCCGCGCCGCCGGGTCCACGACGACGCCGCGCCCGCCGAGCAGCGCGCCGCCGATCGGCGGGTTGTCGTAGGCGTCGGCCGCGGCCGGGCCGGCCGAGGGCACGACGAACACCAGGCTCCCGGCGAGCGCCAGGGCGGTGATCAGTGGCACGCGTTTCATCCCCATAGGGAACTCAGCGTAACTTTGTCGCTTTTCGTATGGGGCAAGACACGACAAAGATCGTGAATGTGCTGGTGGGTAACCTCAGCGGTAGCATGGAACGGGTGAGGATGACACGACGCGTCGCCGGGTTCCTGCTGGCGCTGGCCGCCTTCATGGTGTTCGAGTGGATCAACCTCGGCTTCAACCTCGCCGACGGGCACCCGACGGCCTTCTACGTCGTGCACGGCGTCCTCATCGCGGTCAATCTCGTCCTCGCGGGCGTGCTCGGGGTCATCGGCTGGCGGGCCTGGCGTGCCGCGGGGCGGCCGGGCCGCATATGACCCCCCGGTCCTGGGCAGAGACGGTGAACACCCGATTTACCGGTCATCGTGAAGGTATGCGGCTCAATCCTCCCGTTAACGGTTTGTGGGTCAATGGCCGGGAGGCGGACACACTGAGGGGGCCGTACGGGTTGGCCGGTTTCGCGGCGGAGCGGAAACTCGGCCTGAGAGCATCGCGGTTGGAGGCGTGCTGTGGCGATCCAGTTCAACCCTTCCCGCGGCCCCACTTTGGGCGTCGAATGGGAGCTCCAGCTAGTCGACACGCACACCCGCCGCCTCCGCCAGGACGCCAAATCGGTGCTGGAGGCCGTGCCCGAGCTCAGTGAGTCGCCGCGGCCCAAGGTGATGCACGAGCTGATGCAGTCCCAGATCGAGGTCATCACCGACGTCTGCCACACCGTGTCCGAGGCCGTGCAGGACCTCAAGGGCACCATCGACCGCCTGGCGCAGGCCGTCGCGTCGCGCGGCATGGCGCTGGCCTGCACCGGCACGCACGCCATCAGCGACTGGCGCGAGGCCGTGTACGCGCCGGTCCAGCGGTACGCCGAGCTGCTGGAGGAGATGCAGTGGCTGGCGTGGCGGATCCAAACATTTGGCGTACATGTCCACGTGGGGGTGCGGGAAAGGGATAAAGTCATTCCCATCGTCAACGCACTTGCGGCCTACCTGCCGCATTTCCTCGCGTTGACGGCCTCCAGCCCGTACTGGGGCGGCCAAGACACCGGGCTCGCCTCCAGCCGGGCCATCGTTTTCGGCGCTCTGCCCACGGCGGGTCCGCCTCAGATGCTGGCGGACTGGTCGGGGTTCGAGGAGTACATGGACACCCTCAAGCGCGCGGGGACCATCAAGAGCATCAAGGAAGTGTGGTGGGATATCCGCCCACAACCGAACTTCGGCACGATTGAGATTCGCATGTTCGACGGCATACCGACCCCTCGTGAGGTCGGCATGGTGACGGCGTTGTCGCAGTGCCTGGTGCAGCAGTTCGACCAGCAGCTCGACCGCGGTTACCGGCTCCCGCACCCCGCGCCGTGGGTGGTGCGGGACAACAAGTGGCGGGCCACGCGGTACGGCCTCGACGCCGACGTCATCACCGACGACCACGGCTCGACCGCGCCTGTGCGTGACATGCTCTACGAGCTCTGCCGGGAGCTGGCCCCGATGGCCGAGCGGCTCGGCTGCTCCAGCGAGCTCGCCGTCGTGAGCGAGGTCGTCGAGCACGGCAACTCGTGCGAACGGCAGCGCGCGATCCTTTCCGGAGGCGGCACTCTCGACGACGTCGTGGACGCGACGATCATCGAGCTGGCGGAGGACCGCTTCGTGACCACCGATCTGAGGACATCGAACGGGGCGATGGGACATGCAGGCACGTGATCTCCGGGGGCAACTGAGCGCGTTCCTGAGCGCGAACGACCGGGATCTCATCGAGTTCCGGCGCGACCTGCACGCCCACCCCGAGCTCGGGTTCGTCGAGCACCGCACCACCGAGCGCATCGCCACGCGGCTGGAGCAGGCCGGGCTCACGCCGGTGCCGCTGCCGCGCGGCACCGGGCTGATCTGCGACATCGGCAGCGGCGACGGCCCCACCGTCGCGCTGCGTGCCGACATCGACGCGCTGCCGCTGCTGGACGAGAAGGACGTGCCGTACCGCTCCACGGTCCCCGGCGTGTGCCACGCCTGCGGCCACGACGTGCACACCGCGATCATCCTCGGCACCGGCATGTTCCTCGCCGAGCAGGCGGCGGCCGGCCTGCTGCCCGGCCGGGTCCGGCTGATCTTCCAGCCCGCCGAGGAGGTCGTGCCCGGCGGCGCGCTCAAGGTGCTGGAGGCCGGCGGCATCAGCGGCGTGGACCGCATCTTCGGCCTGCACTGCGACCCCCGCGTCGACGTGGGCCGGGTGGGGCTGCGGGTGGGCCCCATCACCGGGGCCTGCGACAAGGTCAGCGTCCGGCTCGGCGGCCCCGGCGGGCACACCGCCCGCCCCCACCTCACCGCCGACCTGGTGTTCGCCCTCGCCAAGATCGTCACCGAGCTGCCCGCCGCGCTGAGCCGCCGCGTCGACCCGCGCCACTCGCTGTCGCTGGTCTGGGGCCGCGTGCAGGCCGGCTCCGTGGCCAACGCCATCCCCGACGACGGCCTCGCCGAGGGCACCATCCGCACCCTGGACGAGCAGGCGTGGCACGAGGCGCCCGACCTGTTCAAGTCGCTGCTCGACTCCGTCGCCGTCGCCTACGGCGTGAAGGCCGAGATGAACTACGTCCGCGGCGTGCCTCCCACCATCAACGAGGAGACCAGCGTCCAGATGCTCAGCGACGCCGCGGGCGAGGTGCTCGGCCCGAACTCCGTGGTGCCGACCCCGCAGTCCCTCGGCGGCGAGGACTTCGGCTGGTACCTCGAATCGGTGCCGGGCGCGTACGCGCGGCTCGGTGTGCGCACCCCGGGGGACCCCGGGCGGTTCGACATCCACCAGGGCACCTTCGACGTGGACGAACGCTGCATCGGCGCCGGTGTGGGGGTGATGTCCGCCACCGCGCTCACCGCGCTGTGGGAGGGCCGCCGCACGTCCGCCGACCCCGCCGCGGCCGAGCCCATCACCGCCTGACGGGCCGCCGGGCCGGCGGGGCGCCGGGGCCCGGCGCTCCCGCCGCGGGGCCGGTACGTCCGGTGTGCTACCGCGGGCGGGTCTCAGCCGTCCGCCGGCGCGGTTTCCCAGGTCACAGGGCGGCGTGAGCTGCATAACGGACCTATTTCGGACCCGGGTGCCGGTTTGGCCAACCCTTCCCGAACAACTATGTTCCGTGCAGGGTTGCCGTGCGTCACTTCGCGCGTGCACACATGTTGGACGGCGAATGCACGGAAGGAGTCACCTTGCTTCGCATCAACGCAAGCAAGCTGGCCGCCGCGACCGCGGCCGGTGCCATGCTCATGGCACTGGCGGCGTGTGGAGGCGGCGGTAACGGTTCGGATGCGGCGTCACCTGGCGCGTCCGCGTCCACTTCGGCGGCTCCTGAGGGCCCCAAGGTCGGCCTCGCGTATGACATCGGCGGCCGCGGCGACCAGTCGTTCAACGACGCCGCCGCCGCGGGCCTGGACAAGGCCGTGGCCGAGCTGAAGCTCAGCGAGCCCAAGGAACTGGAGGCGGGCAACGGCGAGACCGGCGCCCAGAAGGAGCAGCGGCTCCGCCTGCTCGCGCAGAGCGGCTTCAACCCCGTCATCGCGGTCGGCTTCGCGTACTCCGAGGCGATGAAGAAGGTCGCGGGCGAGTTCCCCGACACCAAGTTCGCGATCGTCGACGACGCGGCAGAGGGCCCGAACATCTCCAACCTGCTGTTCGCCGAGAACGAGGGCTCCTTCCTGGTGGGCGCCGCGGCGGCCATGAAGAGCAAGAAGGACCACATCGGCTTCGTCGGCGGCGTCCAGGTGCCGCTGATCAAGAAGTTCGAGATCGGTTACACCAAGGGTGCCCAGGCCGTGAAGCCGGACATCAAGATCGACGTCAAGTACCTCACCCAGCCCCCGGACTTCGGCGGCTTCAACGACCCGGCCAAGGGCAAGACCGCGGCCGAGGGCATGTTCGACGCCGGCGCCGACGTGGTCTACCAGGCCGCGGGCGGTTCGGGTGGCGGCGTGTTCGAGGCGGCCAAGGCCGCGAACGGCCTCGCCATCGGCGTGGACTCCGACCAGGCCCTCACCGCCGACGAGTCGGTGCGTGGCGTGATCATGACCTCCATGCTCAAGAAGGTCGACGTCGCGGTGTTCGACTTCCTCAAGAGCTTCGTGGACGGCACCGTCAAGGCCGGCCCGACGGTCTACGACCTCAAGGCCGGCGGCGTCGACTTCTCCACCACCGGCGGGCAGGTCGACGACATCAAGAACGACCTCGACGGCTACAAGCAGAAGATCATCGACGGCGAGATCAAGGTTCCCGCCGAATAACCCGTCTCTCCCGACAGGTGATCGGCAGATGCCGTAAGTAATGTTCAGGGGCCCGGATGGCGTGCCACCGGGCCCCTTGGACTACTGTCAGGTGTCCCCCGCCCCACCAGGCCCGACCCCGCGCCCGCCCGGGCCGGCCGCCCGCTCCGCGGCCCCCGCGCCGGGCGCGTCGCCGCGTCCACGGGGCCGCTCACGTCCGCCACGAGGCCGTCCGTTACGGAGGAGGCCGCCATCAGCACTCCGACACCCCCGGATCCCGCCGAAGACCCGCCAGCCGTCGAGCTTGAGGGCATAACCAAGCGGTTCCCCGGCGTCGTCGCCAACCGTGACATCCGCCTGAGTGTGCGGCGTGGCCACGTGCACGCCGTCGTGGGGGAGAACGGCGCGGGCAAGTCGACGCTCATGAAGATCCTTTACGGCATGCAGCACCCCGACGAGGGGGTGATCCGGGTCGGCGGCAAGCCCGTGACCTTCCGCTCCCCGGCCGACGCCATCGCCGCCGGGATCGGCATGGTCCACCAGCACTTCATGCTCGCCGACAACCTCACCGTCCTCGAGAACATCATCCTCGGCAGCGAGCCGCGCCGCGGCCTCGGCATCGACTTCGGCGGCGCCCGCAGGAAGATCAAGGAGATCTCCGACGCGTACGGCCTCGGCGTGTCGCCCGACACGCTGGTAGAGGACCTCGGCGTCGGCGCCCGGCAGCGCGTCGAGATCCTCAAGGTGCTCTACCGGGGTGCGCGCATCCTGATCCTGGACGAGCCCACCGCGGTGCTGGTGCCCCAGGAGGTCGACGAGCTGTTCGACAACCTGCGCGGACTGGTGCGCGAAGGGCTGACCATCATCTTCATCTCGCACAAGCTCGACGAGGTGTTGTCGGTCGCCGACGCCATCACGGTGATCCGGCGCGGCACGACCGTGGCGAGCGTGCTGCCGCGGGACGTCACCGCGCGTCAGCTCGCCGAGCTGATGGTCGGCAGCGAGCTGCCGAGCCCGGAGACCCGCGAGTCCACCGTGACCGAGCAGGTGGCGCTGTCGGTGCGCGGCCTGACGGTGCGCGGCGCCGACGGGCGCGCGGTCGTGCGGGACGTGTCGTTCGACATCCACAAGGGCGAGGTGCTCGGCATCGCCGGCGTGGAGGGCAACGGGCAGGCCGAGCTGGTCGAGGCCATCATGGGCATGCGGCCCGCCGAAGGCGCCGTCACGCTCGGCGGCGCCGACATCTCCCACTGGCCCACGCTGCGCAGGCGCGAGGGCGGCATCGGGTACATCCCCGAGGACCGCCAGCGGCACGGGCTGCTGCTGAACTCCCCGCTGTGGGAGAACCGCATCCTCGGCCACCAGACCCGCAGGCCCAACGTCCGCGGCCCGTGGATCGACCGGGCCGGGGCCCGCGCCGACACCCAGCGCATCGTGGACGCCTACGACGTGCGCACCCCCGGCATCGACGTGGACGCCGCGGCGCTGTCCGGCGGCAACCAGCAGAAGCTCGTCGTCGGCCGCGAGATGAGCGGCGACCCGGTGGTGCTCATCGCCTCCCATCCGACCCGGGGCGTGGACGTCGGCGCCCAGGCGGCCATCTGGGACCACCTGCGCGCGGCCCGCGCGGCCGGTCTCGCCGTGCTGCTGATCTCCGCGGACCTGGACGAGCTGATCGGCCTGTCGGACTCCCTGAAGGTCCTGCTGCGCGGCCAGGTGGTCGCTGACGTGGACCCGGCGGGCGTCACCCCTGAGCTGCTCGGCTCCGCCATGACCGGCGCGGGCGGCCACGACAACGCGCCGGCCGTACCGGGCGGCGGGGGGACGGTCGCCGCCGGGGGACGCGGGGACGATCCGGTCGATCCGGATAAGCCGGCCGATCCATCGGCACCGGGACGGGCCGGCGAGACGCCGGCCGGGGAGGGCGCATGAGTTCCTCGTTCACCGACCGGCTGCTCGGCCGGGTGCGGCTCGGCGGGCTGCTGGCGCTGGCCGCGCCGGTGCTCGCCATCGTGTTCGCCGCGCTGGTGACCTCGATCATCCTGGTGCTCACCGGCAACCCGCCGCTGCACACCCTGCTGCTCCTGGTCGACTACGGCTCCCAGCCGCGCACCATCGTCAACATCGTCAACCTGGCGACCACGTACTACATCTCCGCCCTCGCCGTGGCGATCGGGTTCCGCATGAACCTCTTCAACATCGGCGTGGACGGCCAGTACCGCCTGGCCGCGCTGCTCGCCGCGGCCGTCGGCGGTGCGCTGGTGCTGCCGCCCGTGCTGCACGTGGGCGTCACCGTCCTCGTCGCGGTGGCGGTCGGCGGCCTGTGGGCGTCCATCGCGGGCCTGCTCAAGGTCACCCGGGGCGTCAGCGAGGTCATCTCCACGATCATGCTGAACGCCATCGCGACCGGCTTCGGCGCCTGGCTGCTCACCACCGACCGGCTGGCCGTCGCGGTCTCCGGCAGCAACAACATCGGCACCAAGCCGATCCCGGCGTCCGGCCAGTTCCCCGGCTTCGCGATGATCCCCGGCACGCAGGCCAAGGTGTTCGGCTTCATCGTGGTCGCCGCCGTGCTCGGCATCGCCTACCACGTGCTGTTCAACTGGACCCGGTTCGGCTTCAACCTGCGGGCCACCGGCGCCTCGGAGTCGGCGGCGGTGGCGAGCGGCGTCAACGTCAAGCGCATGGTGCTGCTCACGATGATCATCTCCGGCGCGGTGGCCGGCCTGGTCGGCATGCCGCAGTTGCTCGGCGCGTCCTACTCCTACAGCCTCGACTTCCCGACCGGGCTCGGCTTCACCGGCATCGCCATCGCGCTGCTCGGCCGCAACAACCCGGCCGGCATCGCCGTCGGCGCGCTGCTGTGGAGCTACCTGGACAACTCCTCGGACATCCTCGACCTCGAAGGCATCCCCAAGGAGACCGTGATCATCATGCAGGGCACCATCGTGCTCTCGGTCATCATCGCCTACGAGCTGGTCCACCGGTACCGCATGTCGGCCGAGCAGCGCCGGGTGAGCCGCCAGTTGTCGGCAGGCACAGGCGCTCCCGCGGAAGGAGCCGTCGCGTGACCGCCGTCGCAGAAGCCGCCGCGCCGCCCGCGGCGCCGTCACCCGCCCGCCGGTTCCGCCTGGGCTGGCGCGCCGCCCTGCTCGGCGTGCTCGCCCTGCTGGTCATGATGTCGGTGGCCCGCGTGGTCACCGGCGCCAACGACATCACGTCGGCCGGCACCATCGGCGCCGCGGTCGGCCTCGCCGTGCCGATCGGGCTCGCCGCCCTCGGCGGCCTGTGGTCCGAGCGGGCCGGCGTCGTCAACATCGGCCTCGAAGGCATGATGATCCTCGGCACCTGGTGCGGCGCGTGGGGCGCGCTGACGTTCGGCACCCCGTGGGCCGGCGTGGTCGCCGGTGCGCTCGGCGGCGCGCTCGGCGGGCTCCTGCACGCCGTGGTCACCGTCACCTTCGGCGTCGACCACATCATCTCCGGCGTCGCCATCAACATCCTCGGGCTCGGCGTCACGCAGTACCTGTCCAAGCTGGTGTTCACCGACATGGACGGCGGTGGCGAGACCCAGTCCCCGCGCATCCCGTCCATCGGCAACGTCGGCATCCCCGGCATCGGGGACGGCCTGCAGAGCCTGGAACGCACCCACACGTTCCTGGTCGCCGACCTCGCGGGCGTGCTGCGGGGCATAACCCAGAACGTGTCGCTGTTCACGCTGCTCGCGATCCTGCTGGTGCCGCTCAGCTTCTACGTGTTGTGGCGCACGCCGTTCGGGCTGCGGCTGCGCTCGTGCGGCGAGCGTCCGGTGGCGGCCGAGTCGCTCGGCGTCAACGTCTACTACTACAAGTACCTGGCGGTGCTGGTGTCCGGCGCGCTCGCCGGGCTCGGCGGGGCGTTCCTGTCCATCGTGGCCTCCGGCATCTACCGCGAGGGGCAGACCGGCGGGCGCGGCTTCATCGGCCTCGCCGCCATGATCTTCGGCAACTGGCGGCCCGGCGGCCTCGCCGGCGGCTCCCTGCTGTTCGGCTACACCGACGCGCTGCAACTGCGGCAGGGCGGCACGTCGGTGCACGCGCTGCTGCTGGTGGTCGCCATGCTGCTCGCGGCGTTCGCCGTGTACCAGCTCGTGCGGCAGGGCCGGGGCCGCGCGGCCCTGATCAGCGGCGTGTTCGCGGTCGCGGTGTTCGCCGTGTTCATGGTGACCGACACCGTGGCCGAGCAGTTCACCTCGTTCACGCCCCACCTGACCACGCTGCTGGTGTTGTCGCTGGCCTCGCAGAGGCTGCGCATGCCCGCCGCGGACGGCGTGCCGTACCGGAAGGGACAGGCCAAGTGACCGTCGACTGGGACGCCCTTCGCGACCTGGCCACCGAGGCGATGGGGCACGCCTACGCCCCGTACTCGAAGTTCCCCGTCGGCGCCGCCGCGCTCGTGGAGGACGGGCGCGTCATCACCGGATGCAACGTCGAGAACGCCTCCTACGGCCTGTCGCTGTGCGCCGAGTGCGGCCTCGTGTCGGCGCTGCACGCCTCGGGCGGTGGCCGGCTGGTGGCGTTCACCTGCGTGGACGGCCACGGTGAGCTGCTCATGCCGTGCGGGCGCTGCCGCCAGTTGCTGTTCGAGCACGGCGGGCCGGACCTGCTCGTGGAGACCCCCGAGGGGCCGTGGCGCATGGGCGACCTGCTGCCGTTCGCCTTCGGCCCCGAGGACCTCTCCCGCGGCGCCTGAACCTTTCGAACCCTGGAGTCTGAGACACCTCATGGACGCGATCGACGTCATCACCACCAAGCGGGACCGCCACGAGCTCTCGGACGAGCAGATCGCGTGGGTGGTGGACGCCTACACCCGCGGGCAGGTCGCCGACGAGCAGATGGCGGCGCTCGCCATGGCGATCCTGCTCAACGGCATGAGCCGCCGGGAGATCGGCCGGTGGACCCAGGCGATGATCGAGTCCGGGTCGCGCATGGACTGGTCCGGGCTGGACCGGCCGACCACCGACAAGCACTCCACCGGCGGCGTCGGCGACAAGATCACCTTGCCGCTGGCGCCGCTCGTGGCGGCGTGCGGGGCGTACGTGCCGCAGTTGTCGGGACGCGGGCTCGGGCACACCGGGGGCACGCTGGACAAGCTGGAGTCCATCCCCGGGTGGCGCGCGTCGTTGTCCAACGACGAGATGCTCGCCGTGCTGCGGTCGGCGGGCGCGGTGGTGTGCGCCGCAGGGGACGGTCTCGCGCCCGCGGACAAGAAGCTGTACGCGCTGCGCGACGTGACCGGCACCGTGGAGTCGATCCCGCTGATCGCGTCGTCCATCATGTCCAAGAAGATCGCCGAGGGCACCGGGGCGCTGGTGCTGGACGTCAAAGCCGGCTCCGGTGCCTTCATGAAGAACCTGGACCACGCCCGCGAGCTGGCCCGCACCATGGTGGACCTCGGCACCGACCACGGCGTCACCACGGTCGCCCTCATCACCGCCATGGACCGCCCGCTCGGCCTCGCCGTCGGGCACGCCCTGGAGGTCGAGGAGTCCGTGGAGGTCCTGTCCGGCGGCGGCCCCGCGGACGTCGTGGAACTGACCGTGCGCCTGGCCAGGGAGATGCTCGCCGCCGCCGGAGTCTCCGGCAAGGACCCCGCCGACGCGCTCAAGGACGGCTCGGCCATGGACTCCTGGCGCCGCATGATCACCGCCCAGGGCGGCGACCCCGACGCCCCCCTCCCCAAGGCCCCCGAGACCACCCAGGTCATGGCCCCCGCCACCGGCGTCCTGTCCCGCCTCGACGCCTACAAGGTCGGCGTCGCCGCCTGGCGCCTCGGCGCCGGCCGCGCCCGCAAGGAGGACTCGGTCTCCGCCTCCGCCGGCATCACCCTGCACGCCAAGCCGGGCGACCACGTGGAGAAGGGCCGGCCGCTGCTCACCCTGCACGCCGAGGACACGGCCCGCTTCCCCCGCGCCCTGGAGACGCTGGAGGGCGCTTACGCGGTGGGCGACGCCGCCGACCCGTCCCTGCTGCCGCTGGTCATCGACCGCATCACGGCCTGACGGCGCTCCCGGGGGCGCCGGTCAGCGGGGGGCCGGCGCCAGGGCCTGGGAGCGCAGTACGGCGCGGTGGGTGGGGAGGGCCTCGGCGCGGCGGGCGCGGCCGGCGTCGGTGATGGTGACGAAGACGCCACGGCGGTCCTGCATGCACATGTCGCGGCAGACGAGGCCGGCCTTCTCCAGGCGGGAGATCAGGCGGGACAGGGCGCTCTGGCTCAGGTGGACCACGTCGGCGAGCTCCTGGACGCGGTACTTGCCGTGCTCGGACTCGCACATGTGGTCCAGGACCTCGAAGTCGCTGACCCCGAGGCCGTGCTTCTCGCCGAGCTCACGCTCAAGGGCACACCAGGTCACCGCGTGCCGGGCGAGCAGGTCGCGCCAGGACGCGACCACGTCGACGTCGTCCATGACCCGGACTATAGCATGCACGTTCAATAGTTGCACCAGAATTAATTGCTTGTGCATTGAATGCATGCGCATGTAGTGTCTCGCCACATGAACCTCTCATCTCACGCCGAACGCTGGGACGCGCGTCTGTGGGGCGCGCTCACCGTGCTCTGCGCTGTGATCTTCCTCGACGCGCTCGATGTCTCGATGGTGGGAGTGGCGCTGCCGTCGATCCAGGCCGACCTCGGCCTGTCCACCTCGACGCTCCAGTGGGTCGTCAGCGGCTACGTGCTCGGGTACGGCGGCCTGCTGCTTCTCGGCGGCCGTGCCGCCGACCTGCTCGGCCGCCGCCGGGTCTTCCTCACCGCACTCGGCGTCTTCGCCGTCGCCTCCCTGCTCGGCGGCCTCGTCGACGACGGAGGCCTGCTCATCGTCGCCCGCTTCGTCAAGGGCATCAGCGCCGCCTTCACCGCGCCCGCGGCCCTGTCCATCATCACCACGACGTTCGCCGAGGGCCCCGCGCGCAACCGCGCCCTCAGCATCTTCACCGCCTGCGGCGCCAGCGGCTTCTCGCTCGGCCTGGTGCTGTCGGGCTTCCTCACCGAGATCGGCTGGCGCTGGACGTTCCTCATGCCGGTGCCGGTCGCCATCGTGGCCCTGGTCGCCGGCCTGTCGCTGCTGCCGCGCCACTCGGGGGAGGAGCGCGCCACCGGCGGGTACGACCTGGTCGGCGCGGCCACCATCACCTTCGGCATGTTGCTGCTGGTGTTCGGCGTCGTGCGCGCCCCCGAAGAAGGCTGGGGATCGCTCACCACGCTCGGCACGCTCGCCGGGGCCGTCGCGCTGCTCGCCGTGTTCGTCGCCGTCGAGCAGCGGGTCAGGCACCCGCTGGTGCGGTTCGGCATCCTGCGCTCCGGGCCGCTGGTGCGGGCCAACCTCGGGCTGGTCGTGCTGTTCGGGTCGTACGTCGCGTTCCAGTTCGTCGCCATGCAGTACTTCCAGAACCTGCTCGGCTGGTCGGCCCTGCACACCGCGCTGGCGTTCCTGCCGGCCGGGCTCATCGTCGCCGTCACCTCCACCAAGATGGGCGACCTCGCCGACCGGTTCGGCACCGCGCGGCTCATCGCCATCGGGTCGGCGTCCCTGGCCGCCGGGTACGGGGTGTTCCTCTTCGCCGGCTCGGCGCCGAGCCTCGGGCTGGTCGTCCCGGGCATGGTGCTGCTCGGCGTCGCGTTCGCCCTGACGTTCCCCTCGCTCAACATCCAGGCCACCGCGGGGGTGGCCGACGACGAGCAGGGGCTGGCGTCGGGCCTGCTCAACACCTCGGGTCAGGTCGGCGGGGCACTCGTCCTCGCCGTCGTGACCGCCGTGGCGACCGCCGGCGGGGGCGCGGTCACCATGGAGACCATCCGCCCGTCGATCGCCCTGTGCGCCGCCGTCGCCCTGGTCGGCCTCGGCATCGCGGTGACCGGCGTCCTGCGTGCCCGGTCCACGGCCGCCGTGGTGACGCCGGAACCCGCCAGGGAGGTACTGGAGACGATCTGACCCGGTGCGTCGGTACGGCGTCGCGGGACCGGTACCGGAAACAGGGCCCCACCCGGCCCAACCGTCGGAGTCCTCTGGCGTCCCGCACGCCAGAGGACTCCGCCGTACCGGGACGGCTCCACTGCCACGGACAAGGCACATTGAGGTTGCGGTGGTTCGGCGGTGTAGACGAGACTCGTCGGAAATCGTGAGGTGGTGGCGGAGGGGACGATGAGCACCACTGACAAGGGCAACACCTATCTGGAACGGGTTGTCGCGCAGCAGGCGGTGCTGGAGGACGATCTGCGGGCGCGCCGCGCCGTCGCCCCCGGAGCGCCGGCGTCCATGGCGGGTCCAGTGGCCAAGCGCGAGCGGGTCCTTGGGGGAGTGGCCCCCGAGAGGTCGACACCGGGGCCGGTGGACGTGCGGATCACCGGCTTCTGGCGCTGGAAGAACGTCCTTGTCCCGCCGAACGCCTTCGTGGTGCACACGCGCCGCGGCCGTGAGAAGCCTCTGCACATCGGCCTCGGTGTCTCGTTCCGCTTCACCCCGTCCACCGACTCGTTCCTGGTGGTACCGGGCGCCACCCAGACCATCCTGATCAACGCGTACTGCGTCTGCAGCGAGCTGCAAGGTGTGCTGGTGCAGGGCTACGTGCAGTGGATCATCCACTCCTTCCCCATCGCTTACCGCAAACTGGACTTCAGTGACGCGGAGGACCCGATGCGGCTGGTCAACCTCCAGTTACGGGAACAGGCGGAGGCGGCCATCAAGGACAAGGTCTCCACCATGAGCGTCCGCGACGTGCTCAGCGACAAGCAGCCCATCATCGAGGAGCTGACCGCCCGGCTGCGCGCGGTGGCCGAGGGCGAGGACGACAGCGACCAGGGTCTCGGGCTCCGTATCGTCACCGTCCAGATCAAAGAGGCCGTCGTCAGCTCGTCGCGGCTGTGGGAGAACCTGCAGAAGCCCTACCGGGCCGAACAGGGCCAGATCGCCCGCCTGGCTGAGCTACGGGCCGAAGAGGCGGTCGCCCAGCGCGAGATGGAGGCCGAGCGGGTCAAGGAGACCCAGCGTCTGGAGTACGAGCGGGAACTCGCCGAGTTGCGTTCCCGCAACGAGGCATGGCAGTTCGACACCGAGGTCGCCGAGCGCCTGCGGCGCACCCAGCGCGAGCACGACGACTCCAGGGCGGTGGCCGAGCTGGAGACCGAGACGACCCGCCACGCGCTGCGGATGGAGCGCGAACGGCACACCGAGGAGTCCGAGACCGGCAGGCTCCGGATCGAGCGGGAAGAGGAACTCAAGCGCCTTCGACTCGACGCCGAGCTGGAGCTTGCGCGCTCCCGGTCCTTTGCGGACCACGAGCGCGCGCTCCTCGACCTGGAGCGCGCGCGCCTGCGCGCCGATATCGACAACCAGCAGACATCGGCCAGTCTTCAGGCCAAACTGATCGACTCACTCCCCGAGATCATGGCGAAGCTTCCCAAACCGGAGGAGCTGCGCATGGTGTCGATCAACGGCAGCGACCGGACCACCGTGTCGGGCCTGCTGACCGAGCTCGCCATGATGGTCGGAGTGCTGCGCTCGGCGATCGAGAGCGACGGGCCGGGTTCCTGATTCCCCGCTGGTACGGCTCTATCTTGGCGTACCGCGGCGTTACGTTTCCGTCCGGCAGGGTTTCCCGGTGAACCTCTGAGGCATGCTCCGCATCAAATTGAGTAGGTGACACCCCGCCGAGGAAGCCGAGGTTCCCATGAAGAGGCTCGCCGTCGCCGTCGCACTCGTCCCCCTCGTGGTCCTCGCCGCGTGCGGCGGGAGTCCGGAGTCGCCGCCCGATGTGACCGCCACCGTGACGGTCGCGCCGACACCTGAGTCCCCGAGCCCCACGGCCGCGCCCACCCCGTCCGCGAGCACCATCCCCGCGACGCCGTCGGAGCCCACCTCGACCGTGCCGGCGCCGACGTCCACCGACCTGACCGCGCCCACCTCCACCAAGCCGGTCAAGGTGACCCGCGCGCCGGAGCGGCCCCCGCTGGTCACCGGCATCCGGTCCGCGGTACACGCCCAGGGGGGCTTCGACCGGGTGGTCATCGACCTGCGGGGGGCGCGGACCGGCTACACCGCCGGCTACGTGAAGCAGGTCGTCCAGGACGGGTCCGGTGAGGTCGTCCCCGTGCCGGGGAAGGCGTTCCTGCAGGTCACGCTCACCCCCGCGCAGGCGCACACCGAGAGCGGCGAGCCCACGCTCGGGCGGACGCCCGTGCTGAACGCCGACCTCACCAACGTGCGCAGCATCGTGCCGGTCGGGGACTTCGAGGGCGTCGTCACCATCGCCATCGCGCTGCGCCACCGGGCCGCCTTCCGGGTCTTCGACCAGCGGGACCCGGCACGCCTGGTCATCGACGTCGCGCACCGGCGCGCCTGAACGGGGCGGGCGGCGCGGACCCGCCCGCACTCCGTACGATGATGCGATGACACAGCAGCCCACCCTCGCCGAGATCCGCAAGGCCCCCAAAGTACTTCTGCACGACCATCTCGACGGTGGCCTGCGACCCGAGACCATCATCGACCTCGCCCGGGAGACCGGGTACGACAAGCTGCCCACCACGGACGTCGAGGCGCTGCGCACCTGGTTCCGCGAGGCGTCAGACTCGGGGTCGCTGGAGCGCTACCTCGAGACGTTCGCGCACACCGTCGGCGTCATGCAGACCCGTGAGGCGCTGACGCGGGTCGCCGCCGAATGCGCGCAGGACCTCGCCGACGACGGCGTCGTCTACGCCGAGGTGCGGTACGCGCCCGAGCTGCACACCTCCGGCGGGCTCAGCCTCGACCAGGTGGTGCAGGCCGTGCTCGACGGCTTCCGCGAAGGCTCCGAGGGGCGGGGCATCAGGGTGAACAGCCTGCTCACCGCGATGCGCCACCAGGCGCGGTCCATGGAGATCGCCGAGCTGGCCGTCCGGTACCGGGACGTGGGGGTGGCCGGGTTCGACATCGCGGGCGCGGAGGCCGGGTACCCCCCCACCCGGCACCTGGACGCGTTCGAGTACCTCCAGCGGGAGAACTCCCACTTCACCATCCACGCGGGGGAGGGGTTCGGGCTGCCGTCCATCTGGCAGGCCCTCCAGTGGTGCGGCGCCGACCGGCTCGGGCACGGGGTGCGCATCATCGACGACATCCAGGTCAGCTCGGACGGCAGCGCCAAGCTGGGGCGGCTCGCGGCTTACGTGCGGGACAAGCGGATCCCGCTGGAGATGTGCCCGACGTCCAACCTGCAGACCGGCGCGGCGTCCTCGCTGGCCGAGCACCCCATCGGGCTGCTGCGGCGGCTGTACTTCCGGGTCACCGTCAACACCGACAACCGGCTGATGAGCGACACCAGTGTGTCCAAGGAGTTCGCCGGGCTGGTTGACGCGTTCGGGTACGGGTGGGATGACCTGCAATGGTTCACCGTGAACGCCATGAAGTCCGCGTTCCTGCCGTTCGACGAGCGACTCGCCCTCATCAACGGCGTCATCAAGCCCGGCTTCGCGCAGCTCAAGTGGCAGGCTTGAGCATCGGCTGGAAGGCGTTAGCGTGGTGAACGCCCCGCGTAACGGAGAGGTGTCGGTGAGCGAGCCGTGAAGCCACAGATCTTCAGATCCACGACCGCCTGGGTCCTCGGCTGGCTGTGGATGGCCTTCGCCGCCTTCAACGCCATCGACCTCGCACTCAACGGCCGCATCCCCTCCGCCCTGGTCGCCGGCGCCGTCCTCGCCGTCCTCACCGCCGCCGTCTACATCGGCTGCCTCCGCCCCGGCATCCTCCCCAAAGAAGACGGCATCCTGGTCCGCAACCCCCTGCGCAACGTCTTCATCCCCTGGAAGGCCGTGGACAACATCCACGTCTCCCACGCCATAATCATCGACTCCGGCGACGACTCCATCCGCTGCTGGACCCCCCAGGCCAGCGCCAGGGAACGCGCCAAAGCCACCCGCCGCGGCACCACCGTCCCCGCCACCTCCGGCCGCTACCCCACCACCCACCCCGAACTCCCCAAAGCCGAACAAGCCGCCGCCCGCGCCTTCACCGGCCGCACCCACGCCGACTGGGTAGCCCAGCAACTCACCGAAACAGCAGCCCGCAAATCCCGCCTCCCCGGCGACCGCACCCCCCCGACCATCACCTGGTCCCCCTCCGCCCTAGGCGTCCTGGCCGCCGCCCTGACCCTGGTAATAGCCGCCCTGATCGCCTCCTGACCCACTCCCACCCCTTCCCAACGGCCCCGCCCCCAGGACCCCCGCTGACGAGGCCGCCCGCCCGCCGCAGTGGTGTGCCGTTCTTTAACGGCGCCGCGTCGGCGGGAACCATCTACGTCGAAGCCGGCGCCGCCGTACGGCGAGTCGCCCCGGTGTCGGCCGAGGCCGCCCGGCCGCCGCACTGGTGTGCCGTTCTTTAACGGCGCCGCGTCGGTGGGAACCGTCTACGTCGAAGCCGGCGCCGCCGTACGGCGGGTCGCCCCGGTGTCGGCCGAGGCCGCCGGGCCGCCGCACTGGTGTGCCGTTCTCGAACGGCGCCGCGTCGGCGGGGACCGGCTACGTCGAAGCCGGCGCCGCTGTACGGCGGGTCACAGGTCCAGGAGTCTCGCGAGGTCGGCTTTGAGGGTGTCGAGGTCGTGGGCGGCCTGGGTGCGGGCGGTGGGGACGTCGTCCCTGGTGGGGACGGGGACGATGACCTCCAGGTAGCACTTCAGTTTCGGCTCGGTGCCGGAGGGGCGGATGATCACGCGGGCGTCGCCGGAGAGGGAGTAGCGGAGGCCGTCGGTGGGAGGGAGGCCGGGTGAGCCGGTGCTGAGGTCGTCGGAGGAGAGGACGGCGCGGCCGGCCAGTCGCGCGGGGGGAGTGGCGCGGAGGCGGGACATGGCTTCGGTGATCAAGGAGAGGTCGGCGACGCGGACGGAGAGCGGGGACGTGGCGTGGAGGCCGTAGCGGACGGCCTGGTCGTCCAGCAGGTCGGCCAGGGTGCGGCCTTCGGCCTTGGCGGACGCGGCCAGGGCGGCGACCGTCAGGGCCGCGCCGATGCCGTCCTTGTCGCGGACCGGTAGGCCCTGGTCGGAGCCCACGCTGTACCCGAGGGCCTCCTCGTAGCCGAACACCATGCCGGGGCCGGCCTTCACGATCCACTTGAAGCCGGTCAGCGTCTCGGTGTGCCGCACCCCGTGGTCGGCGGCGATCTTGCCAAGCAGGGACGACGACACGATGGACGCCGCCACCAGACGGTCCGGCGCGGTCGTGTGGGTGATGACGTACTCCCCGAGCAGGCCGCCCACTTCGTCCCCGGTCAGCATGCGGAACCCATCGGGAACGGGAATCCCCACCGCGCACCGGTCGGCGTCCGGGTCGTTGGCGATGATCAGGTCGGCCCCGCTTCGTGAGGCGAGATCCAGCGCCAGGTCCATCGCCCCGGGCTCCTCGGGGTTGGGGAACGCCACCGTCGGGAAATCCGGGTCCGGGGCGAACTGCGCCTCGACGGGCATGGGCTCGGCGAAGCCCGCGGTCGCGAACGCGCGCAGCAGCAGCTCCCCGCCGACGCCGTGCATGGGCGTGTAGACGACCTTGAGGTCCCGCGCGGAGCCCAGCGGCAACGACGACACCGCCGCGAGGTACGGCTCCACGATCGCGCCGTCGGTCAGCGTCTCCCACGAGGAGCCGAGCGGCAGCCGGTCCACCGCTCCCACCGCGTCGATCGCGGCCGAGATCTCGGTGTCCAGCGGCGGCACGATCTGCGCGCCGTCCCCCCAGTACACCTTGTACCCGTTGTCCCGGGGCGGGTTGTGCGACGCCGTCACCATCACCCCGGCGTCGGCCCCGAGGTGCCGCACCGCGAACGCCAGCACGGGGGTCGGCCAGTGCTCGGCCATCAGCGACACCCGCAGACCCGCGCCGGTCAGCACCGCCGCCGAGTCACGGGCGAACGTCGAGGACATGTGCCGCGCGTCATACCCGATCACCACATGCCGCCCGGCGCCGAGCCGGGCCGCGAGGCCCGCCGCGGCACGCATCACGGTCACCCGGTTCATGCGGTTCGGCCCGGCGCCGAGCTCCCCCCGCAGCCCGGCCGTGCCGAACTCCAGCTTCGCCCCGAACCGGTCCGCGAGCGCGGCGTCGTCGCCCCGCGCCAGGAGGTCCGCCAGCTCCTCCCGGGTCGCCGGGTCGGGATCCTGCGCCAGCCACTCGTGCGCCCGCTCCCGCAGCGTCTCCACCCGCGCGCCTCCTCCGCCGGACGTCACAGCTTGCCGACGACCTTCCCCAGCAGCACGCCCATACGCGCCGCCGTCGACCGCCCCACCGCGAGGACCTCCTCGTGGTTCAGCGGCTCACCCACCAGCCCGGCCCCCGGGTTGGTGACCAGGGACACCCCGAGCACCTCGGCCCCCGCCTCACGCGCCGCGATGGCCTCCAGCACGGTGGACATGCCCACGAGATCGCCGCCCAGCGTGCGCAACATGCGGATCTCGGCAGGCGTCTCGTACGTCGGCCCCCGGAACGCGACGTACACCCCCTCGGCCAGCGACGGGTCCACCTCGCGAGCGAGGTCGCGCAGCCGCCGCGAGTACACCTCGGTGAGATCGATGAACGTGGCCCCCGTGACGGGATTGGCCCCCGTCAGATTGATGTGGTCACTGATCAGCACCGGCTCCCCGACGCTCTGCGTCTCCGGCCGCAACCCCCCGGCCGCGTTGGTCAGCACCACGGCGGACGCCCCGGCCGCCACCGCCGTGCGCACCCCGTGCACGACCGCCTCGACCCCCCGCCCCTCATACAGATGCGTGCGCCCAAGAAAGATCAGCGCATGCCGCCCCGCCGCCGTCTCCACCACCCGCACCCGCCCCGAGTGCCCCGCCACCGCCGGCGGCGCGAACCCCGGCAACTCGGTCACCGCCACCTCACCCACCGTCCGCCCGACGGCATCCGCCGCCGGCACCCACCCCGACCCCAGCACCAGCGCCACATCGAACGCCGCCACCCCGGTCAGCTCCCGCAGCCTCCCGGCCGCCTCCGCCGCCACCTCATACGCGTCTGTACTCACAGCTAGCGAGGCTACAACCCATTTCCGACGACAACCACCTCGCGTATTGCGAACGTAATACGCTGCTGTACCATGGGATACAGACCCATCTACTGGACGGAGCGGGCCGAGGAGCACATCGCTCGTCACGGCGTCGTACCTGAAGAGGTGGAGGAGGTGATTTTCAGCCGTCCCTACTGGCAGACGTCAGGTCGCGACGGGAGTGTTCTTGTGTACGGGACCACAGACGCGGGACGGTATCTCCTGGTTGTCTTGGTCGACAGTATCGGGGAACCGGACGCCTGGTACGTAGCCACAGCACGGGACATGACTCAGGGTGAGCGGCGTATGTTCGCCCAGAAAGCGAGGTGAGCCGTATGAAGGACAAGATCGACGAACTGGCCGCCTACTACGACACGCATGACACCACCGCGGAGTTGGAGCAGGCGACACCGCGAGAGCCTGTACCCGCCGACGAAGTGATGATCGTGACGTCCCTGCGGCTGCCCAAGCCGGTCATGGACGAGGTGCGGGAACGGGCACGCGCGCGGGGGATCAAACCGACTGCACTGATACGGGAGTGGATAGAGGCCGCGCTCGCCGAGCGTGAGGCCGTGGTGCCGATCAGTGTGATCATGGCGGCGGTTATGGAGTACCAGCACAGGCGAGCGTCATAACGTCAGCCACCCAGGGACGTGCACGGGCGGCCGCGGAGGTCGTGGACGTAGTCGTCGGGGGCACCGGCCTTTTCTGCGGCGTCGGCGAGGATGCCCAGGTAGCGGGCCGAAGGGAGGCCGCCTTCGTAGTCGTCCAGGACGTAGAACCAGGCGACGACCTCGCCGTCCAGGGTGGCCACGCGGAGTTTGACCTTGTGGTAGAGGCCGAGGACGGCGCCTTCCCACTGGTCGAGGGTCGCCTCGTCCCATTCGGGGACGTCGTAGAGGACGACGAAGACGTGCGACTCGGGGTCCTCGGCGATGGTGGCGAGGGCGCCTTCCCAGCCGACGTCCTCCCCGCCGAAGGTCAGGCGGAAGCCCTGCAACCAGCCCGTTCCGCGCATGGGCGAGTGCGGGGCCCGCTGGGCCATCTGCTTCGGGTCCATGTTGCTGCCATAGGCGGCGTAAACCGGCACGGCACACTAGAGTAATCCAAGATCGCCATGATGGCTGATCAGGAGGTCACGACATGCGCGCCGAGCGTGTCGATCTTCCTGTGATCACGGTGCAAACCCGAGGATTCGTGAGGGTTTATTAAGCAAAATCCGAGCATTTACCGGTCTGCACTGCATCTCATTGGCCACAGCACACCGTGCACAGGACGACATGCGGGACAATGGGGTATGTGACGAGGATTGTGATCATTGGCGGCGGACCCGGTGGATACGAGGCGGCGCTGGTCGCGGCCCAGCTCGGGGCCGAGGTCACCGTGGTCGAACGTGAGGGCCCGGGCGGTGCCTGCGTGCTCACCGACTGCGTGCCGTCCAAGACGCTGATCGCCACCTCCGTACGCAAACAGGCGCTGCTGGACGCCTCCTCGCTGGGTGTCAGTTTCACCGGCGGGCCGGACGGCGACGTGGGCGGCGTGACGGCCGACATGCCTCTGGTCAACAAGCGCGTGATGGAGCTCGCCCGCCACCAGTCCGCCGACATCGCGGCCCGGCTGGTCGCCGAGGGCGTCGAGATCGTCAACGCGTCCGGGCGCCTGGTGGACCCCCGCATCGTCAAGGCGGGCGACCGCACCATCCAGGCCGACGTCGTGATCGTGGCCACCGGGGCGACCCCGCGCGTGCTGCCGGGCGCCGAGCCGGACGGCGAGCGCGTGCTCACGTGGCGGCAGTTGTACGACCTGGACGAACTGCCCGAGCACCTCATCGTCGTCGGCTCCGGCGTCACCGGCGCCGAGTTCGCCGGCGCGTACCGCTCCCTCGGCTCGGAGGTCACGCTCGTCTCCTCCCGTGACCGCATGATGCCCAACGAGGACGCCGACGCCGCCGAGGTGCTGGAGAACGTCTACCGCCGCCGCGGCATGAACGTCATGGGCCGTTCCCGGGCGTCCTCGGTCAAGCGCACCGCCGACGGCGTGGTGGTCACGCTGGAGGACGGGCGGACGGCCGAGGGCAGCCACTGCCTCATGACGGTCGGCATGGTGCCCAACACCTCCGGCATCGGGCTGGAGGAGGCCGGGGTCACGCTGGACCGGGGCGGGTTCATCCAGGTCGACAAGGTGTCCCGCACCTCGGCCCCCGGCGTCTACGCCGCGGGGGACTGCACCGGCGTGCTGATGCTGGCCTCGGTCGCGGCCATGCAGGGGCGGATCGCGGTGTGGCACGCCCTCGGCGAGGCCGTGCAGCCGCTGCGCCTCGCCACGGTGGCGTCCGCCATCTTCACCGACCCCGAGATCGCGGCCGTCGGCGTCGCGCAGCGGCAGGTGGAGGCCGGGGAGGTGGAGGCGAACGTCGTCAAGCTTCCCCTCGCCACCAACGCGCGGGCCAAGATGCAGGGCTTCCACGACGGTTTCGTGAAGCTGTTCTGCCGCCCGCACACCGGCATCGTGCTCGGCGGCGTGATCGTCGCGCCGCGGGCGTCCGAGCTGATCCTCGCGCTGTCGGTCGCCGTCCAGCACCGGCTCACCGTGGACCAGCTCGCCCACACCTTCGCGGTCTACCCGTCCCTGTCGGGTTCGATCACCGAGGCGGCCCGCCGTCTCATGCTGCCGACCGCCACGGTGATCTGACGCGTCCCTACCGCAGGCGGGACCGCATGCGGCCGAGGGCCTGGTGGCCGTGGTGGACGGCCTGCGCGACCTGGGCGAGCTCCTGCTTCGTGCGGGCCCCACGCAGGGTGTGCCGGGCGGCCTCGTAGGCGTCCAGGGCCTGACGCCAGTCCATGTCGCCGCTGCCGCCGTCGGTCGCGTTGTGGATCTGGTAGTCGAAGTCGAGCGCGTCGATGGCCTCGCCGAGCCGGGTCACGTCCTCCTCGGCACCCCGGCGGGCGGCGTCGAACCGCGCCGCGCGCTCCAGCCTGCGGCGGTGCGCGCCGCCCCAGAAGAGCAGGGTCAGCACCAGGCCCACGCCGCCGACCACCGCCAGCATGAGACCGAGGTTCGGCCCGCCGCGCCGCGACCCGCTCGCCGTGCCATCACCGGGGTCGCCGGTCGCGGCGTCGCCCTCCGGCAAGTCGGACGTGCTGCCCTGCGCGTCGTCCGGCACGTCCTCAGGCTCGCCGAGCGCCCCCGTCAGGTTGAGGTCGTCGGCCTGCGTGAACGACGCGCCCTCCACCTTGGCGCCCTTGAGGTCCGCGCCCTTCAGCTCCGCCTGCGTGAACACCGCCTCGGTGAGGTCGGCCCCCCGGAACACCGCGTAGTCGAGCTCCGCCTGCCCGAGCTCGGCCTCCGCCATCTTGGCCCGGCTGAAGTCCGCCTTCCGCGCGTCCGTCTGCCCGAGCTTCGCCTCGGTCAGATCGGCGTCCACCAGCGTCGCGTTCGTGAACTCGGTCTGCCCGAGCACGGCCCGCTTGAACACGGCCCCCGTGAGGTCCGCGTGCGGGAACTCCGCCTGCGTCCCCTCCACGCCGTCGAGCACCGCCCCCCGCAGGATGGAGTGCTTGGCGTGCATCTGCCCGATGTCGGCGTCCGTCAGGTCGGCCCCTGTCAGGTCCGCGTACTCCAGCCGCGCCTGCGTGAGGTCCGCCTCCCGCAACGACGCGTTCTTGAGCAGCGCCCCCGTCAGGTCCTTCTGGATCAGGCTCACCGCGTCGAGCTTCGCCCCCGTGAGATCCGCGCACCGCAGATCATCCGGGATCGCCGCCCCTCCGGTGAAGTCCTTCCCCTTGTACTTCGCGCCCGACCCCGGACGGCACGGCGCGCTCTCGGCGTCCGCCACGGCCGTCCCCGACAGCCCTAACACAACCCCCGCGACGACCAGGGCGATCAAACCACGCAACGCAGCCTCCTTGAGAACTGCGCCAAGTCTGACAGCCCCTGATATACGCGAGGTTGCACCCGCCTTGCGGATCACTTTCCGTGCCGGGGAACGAGAAAGCCCCGGCGTGGGCCGGGGCTTTCCGTGGGCCGTGACCTGTTCGGATGGTCCGGAGGGCAGGGCTACCAGTCGCCTCCGCCGCCGAAGTCACCGCCGCCGAAGTCGCCTCCGCCGCCCCAGTCGCCTCCGCCGCCGAAGTCGCCTCCGCCGCCGACGTCGCCGGCGCCCTCCTGGTAGCCGGCGCCGTAGCCGTAACCGCCGAAGCCGAAGCCGCCGAAGGAGCTGCCGAGCATGGTGCCGATGAGCATGCCGGTCATCAGGTCGCCGCCGAAGCCGCCGTAGTAGCCGTAGGCGTAGGGGGCGTACGCGGGGCCGGCGTCCCAGTACGGGCGGCGGTGGCCGTCGACCATGACCTCGCGCATCTGCGGGTCGAAGCCCTGGTCGACGCGCTGCGCGTCCATGGCGCACGCCGGGACGTTGCGCGGCGCGCCGCCGGGGGGCGCCCAGGCGACGTCACGCACGGACGGGCCGTGCTGCGGGTTGAAGAAGCACGGTGCCCGGCGCTCGGGGACCGGCTCGTTGTTCACCTGGGCCTTGACGCACGCCAGCGCGTACCGCCCCTCCTCCAGGATGGAGGTGACGCCGCGCAACTGGTCGGCCCGCTTGACGGCGGCCAGCTCGTTCTTCGCGCGCTCGTAGGCGTCGAGGGCGCCACGCCAGTCGTCCTGCCCCTTGGCGGGGTTGTCGGCGAACTTGACGTCGAGGTCCAGCGCGGTGATCTCCTCACCGAACTTGGTGACGTCCTCCTCCACCGTCTGCTTGACGGCGGCCAGCTCGGCGGCCTCCCGGGCCTCGCGCTGGCGCTTCTTCTTGCGGGAGTAGAAGAAGATGCCGAGCCCACCGGCCAGCGCCAGCACCAGGATGCCGATCAGCACCCCGCCGCCACCGCCGCCGCCCGCCGCGCTGCCGGACTTCAGGGCGCCACGGGTGTCCCCGCTGACGGCCTTGTCGACGCGGTTGACGAAGTCCTCCATGCCGCTGACGACGTCCTTGTTGTTGCTGGTCGCCGCCTCGGCGAGCTGCCCGGCCAGGCCGGTCTTGCGGATGGCGCTCGACCCGGCGAACAGCGTGGTGCCGTCCAGCACGGCCACCGTGGCGCGCGAGCGCCCGGCGGCGCTGAGCTCCTGACCGAGCGCGGAGATGAACGGCCCCACCTCGGCGCTGTTGGTGACGGTGCCGTCGGCGAGGGCCGCCACGTAGATCTTGCTCTTCGCGCCCTCCAGGGCGTCCCTGATCTTGCCCAGGTCGTCCTGGGAGATCGTGACCCCGGGGCCGACGTACAACGGGTCGCTGGTCTTCCACGTGGCGAGCACGGTGCCCGGATCGGGCGGGGCCGCCGCCAGCGCCGCGGACGGCGACGCGAGCAGCGTGAGAAGGCCGGCCAGCACCGCCACGACGGTGGCGGCGGCACGGCGCGTCACGATTTTGGTCACGGCTATATGCCTCCTTCGCCCTACAGGACGAACGGCGGGTCCCGAGGGTTCCTGGAACGCCACCGTATCTTCGTCCGGGCCGGGATCCGGCCCGGACGAGGTTCAGGCGTCCTTGATCTCGCAGATCGCCGCGCCCGCCGTTACCGTCTGCCCGACCGTGGCCGCGAGCCCTGTGACGGTGCCGCTCTTGTGCGCGGTGAGGGGCTGCTCCATCTTCATGGCTTCCAGCACCACGATAGTGTCCCCGGCGGCCACCGAGTCGCCGTCCGCCACCGCGACCTTGACGATGGTGCCCTGCATCGGGCTGACCAGGGCGTCACCGCTCGCCGCCGCCGCGGTGCCCCGGCCGCCGGACCGGCGCGCGGGCTTCTTGGCCTCGCCGCCGCCTCCGCGCCGTGCCGCCACCGCCCCGGCGGGCAGCACGACCTCCAGGCGCTTGCCGCCGACCTCCACCACGACCCGCTCGCGCTCCGCGGGCTCCTCGCCCGCCGCCAGGTCGCCCGCGTACGGCTCGACGCCGCCCTTCCACTCGGTCTCGATCCACCGGGTGTGCACGGAGAACGGCTCGCCGGTGAACGCCGGGTCGGTCACCACGGCCCGGTGGAACGGCAGCACCGTGGGCATGCCCTCGATGACGAACTCGTCCAGCGCGCGGCGCGACCGCTCCAGCGCCTCGGCGCGGGTGCGGCCGGTCACGATGAGCTTGGCCACCAGCGAGTCGAACGACTGCGGCACCGTCATGCCCGGCTCGTAGCCCGCGTCCAGCCGCACACCCGGTCCGGACGGCACGCGCATGGTGGACAGGGTGCCGGGCGCGGGCAGGAAGTTGCGCCCGGCGTCCTCGGCGTTGACGCGGAACTCGATGGAGTGGCCGCGGATCTCGGGGTCGTCGTACCCGATCGCCTCGCCGCCCGCGATGCGGAACATCTCGCGCACGAGGTCGATGCCGGTGACCTCCTCGCTCACGGGGTGCTCCACCTGAAGGCGGGTGTTGACCTCCAGGAACGACACCGTGCCGTCCTGGCCGATCAGGAACTCGCAGGTGCCCGCGCCGACGTACCCGGCCTCGCGCAGGATGGCCTTGGAGGAGGTGTACAGCAGGTCGCGCTGCTCGGGGGTGATGAACGGCGCGGGGGCCTCCTCGACGAGCTTCTGGTGCCGCCGCTGCAGCGAGCAGTCGCGGGTGGAGACCACCACGACGTTGCCGTGCGTGTCGGCGAGGCACTGGGTCTCGACGTGCCGCGGGCGGTCGAGGTAGCGCTCCACGAAGCACTCGCCCCGGCCGAACGCGGTGACCGCCTCGCGCACCGCCGACTCGTACAGGTCGGGGATCTCCTCCATGGTGCGGGCGACCTTCAGCCCGCGCCCGCCGCCGCCGTACGCCGCCTTGATGGCGATGGGCAGGCCGTGCTCCGCGGCGAACGCGACCACCTCGTCCACGCCGCTCACCGGGTCGGGGGTGCCCGCGACGAGCGGCGCGCCGACCCGCTGGGCGATGTGACGCGCGGCCACCTTGTCGCCGAGCGCGGTGATCGCGGACGGGGGAGGGCCGATCCACGTGAG
The DNA here is from genome assembly GCF_039871875.1 of Sphaerisporangium sp. B11E5. Taxonomy (NCBI): domain Bacteria; kingdom Bacillati; phylum Actinomycetota; class Actinomycetes; order Streptosporangiales; family Streptosporangiaceae; genus Sphaerisporangium; species Sphaerisporangium sp. B11E5. The sequence continues at coordinate 160,013 of NZ_JBDPMD010000005.1, read as the reverse complement.
CCCCGCGTCGATGACCGCCTGGGCGAAGTCGGCGTTCTCCGCGAGGAAGCCGTACCCCGGGTGGACGGCGTCCGCCCCCGCCTCGGCGGCGACACTCAGCAGCTTGCCGATGTCGAGGTACGTCTCCGCGGGAGACTGCCCGCCGAGCGCATAGGCCTCGTCCGCCATCCGCACATGGAGCGCGTCGAGGTCTTGCTCGGCGTACACCGCGACGCCGGCCAGGCCGGCGTCCTTGCATGCGCGGGCGATCCGCACCGCTATCTCGCCACGATTGGCGATCAGGACCTTCTGCACCGAGGTCGTCCCTTTCCCTGTGAAAGGCCCGGTGGGCCTTCAACGGAGTTTAGGCGCCCTCTGATCGGCCGCGAGCACTTACCCGGACGTTTCGTTTCCTCGATTCGCCCTCGGACGGGCGATCAAGCTTGATAGCCAGTGGGCATAACCCGTGCGAGAGGGCACCTTGACGTCTAAGGTGAGTGCGTTTGGCTACCCCCTGTCATGCACCCATCCCGAAGGAGACCGCATGAGTCAGAGCTTGCTCGGGGGCGACCCCGCCGAGATGCAGAACATGGCCGCCCAGTTCACCCAGCAGGCGGAGCAGGTCCGCCAGACGATGGCGGCTCTGGACCGCGAGGCCGCGAAGGTGGGCACCGCCTGGACCGGCCCCGGCGCCAACCGCTTCAACGGTGCCTGGCAGAACTACCGTCAGGCCTTCCAGCGCATGTCCGAGGAGCTCGCCGAGGCCTCCCGGATCATCACCACCTACCGCGGCAACATCGAATCCGCCACCCGCTGACCGTCATGGTTCTCCTCCCGGCCGGGCCTGCCACCCGGCCGGCAGCGGGCCATGCCCTCGGGGTGATTCCCTCCCATGCCGGTGACCATGAGTGACACCGGACGCGTCCCCGCGTCCCCGCCTCAGGACCGCCCCTCCGCCACGTCCGACCGTGGTGCCTCGGCCATCGAGCTCGCGATGATCATGCCGGTGGTCCTGATCGTGATCCTGCTGGTCGTGCAGATGGCCCTGGTGTTCCACGGCAGGCAGATCGCCGACGCCGCCGCCCGTGAGGGTGCCCGCATCGCCCGCGCCGCCGGCGCCGACAGCGGCGGCTGGCAGGGCGCCGCCGAGTCCAAGGCCCGCTCCATCGTGCGCGCCGTCGGCCCCAAGATGCTCCAGGGGGTCGGCGTCCGCGCCTGGGAGAAGGGCGACCAGCGCGGCGTCACCGTGGAAGGCACCGCCGTGGCCGTCGTCCCCCTCCTCCCGGGCATGTCCTTCAAAATCACCTCGACGTTCGGCGGTCCCATCGAGTGCTTCCGCCCCGACGACGGCTCCCAGGACTGCGGCTGACCCCTCGCGGGTCAGGTGGTCAGGGCGGCCTGGATGGGGGTGGCGGTGCCGCTGGTTATCAACAGGCCCCGGCCGGGAGGGCCGCCCACCGTGCCTCTCGGGAGGCGGATGTTGAAGAGGTCGCCGTCGGCGGGGCTCTGGATGCTCAGCAGGAGGCCGGTCCTCGGCTTGCGGGACTCGGCGACGAAGCCCCGGTAGGCGGTGGCGAGGTCGCCGGTGGTGCCGGCGAGGATCACGGCGTGGTCGCCGTCGCGGCCGGTGCGCAGGGTTTCCTCCAGGGACTGGCCGAGCGGGGTGTCGGGGGAGATCAGTTCGGCGTCGTCGACGATCACCACGTAGCGGGTGCGGTCGCCGACGGCGGAGGCCAGGTCGCCGTCGGGGGCGAGGACTCCGAGGACGCCGGGGGCGCCGGTCAGTTCGCGGAGCGGCGTGCGGCGGGGGGCCACGACGACGACGGGGGTGTCGCGGGAGAGCAGGGAGCGGGCGGCGGTCAGCAGGGCGGAGGAGCGGCCCGATCGGGCGGGGCCGGCGACCACGGCGGCGGGGCCCTGACCGGACAGGTCCACGCCCAGGGGGGCCAGGGAGTCGCCGCCGGCGCCGAACAACGCCCACAGGGGGGACGGCGGGGTGAAGCCGGGCGCGAGCGCCAGGGCCTCGGTCGCGGTGATGCGCATCGGCAGGGCGTCCACCCGGAGCAACCCCTCGGGGGCGGGGAAGCGGTGGGCGGCGGCCCTGGCCAGGGACTGGAGCTCGGCCACCTGGGCGGGGCCGGAGGGGTCCTCGGCCAGCAGGGCGATCTGGCTCTCCACCACGCCCTGCTCGGTGACGGACAACGCCCGGCCGGGGGGCATGACGGACGGCAGGCCGCGCGCGGGCAGGCCGGCGAGGCCGTAGTCGGAGGGGTCGGCGAGGCGCATGATGAGGCGGTCCTCGAACAGGGTGGAGATCTGCCCGAGCAGGCCGGACCGGTCGGCGGTGACCACGGCGCGCAGGCCCACCGCGGGGCCCTCCCGCAGGAGCTGCATCAGCGACTCCAGCAGCCGGCCGTAGTCGTACCCCTCGAACGCCGCGGCGAAGCCCTCCCACCGGTCCAGCAGCAGCACCAGCCACGGCATGGGCGGCACGGCCCCGCCGGGGTCGCGGCGCCACGCGGCCCGCGCCTCGGCCAGGGACGCGTACCCGGCCTCGGCGAGCACCTGCTGCCGGCGCCCCACCTCGGCCCGCAGCCGGGTGAGCAGCCGTTCCACCCGGTCGAGCTGGTCGCGCGTCACCACGGCCCCGCAGTGCGGCAGCGCGACCAGCGGCAGCAGCGCCCCGGATCCGCAGTCGATGGCGTGCAGGTGGACGTCCCGGGGTGAGGCGTGCGCCGCGACGGACCCGGCGATGGTCCGCAGCGCCGTGGACCGCCCGGTGCGGGCCGTGCCCGCGATGAGCAGGTGCCCGCCGTGCGCCGGGTCGAGCACCAGCGACCGCCGCGACTGCGCCCACGGCAGGTCCGTGATGCCGAACGGCAAGGCCGGCACCTCCTCGGCCGGCACCGAGGCGGCGGACGCCGAGGCGGCGGACGCCGAGGCGAACGGCCCCAAGGTGGCGGCCCCTGAGGCAGCGGACGCCGAAGCGGCGGCCCCTGAGGCAGCGGACGCCGAAGCCGCGGACGCGGAGGCAACGGACGCCGAAGCAGCGGACGTGGAGGCGGCGGACGCCGAAGCAGCGGACGCGGAGGCGGCGGACGCCGGGGGGGACGGCTCCAGGACGATCCCCGTGGGCAGCGGCGGCAGCCACGGGCTGGGCTGCTCCGGCACCCCCGTCAGGCGCGTGGCCTCGACGATCGCGTCCACCAGGACGGCCAGGTCGCTGGCCGGACCCGCGGTGAGCCCGCCGGAGCCCGTGGCGGCCACCCGCAGCGGGTGGCCGAGCTCCCGCCATCCCACCTCCACGACCCGCGGCCCGGAGGCGCCGCGCCCGGCGTCCGGCACCCGCCCGCCGATCCGCGCCGTCTGCACCGCCTCCGCCGCGGCCACCCCGGACCGCACGTAGCACCGTCCGGGCGTGGACTTGGAGATGTGCGCCGCCTCCGGCCCCGCGATGATGTCCGCCGACTCCGACGGCTCGGTCACCCGCAGCGCGATCCGCAGCGAGGTGTTGGCCTGGATGTCCGCGGTCACCACACCCCCGGGCCGCTGCGTCGCCAGGATGAGGTGGATGCCGAGCGACCGCCCCCGCCGCGCGATGTCCACGAGCCCGTCCATGAAGTCCGGCAGCTCCGACACCATGGCCGCGAACTCGTCGATGATCAGCACGAGCCGCGGCAGCGCCACCCCGGCGGCCGTCTCACGCACGGTGGTGGAGGACCGGGTGGCCCTGGCCGGCTGGTCGCGGAGCTGCTGGTAGTCGTCGATGTCCTTGGCCCCCGCCGCCAGCAGCAGCCGTTCCCGCCGCCGGATCTCCGCCGCCAGGGACGCGAGGGCCCGCTGCGTGAGGTGCTCGTCCAGGTCGCTGACCATGCCCACGGTGTGCGGCAGCCGCACGCACTCCTTGAACGCCGCCCCGCCCTTGTAGTCGATCAGCACGAACGTCATCTCGTCCGGCCGGTTGGCCACCGCGAGCGAGCAGATGAGCGTCTGCAGCAGCTCGGACTTGCCCGCCCCGGTGGTCCCCGCCACCAGCGCGTGCGGCCCGTCCCTGCTCAGGTCGACGCGGAACGGCCCGTCGGCCCCCATGCCGATCGGCACCTCGGTGGTGCGTCCCCCGTCCCGCCACCGCGCCGCGACGGCCCGTCCGGTGGGGGAGAGCTGCAGCAGGTCGAGCAGCCGCACCGACCCGGGCAGCGCGGCCCCGGCGTCGTCCCTGCTCACGTCCCGCAGCGGCGCCAGGGAGCGTGCCAGCCGCTCGCACCACGCCGTCGTCACCTGGTCGGCCAGGATGTCCCCGAGCGTCTCGAGACCTCCGCCGCGCAGCCGCAGGAAGCCGTCGGAGGCGCAGTCCACGACGGTGGCGCACTCCTCGGGCAGCAGCCGCTGGTCCTCGTCGATGGCGAGGGTGTACACCCCGGCGCGCGGCCCCTGCCGCAGCACCTGCGGCATGCCGGGCAGCGCCCGCAGCACCTGCGCGCCGTCCAGGATCACCAGCACGTCGTAGGGCCGGTCGTCGTAGGACGCGAACAGCGGCTCCTCGTCGGGCCGTGACGACCGTCCCCAGCCCTTGATGGAGGAGAGCCCGAGGCCGAGCCCGTCGTCGTCCCCCAGCCGGGACGAGATCAGCGCGGCGAGCTCGGCCACCCGCTGCGCCGCCGCCTCCGGGTCGGCGCCGACCAGCGCCACGCAGTCGGCGTCCCGGGGCGCGCAGTGCGGCAGCCACCGCGTCCAGTTCCACCGCGCCGCCCCGTCGGCGTTGGCCGACAGCACGACCACGGCGAGGTCGCGCGGGCTGTGCAGGGTGACGGCCGCGCCGAGCAGCGAGCGGGCGACGCCGAGCGCGACGTCCCGCGGCCCGGTCATGCCCGCGACGCCGAGCCGCCGCATCGCCAGCGACACCGGCACGCCCCCGGACAGCGGCGGCTCGGGCAGCGCCATGTCGGGCGACGCCCCCCGCTCGGGCACGAACTCGATCTCGGCGGGCAGGTCGGCGAGCCCGATGCGCAGCCGCAGCGCGTCGGGGTCGTGGCTGCGGCGCTCCCACAGCCGCCGCCGGGGCCCGGTCGCGGTGAGCAGCAGCTCGGCCGGGTCGGGGGACGCGGCGCGGCGCTCGACCTCGTTCACCGCGCGGGCCTTGTCGAGCGACGCGCGGAACGCGGCGAGGCGCTCGCGGTACGCCTTCATGTCCTGCCGGTACTTGCGCCGCCCGTGCCGCCGGTCGCTGATCCACTGCCCGATCATGATCAGCGGGGTCATCAGCGCGATCAGCAGGTAGAACCAGACCTGGAACACCGCCGCCATGGTGAATCCCAGCACCGCGGGCAGGCACGCGGCCAGCAACTGCAGCCGCACCCCTTCGCCCCGGCGCGGCTCGGCGGGCACCTCGAACCGGCGCCGCCGCTCGGCGGGGTGCAGGCGCGGCGGCCGGTTGTACGCCAGCCCGCCCTCGGCCAGCGCGTCCACGTGGGCGTCCGGCGGCTCGGTGGCGCGCAGCACGAGGACCGAGGTGCCGCACGTCAGCGGCGCCCCCTCGGGCCATTGCCGCGGCCCGCTCAGCGGCTCGCCCGCCAGCCGGGGCTCCGAACGGGTGACGCCCCGCCGCACCTCGCCCACGACCTCGGCGGACCGGGTGTCGCCGCCCGCGCCCTTGCGTTTGCGGCCGCGCCGCCGGCGCTTGGCGGGCGGGCGGACCGGCGCGTCGAACGACCGCACCAGGATGTCGCCGGGCGTCACCCGGATCTCGGCCGCCTGCGCCGCCAGCTCGCGGTCGTCGAGCGACACCGAGCAGGCGGGATCGGACCCGATGACGTGCACGCCGAACCCCAGCCGGTGCACCGACCCCGCCGCGGGGCCGCCCACCACGCGCAGCTCGACGACCCCGGCGGGCTCGGCGAGCACGGTGGACCCGGCGGTGCGCGGGTCGAGCGTGACCAGGTCGCCGTCCCGCAGCGCGGTGGTCACCGGCGCGTCGGGGTCGAGGCGCTTGCCCTCGACCCACAGCGACGGCTCGTCGGAGCGTAGCCGCGCGCCGCCCCGCCCGCCGAGGCCGTACGGCGCGCGGGCGCGCAGCCGCACGACGTTGCCCAGCTCCCCGCCGGGCGGGCCCTTCAGTGTGGCGGCGAGGGCGGCGACCGTGGTGTCCTCGTCGCCATCGACGATCACGTCGCGCCCGCCGTGCTCCGAGAGCACGGTAAGCATGATCCGCATGCGGCGTTCTCCTCCGGGTCCGGCTCCCGGGCTTCAACGTAGCTCCGGGAGTTCGCCCGGTCCGGAGGTTTACGCCAACCAGACCTGTCGGTGCCCGTCCCGCTACTCCACTTTCTTGCCGTCCGGGCCGATGACGTACCACTTGCCGCCGAATTCGTCGCGGCCCTGCCCGTTGGTGTCCCCTTCGGCGGTGTCGCCGCTGTAGTAGTACAGCAGGTGCCCGTCGTAGGTGATCTGGTTGGTGCCGTCGGAGCGGGTGACGGTGCCGAGCAGGTCTTCCTTGACGCCCTCCCCGGCCTTCGGCTGGTCGCGGGTGGCGGCCGGGGGCCACCAGGACAGGCAGGCGCCGGTGCAGGCGTCCGGGGTGTCCCGCTCGAAGACGTACAGCGTGCGGCGCTCCTCGCCGACGAGGATCTTGCCGTACCGGGACTCGGCGGTCCCGATGGTGGCCTTCTCCGGCGTCGGCAGGGGAGTGCCGCTGGGGCTGCCGGTGGGTGTACCGCCGGGGGTGCCGGTCGGCGAGCCTGTGGGGGCGCCGGTCGCCGTGGAGTGCGCCGTGGGGGTCTGGGCGGCGGTGCCCGCGGCCTTGCCGTAGCCGGTCGTGGCCGTGCCGCCGCCACCGCAGGCGGCCGCGAGCATGGCGGTCGCGGCCAGCCCGAGACCGGCCAGGATTCTGTACATGCCCCCTCCGTTTCAGGGAACTCCGCGCTCGCGAGCGCGGACGACGATCTACTGAAGGGGGTCGTGGTCATCGTTCCCGCGAAAGCGGGTTTAACCCCCATGGCGGGGGAGGGGCCGAATGGCCGTGCGGGAAACTCCACCGGGCCGGGAGGTGGCCGCGGAGGTTTCCCTGGACGCCGAGTTATCCACAGGCCGCTGTGGACGGAGCTGAGGATAACGACAGCCGCTGTGGACGAGAGACGGCCGATGCGATGGGATTACGCCCGCCAAACCGCATTAATCACCATAATTCGGGCGGAAGGGACGGCTGCTGACAAGCCGCGACTGCCTGTGGACAAGGCTGTGGACAGCCAGGCGCCTGCTGCGTACGACCTCTGCCCGGGGCCGAGCGCCGGGGGGCGGTCCCGGACCGCGACGGTCCGCGTACCGATGGTTGGGAGACGGTAAGAGGGGGGAAACCAGAGTGGTAAGTGTTACCCAAGTTACAAAGGGGAATATCATAGGAAATGTCGCAACGAGTGTTGCCACGGATCGGTTGCGATTCCTGACGACGCCATTGACAGCCAATCCATAGTGGATGAGCATGGGTCGGGCTTCCGCCCCCTGCCATGCGGCAAGCTGCACACAATGGCATGACAATTCTGGAGATAAGCCACCGATCCCGCCCAACATATCCGTGACCATGTCGTCCGTCACCGTGGTCATGCGGTCCATCTCGATCAGCCCGGCGTGGTGATCGGATATCAGCGCATGGTGAGGCGCCGGCTTGGTCCCTGATTCCGGAGTGTCCCCCCGCCCATGAGGATCAGCGAGAAGTCCGACCGCGACGGCCGCGGCCCCGTCACCGGCGAGCGCCCCGCCGTTCCCGGCGCGTTGTCCGGGCCCGCGTCCCGCAAGCTGCCGGTGCCGCCGCGCGAGCGCAAGCCCGCCCTGGCCGCCCTCGCGCTGCTCCTCGTGCTCGGCGGAGCCCTCGGCACCACCCTGCTGGTGCTGCGCAGCGGCGACCGCGTGTCCGCCATCCAGATCACCCAGCAGATCGGCCCGGGCCAGCCGATCGTGCCCGAGGCCATGGCCGAGGTGCAGATCGCCGACACCGGCATCGGGTACGTCTCCTGGGCCCACCGCGGCGAGGTCGCCCAGACGTTCGCCCGCGTCACCCTGCTGCCCGGCACGCTGCTCACCGAGCAGATGGTCAGCCGCGCCAGCGAGCAGCTCGTGCCCGGCAAGGTCATCGTCGGGCTCGCGCTCAAGGCCGGCCAGGTGCCCCGCGGCCTGCGGCGCGGCGACCAGGTGCAGGTGCTGTACGTCCCCGGCTCGGGCCGCGGCCAGGCCGTCGGCAAGGTGCTCGCCCCCGTCGCCCTGGTCGAGAGCGTGGGCGACCCCGACGGCGGCAACAGCGGGCTGGTGTCCGTCGTCATCGACGCCACCGTGTCGCCGACCATCGCCATGTACGCCTCCAGCGGGGAGATCGCCCTCGGCAAGCTCCCCGGAGCGGGCTGACGTGGCGCTCATCGCGCTCGCCGCCGACAAGGGGGCGCCCGGCGTGACCACCGCCGCGACGGCCCTCGGCGCGGTGTGGCCCCGTCCGGTGCTGCTCGCCGAGTGCGACCCCTCCGGCGGCGACCTGGTCTACCGCCTGCCCGCCGTGGACGGCGCCGTGCTCAACCCCGGCCGTGGCCTGCTGAGCCTCGGTGCGACGGCCCGGCGCGGCCTGCACCCCGAGCAGGTGTACGAGCACACCCAGAAGCTCGTCGGCGGTCTCGACGTGCTGACCGGCCTCACCCACGGTGAGCAGGCCGCCGGTCTCACGTGGTTGTGGGGCCCACTCGGCCGCGCCCTCGCCGCGCTGCCCAACGCCGACGTGCTGGCCGACTGCGGCAGGCTCGGCGGCACCCCGCAGATGGCCGACCTGATGGCCGAGGCCGAGCTCACGCTGCTGTTCACCCGGCCGAGCCTGGACCACGTGGCCCATCTGCGCGAGCGGCTGGCGCTGGTCCGCGGCCAGCTCGGCGTGGTGGTGATCGCCGACCCGCGCTCCTACCGCGCGTCCATCGACGAGGTGCGCCGCATCGTCGGCGCGAGCGGCACCGAGGTGTCCTTCGTGGCCGGGCTGGCCTACGACCCCAAGGGCGCCGAGCTGCTGCGCGGCCAGTGGGGCGGCCGCCTGGACCGCTCCCTGCTGATCCGCACGGCCCGCGAGCTGGCGGGGCGCCTCGCCGCCCGCGTCGCCCCCGGCCGTGCCACCGCGGCCCGGCCGATGACGCGCGTCCGCGGCGGCCTTTCGAGCGAGAGCGGGTGACCATGAGCATCGATCACACGCTGGTCAAGCGTTTCCGGCAGGAGGTCGGCGACCGCCTCGCCCACCAGCGGCGGCTCGACCAGGCCGGCGGCCTCGCCCCCATGTCCGGCGAGGACGAGCGCCAGTTCGCCCGCGCGCTCATCTCGCAGGTGCTGGAGGAGCACGCCCGCAGCGAGATCGGCTCCGGCCGCACCCCGCCCACGGCCGAGGAGGAAGAGGCCCTCGCGGCGGGCATCCACGCCGCGCTGTTCGGCGTCGGGCGCCTGCAGCCGCTGCTCGACGACCCCGAGGTCGAGAACATCGACGTCAACGGCTGCGACCGCGTGTTCGTCGGGTACGCCGACGGCCAGGAGGTCATGCACGACCCGGTGGCCGACTCCGACGAGGAGCTGATCGAGCTCATCCAGATCCTCGCCGCCTACAGCGGCCTGTCCAGCCGCGCGTTCGACACCGCCAACCCCCAGCTCGACCTGCGCCTGCCCGACGGCTCGCGCCTGTCGGCCGTCATGGACGTCACCGTGCGGCCCGCCGTGTCCATCCGCCGTGCCCGGCTCGGCAAGGTCTTCCTCAGCGACCTCGTGGGCAACGGCACGCTCACCCCCGAGCTCGGCCGCTTCCTGTCCGCCGCCGTCGCGGCCCGCAAGAACATCATGATCGCCGGGGCCACCAACGCCGGGAAGACCACCCTGCTGCGGGCCCTGGCCAACGAGATCCCGCCGCACGAGCGGCTCATCACGGTGGAGCGCGCCCTGGAGCTCGGGCTGGACCAGTTCCCCGAGCTGCACCCGAACGTCGTGGCGTTCGAGCACCGCCTGCCCAACTCCGAGGGCCAGGGCGAGATCACCATGGCGGAGCTGGTGCGCCGGTCGCTGCGCATGAACCCCAGCCGGGTCATCGTCGGCGAGGTGCTGGGCGACGAGATCGTCACCATGCTCAACGCCATGACGCAGGGCAACGACGGCTCGTTGTCCACCATCCACGCCAACTCCTCGATGGAGGTCTTCAACCGCATCGCCACCTACGCCCTGCAGGCCGAGGAGCGGCTGCCCATCGAGGCCACCCACATGCTGATCGCCGGGGCCATCGACTTCGTGATCTTCATCGAGAAGCGCAACGACTACCACATGGGCGGGCGCCTGCGCCGGTACGTCGCCAGCGTCCGCGAGGTCGCGGGCGTCGACGGCCGGGTGTTGTCCTCCGAGGTGTTCACCTCCGGCCCGGACGGCCACGCGGTGCCGCACGCCCCCATCGCCTGCCTGGACGACCTCGTGCCCCACGGGTACGACCCCACCATCCTCGGAGGCTGGACGTGATCCCGCTGCCGCCCGGCCTGTTCGACCCCCTGGCCGTCCTGGCCGGGGCGGCGATCGGCGGCGGGCTGTTCCTGCTCGGCCTCGCCCTGTACGGCGTGCGTCCCCGCCCGGCGGGGCCCGACCGCGCCGCCGACCGCCGCGAGCTGGTGCGCAGGCTGTCCACCCGCTCGGCCGTCGCAACCGTCACCGGGGGCGTGGTGCTCATCGTCACCGGGTGGCCGGTCATGGCGGCGGGCGCGGTGCTGCTGGTGCTGGCCTGGCGCGGGCTGACCGGCGGCGCGGCCGAGGAACGGGCCGCGATGAGCCGCCTGGAGGGCCTCGCGGCGTGGACCGAGTCGCTGCGCGACACCATCGCGGGCGCGGCGGGCCTGGAGCAGGCCATCCCGTCCTCCATCCGGGCGGCGGCGCCCACGCTGCGGCCCCACCTGCGGGCCATGGTCGACCGGCTGCACACCCGCATGCCGCTGCCGGACGCGTTGCGCCTGTTCGCCGACGAGCTGGACGACCCGTCCGCCGACCTGGTGGTCGCCGCGCTCATCCTCAACGCCAAGCTGCGCGGCCCCGGCCTGCGCGAGGTGCTCGGCGCGCTCGCCGTGTCCGCGCGCGAGGAGCTGGACATGCGCCGCCGCGTGGAGGCCGAACGGCGCTCCACCCGCCGCAGCGTGCAGATCGTGACCGGCACCGCCGTCGCGTTCGCCGCCCTGCTGGTGGTCTTCAACCCCTCCTACGTCGAGGAGTACGACTCACTGCTCGGCCAGGCCGTCCTGGTGGTCGTCGCCGCCCTGTTCGGCGCGGGCTTCGCCTGGATGCGGCGCCTCGCCCGCTTCGACAAGCCCGCCCGCATGCTCGGCCCCGCCACCGAGGCCCCGCTCACCCGCGAACCGGTGACGGGAGGCGTCCATGGTTGAGACGGTTCTCGCCGGGGGCGTGCTCGGGCTCGGGCTGTTCCTGCTGTTCCGGGCGTTGTTCCCCGCGCGGCCCGGCCTGGTGGCGCGGCTGGTGGCGCTGGACTCGGCGCGGGCCGGGGACGACGCGCTGCGGTTCCAGCTCATCTCCGCCGACGAGGACGTCAGCGCGTTCCGGCGCGGCCTCGGTGTGCGGCTCGCCCGCTTCTACGCCGCCCGCGGCTGGGAGGCACGCTCCACCCGGGCCGACCTGGCGCTGCTCGGCAAGTCCTTCGAGGGGTACCTCGCCACCAAGGTCCTGCTCGCCGTGTCCGGCCTGCTGGCGTTCCCCGTGCTGGCCGGGTGGCTGGCCCTCATGGGGTGGGGGATCTCCCTGCAGGTGCCGCTGTGGGCGGCGCTGCTGGTCTCGATCGTGTTCTTCTTCCTGCCCGACGTGCAGATCCGCCGGGACGCCGCCGTGCGCCGCCGCGACTTCCGGCACGCCGTCGGCGCCTTCCTCGACCTCGTCGCCATGAACCTCGCGGGCGGCCGAGGCGTGCCCGAGGCGCTGCTCATGGCCGTGTCCGTGGGGGACGGCGGCTCGGGCAACTGGGCCATGGCCCGCATCCGCGAGGCCCTGGCCAACGCGAGGATCGTCGGCATCACCCCGTGGCAGGCCCTCGGCCGGCTCGGCGACGAGATCAACGTCGACGAGCTGCGGGACCTGTCCGCCGCGCTCGGCCTCGTGGCCGACGACGGCGCCAAGGTACGCGCGTCGCTCACCGCCCGCGCCGCCACCATGCGGCGGCGCGAGCTCGCCGAGGTAGAGGGACAGGCCGGTGAACGGTCTCAGTCCATGCTGGTCGCGCAGCTCCTCCTGTGCGCGGGGTTCGTGATCTTTCTCAGTTTTCCCGCCGCGATGAAGATGTTGGGGTCCTAGATGTTCACACCTCCATGGCTCACCTACCTGATCGCCGTCCTGCACGTGCGGATCGACCGCGCCAGGACCGCTCCCTCCCGCGGCGCGTCCGCCGTCGAATGGGTCATCATCACGGCGATCATCGCCGGTGTGGCGCTCGGCCTCGCCACGCTGATCAAGACCCTCGTCACCCAGAAGCAAGGCGAGCTGCAGAGCAACTTCGGGGGTGGCGGTGGCGGCGATTCGTGACCCGGCGCCGTAGCCGCCGTCCCGCGCGCCGCTCGTCCGAGGCCGGGTCGATGGCGGTCGAGACGGTGATGCTGGCCCCGTTGTTCCTGCTCTTCCTGATGTTCCTCGTCGGCGCGGGCCGCATCGTCGAGGCCCAGGGCGAGGTGAACGGCGCCGCCCGCGACGCCGCGCGCGCCGCCTCCGTGCAGCGCACCTTGGGCGCGGCCGAGGACGCCGGGCGTAACGCCGCGAAGGCCGCACTCGACGGACAGTGCGAGGCCGATGTCAGCCTCGACGGCAGCGAATGGGAGGAAGGAGGCACCGTACGGGCGACCGTGACGTGCGAACTGGACCTCGACTTCCTCGGCTTCGGGGCGGTCAAGAAGATGACCGGCAGCTCCGTCGTGCCGCTGGAACAGTTCCGGAGGGTCGAGTGAAGCGATGCCCCGACGAACGAGGCTCCATGTCGGTGTTCGTCGTGATCTTCTCGGTGGTGGTCTTCATGCTGGCCGGCCTCCTGGTGGACGGCGGCGCGGCCATCAACGCACGCCTCCGCGCCTCCGACATCGCCGAACAGGCCGCCCGCGCCGCCGCCGACCGCATAGACATCGAACACCTGCGCGCCACCGGCCAGGTCCGCCTGCTCGGGGACGGCGAGGCGTGCGGGAGGGCCCAGGAGATCGTGTCCGCGCACGGCGACGCCGACCTGAAGATGGCCTCGTGCGAAGCGGGCGCGGCCGAGGTGACGGTCACCGTCACCGCCGGCTGGAAGGCGGCCTTCCTCGCCGCCTTCGGCTACCCCGGCACCGCCATGTCCGGCACGGCAACCGCGGCCCCCGACACCGGCGACCCCCAGCCATGACCCCATACCCCCCACCCGCCACCCCTCGCCCGCCGGCACCCCCCGCCCCGGCGCCGGCACCCCCGGTGCCGACATCCGCGGCGCTGGCACCCCCCGCCCCGGCGCCGGCCCCCTCGCGGGTGGGGGCCCCGGTCGCGCGGGCCGCCGAGAGGCAGGCCACCTGCCCCGCAACCGCCCACTGGACGAAGGAGGGAGAGGGATGACCGCGACACGCAGACCTCCGTCACGGCCGGTGGCGGCCGAGCGGATCAGGCATCGGCGGACGGCCGGTGACGTCGTCGCCGGTATCGCCGCGCTGATCGCGCTGGCCGGGCTCATGGGCGGCGTCCCCTACGCCCTGCTCCGGCTCACCGGGCCGCCGGTGCCCGAGACCCTGCTCAACGGCGACCTGCTGACGCGGCAGATCAGCCCCTCCACGGCCGTCGCGATCCTCGTGCTGCTGGTGTGGCTCGCCTGGGCGCAGCTCGCCGTCTGCGTGATCGTCGAGGTGTACAACGGCGTCCGCCGCATCGGCATGCCCGCACGGGTGCCGCTGTCCGGTGGCGCCCAGGCCGTGGCCAACCGGCTGGTGTCCGCCGCGCTCGCCCTGTTCACCGCCTCCGCCGTCGCGATCCCCATCAGCGGCATGGCGACCGCGCCGCCGGTCAAGCCGCCGGTCACCGTGGCCGCGCAGACCCTGCCCACCCCCGAGGGGCGGATCGCGCTGGAGGAGGTGCGGCAGGTCAAGAAGGTGTACGTCGTGCAGCCGCCGCACGGCCGTCACCACGAAAGCCTGTGGGAGATCGCCGACAAGTGCCTCGGCGACGGACGCCGGTACCCCGAGATCTACCGGCTCAACCAGCACAAGACCCAGCCCGACGGCTCACGGCTCCAGATGGCCAGCCTGATCCGCCCCGGCTGGGTGCTCGACATGCCGGACGACGCGCGAGGCGTGCACGTCGTCCCGGCGGACGAGCCGCGAGAGAAGACACTGCGCAACCACGCCGGCAAACCGGTCGAGCTGGACGGCCGCACCCAGTACGTCCCCGGCCGCGGCGTCTCCGTCGAGAGCAAGAGCGGGCCCGAGAAGAAGGGCACCGGCCAGGAGAAGGCGGGGGAGAGAGGCGGCATCGTGATGCCGCTGCCCGCCATGCCGCAGCACACCTACCACCTGCCGCCCGCCCCCAAGCCGCCCGCGGTGTCCGCCATCCCGAAGGCGCCTGGCGTCGAGGCACCCGCCACCGAGGCACCCCCCGCGAGGACCGAGGCACCCGCGGCGAGGACCGGCCCGGCCGAGGCCCAGGGCACGCGGGCCGGACGGGTCGAGGTCCCCGAGCCGCGGCACCGCCCCGACAAGCCCGTGGAGACCGGCGGCCTCGACCTCATCGACTACCTGGCAGGCGGCTCCCTGGCCGCCGCGGGCCTGCTCGTCGCGCTCGGACGCCGCCGCCGTGAGCAGCTCTGGCACCGGGCGTTCGGCCACCGCATCACCCGTCCCCGCGGCGACGCCGCCGGGGCCGAGGTCGCGCTCAGGCTCGGCTCGGACGCGCCGGGCAGCCGCATGCTGGACCACGGCCTGCGCATGCTCGGCAAGCTGCTGGCCGAGCAGGGCCGGGTGCCCCCCACCATCTACGCCGTCCATCTCTCCGCCCGCGGCCTCGACCTGTGGATCCACCCGCCGGAGCCGGACGCCCCCGAGCCGTTCGAGGCGCACGACAGCGGCCGTACGTGGCGGCTGCTCGCCCACGAGGGCCGGGCCATCGACGAGCACGCTTTGCTGGACGCCGCCGCGCCGTACCCGGGTCTGGTGTCGCTCGGCGTGACCGACGGCGGCCGGGTGCTGATCGACCTGGAGGCCGCGCAGGGGGTCATCGCCGTCACCGGGCACCGGGTGCGGGACGCGCTGGCCGCGCTGGCGGTCGAGCTGGTCACCAACCGGTGGTCCGACCAGATGCGGGTCACCCTGGTGGGCTTCGGCGACGACCTCGTCACCATCGCGCCGCACCGGGCACGTGCCGTCGGCAGCCTCGCCGAGGTGCTGCCGGAGCTGGAGGCGAGGGCCGCCGAGATGGCCGCCGCGGACGCCCAGGTGCTCACCGGCCGGGTGCACGGCGGCGCCGCCGACCCGGTGTGGCCTCCGCACTTCCTGCTGTCCGCCATCACCCCCGACGCCGGCGAGGCCGAACGGCTGGCCCGCCTCGGCCGCGCCGGGGGCCGCATGGCCGCCGGGTACGTCATCGCCGGCGAGGTGCCGCACGCCACGTGGACGTGGGAGATCACCGAGGACGGCAAGGCCAGGGTCGAGGCGCTCGGCGTCACGGTGAACGCGCAGCTCCTGCCCCGGCGTCACTACGACGCCGTGATCGACCTGTTCCGCACCGCCGGCCGTCTCGAGGGCGAGCCGGTCCGCGAGGACGAGGGCCCGCCGCGCGAGTTCACCACCTCGCCGTCGGTCACCATCCGCATCCTCGGCCCCATCGAGATCGGCCCCGTGCCCCCGTTGGAGGAGGGCCGCGCCGAGCTCGCCTGCGAGATGGCGGTGTACCTCGCGGCCCACCCCGGCGGCGTGCACCCGGTGGTGCTGGGCGGCATCCTGTGGCCCCGCGGCGTCCAGGCGGTCGTCCGCGACGCCACCATCGCCCGTGTCACCGAATGGCTCGGCACCGACAGCCAGGGCCGCCCGAACCTCCGCACCGACGACACCGGCCGCCTCCGCCTCGGGCCGGAGGTCCGCTCCGACTGGCAGTTGTTCCGCGAGCTCGTCCGCCGCTCCCACGACGACCCGAGCGCCCGCGCCGTCCTGCTGGAGAAGGCCCTCGGCCTGGTCCGCGGCCCTCTGCTGGCCGCCCGCCCGAGGTCACGCTACGCCTGGCTCGCGGCCGACGAGCTGGAGTACGAGGTGACCGCCGGCGTCGCCGACGCCGCCCACCGCCTGTGCGAGGTCCGCCTGGCCCACAACGACGCCGAGGGCGCCGTGGCGGCCGTCCGCGCCGGCCTCCTCCTGGCCGCCGACGACGAGGGCCTGTGGCGCGACCTCCTGAGAGCCGCCCACGCCACCGGAGACCCGTTGAAGCTCCGCGCCGTGGTGGACGGCCTCCACCGAAGGGCGAGCTCCCACCCCTACGGCGGCGGCATGTCCCCCGAGACCGAGGCCCTGATAGACGAACTCCTCCCCACCTGGCGCCTCCACAGCCTCCCTTCGGCCTAACAGGACCCCCATGCCCCCCACCCAAACCATGCCGATACCCGCAAACCAGTGGTTGAGCGGAGTCAGGTGTGATTAGCGTCGACACCATGCGGATGCGGGTCGTCCTGGCCGCCGTCGCGCTCCTGAGCACCGGATGCTCGGCCGCCGGCGCGGACCGCCCGTTCACCCCTGGAGGGGACGCCGCCCCGGCGACCACCGCCAACCCGGGCGCCGTCATCTCGACCCCCGAGACGAAGACCATCCAGGCGGGCCGGGACCTGACCGTCCAGGTCGAATCCCCGGCGGGCCTCACCCAGGCCCAGCAGGCGATCGTCGAAGCCTTCACCACCGGCTACGTCAGCTCATGGAAGGCCGTGACCTCCCAGGGCGAGGACGACGCCTACCTCAAGGCGGCCGAGGAACAGGCCGCGAGGGACAGCTACACCTGGGTGCGCGGCTTCGTGAACCGGGGAAGATCGGCCGCCGGCACCGCCAAGCTCTACTCCATCCAGGTCGCCTCCGTCTCGGGACGAGGCGCCGAGGTGGACGCCTGCGTGGACGAGTCCGCCGTCCAGGTCACCGACGCGGACACCGGCCAGGCGATACCGGACCAACCCGACTGGACCAAACCCCCCACCGCCGTCTACCTCCAGATAGCCGCCCTCCGCAGAGGCGACGACGGCCGGTGGCGGGTGAAGGCGTACATGCACGCCACCTACCCCCACCAGCGTGCGAAGGAGTGCCGCCGATGAGAGCACTACTCCTGTCGTTGGCGTTGACCGCCACCACCCTGGCGGCCGCCCCCGGAGACGACCCCGGCGGCCCGCGCGGCGAGAGCTTCGGTGACGGCCGCACCCGAGGCGTCATCCTCCGCAACTCCAAGATCGTCATAAGCGGCAACGGCCTGGGCGGCAAGGCCGACGGCTACCGCGTCCAGCGTCCCTGCTGGTACGAGCCCGGTGACGACGCCGGCGACATGCTCAAGCGCCAGGAGGACGTCCGCGACTACTGGTTCCACACCAACCCCGACGGCACCTCCGAGGACTTCGACAAGTTCCTGAAGCAGTACAAGGACAAGGTCGGCCAGGACGGCCGCTGGTGGACCCCCGCGTACAACGCCGCCGACCCGAACGGCCTGGCCTGCTGGTCCGGCCTCCAGGGCGCCGTCTGGGTCCCCACCGGTCAGACCCCGCCCGCCGGCATCACCCTGGCCGAGCTGTACCAACTGGCCAGGGCCGCCCTCACGGTCCCCGAGCCCGTCATCAACCTCAGCCCCGACGCCAAGAGCTACGTCAACCTCCCCACCTGGGTCTGGCTCACCGGCGTCGGCGCCACCACCCGCTCCGTCACCGCCGAACTCCCCGGCGTCATGTCGGCCACGGTGACGGCCACCCTGTCCCGCATCGACATCGACGCCGGCACCACAGGCAACCGCGCCGAAGTCAGGGAGAACTGCGGCCCCACCGGCCACCCCTACGTCAAGGGCGGCACCTGGACCTGCGGCGTCCGCTACCTGAGATCCTCCGCCGACCGCCCGGAGGACGCCTACCAGCTGACCGTCACCACCACCTGGCCGGTGACCGGAGGCGGCGGCTTCACCTTCGACCCGGTGGTGGTCGACGCCGCCCGCCAGGTCCCGGTCGGCGAGGTCCAGACGACGGTCCGCGAGGGCACCTCCGGCTGACGGCGCCTGGTCCCCCGGAAGGGTCGATCATCTCGCGGGTGCGGGCAGGACACCCGTGCGGTGCAGGAGGTCGCGGGCCGCGGCGATGGCTTCCGGGGTGCTGGGGAAGACATGGCCGGCCTCGTCGAGGCTCGCGATGACCCCCAGGGCGTGCAGGGGTTTGTGGTGGTCGTCCTGGATGCCGGAGACGAGGACGGTGATGCCGCGGCTCTGCAGGCGGGTGATGGCGTCGCCGAGCACCAGGGCGCCGGTGGCGTCGATCGTGGTGACCCGGGACATGCGGAGGATCACCACCGAGACGCTGGTGACCTCGGCGAGTTCCAGGAGGAAGCGGTGGGCGGCGGCGAAGAACAGGGGGCCGTCCAGGCGGTAGGCGACGATGTGCTCGGCGAGGAGGGCGTGTTCCTCCTCGGCGTGGTCGCCGTGCAGGTCGGGGCGGATGGGCATCTCGTCGAGGCGGACGTTGCGGGCGATGGCGCGCAGGGTCAGGGCGCCGGCGGTGACGAGGCCGAGGATGACGGCCTGGACCAGGTCGAGGGCCAGGGTGGCGGCGGCGGTGAGGACCAGCACGGCGGCGTCGCCGCGGGTGGAGCGGAGCATCGCCTTGACGGACCCGGCCTCGACCATGCGGATCGAGGTGGCCAGCAGGACTCCCGCCAGGGCGGCCAGCGGGATGCGGGCGACCAGGCCGGCGGCGGTGTACACGATCACCGTGAGGACGCCGGCGTGGGCCAGGGCGGCCAGGCGGGAGGAGGCGCCGGCGCGGACGTTGACCGCGGTGCGGGCGATGGCCCCGGTGGCCGGCACGCCGCCGAACAAGGGGGTGACGAGGTTGGCCAGGCCCTGGCCGAACAGCTCGCGGTCGGGGTCGTGGCGGTGGTTGACGCTCATGCCGTCGGCCACGGCCGCCGACAGCAGCGACTCCAGCGCGGCCAGGGCGGCGACCGCGACCGCCGGGGCAAGCAGCGACGTCAGCGCGCCGAGGTCGAGGAAGCCCAGTGACGGGACGGGCAGGGACGCCGGCAGGTCGCCGATGCGCGCCACCGGGATGTCCGCGACGTGCGCCACGAGGGTGGCCGCGGCCACCGCCAGCAAGGAGAACGGCACGGTGGGCCACCGCCGGGCCCCGGCCAGCATCACCGCGGCCACCGCCAGCGTGATGGACGGCGCCTGCCATCCCGGCCGTTCGAGGAAGTCGCGCGCGGCCTCCCACGCCACCACGAGCACCTTGTCGCCGTCAGGGGTGGCCACGCCGAGCGCGGCCGGCACCTGCTGCAGCGCGATCACGCAGGCGATGCCGATGGTGAAGCCCTCCACCACCGGGGCGGGCACCAAGGCCATGTACCGGCCCGCGCGGGCCAGGGCCAGCCCGATCAGCAGCAGCCCGGCCAGCACCCCCACCATGAGCACCCCGGACGCCCCGTGCGCGTGCATGATCGGCACCAGCACCACGGTCATCGCGCCGGTCGGCCCCGACACCTGGAGGCCCGAGCCGCCGAACACCGCCGCGATCGCCCCCGCGACCACCGCGGTGGCGAGGCCCGCCGCGGCCCCCATGCCCGAGGAGATGCCGAACCCCAGTGCCAGCGGCAGTGCGACGATCGCCACGGTGAGCCCGGCCAGCAGGTCGCGGCGCGGATGGCGGCCCATCGCGGCCAGTTGCCCGCGGACCGGCAGCACCGAGCGCACCCTGGACCAGCCCGAGGAGAGGGGCGCCGTCACCGTGTGCCGTTCTCCACCCGGTCTTGCAGCAGCTCGCTCAGCAGTTCGCTCTGCCCGGACAGCTTCTGCGTGAGCAGCCGCCGGGCCGCGCGCAGCAACTCGGCGACATCACCGCCGGCCAGCTCGTAGACCATGCTGGAGCCGTCACGGTGGGCGACCACCATGCCCGAGCGGCGCAGCACCGCCAGATGCTGCGACAACCCGGTGGGCTCCACCTCGATGGCGGCCAGCAGATCGCGTACCGGCCGCGGCCCTTGCTGGAGCAGCTCCAGCACCCGGATGCGCACGGGGTGGCCGAGCAGCCGGAACAGCTCCGCCTTGGCCTCGTACAGCGGCACCGACATGACGCGATCGTCCCCTCCGTCTGGATCAGCGGCTCCATTATGTCGCCACTTGCGAATTATCGCAATTCATGAGGTGCTGCATGGCCGGCCGAAGGTGAGCGATCCCCATTCCGCTGTCCGCATGGCGAGACGTGCTACCGGAATACGGGACGTCAGACTTCTGTGAGGGCCGCCAGGGTTCTGGCCTCGTTCATGACTCTCGCCGGGCCGCTGCGGTAACCGTGCGCTACGCCCCAGAGGGCTGCTTCCACACGGCGGGCCACGGCCCAGGCCGGCAGGCGCCGGGGGTCCTCGCCCACGGCGTCGGCCACGAGGGCGAACCGGGTGCTCAGGACGCGCGGTGGGTCAGGGTGACGGAAGGGGTCGTCGATCTGTTCCAGCAGCGGCCACGGGTCGTAGGCGGGGTCGCCGACCATGGGTTTCGCGTCGATGGTGAGCCAGGGCCGGCGACGGGCGGCGAGGACGTTGCCGGGGTTGAAGTCGCCGTGGAGCACGGCGGTGCGGGACGCGGTCGCGGGGAGAGTGCGCAGGAGGGCCGCGCCGTGGGCGACGAGACCGGGGTCGAAACCAGGGCGTAGGCGGTCCATCCGGGTCTCCACCACGTCGGCCCATTCGGCGGTGACGGCGCCGAGAGGTTCCAGGAGGGTGCCGGACGGCGGGGGGCACCACAACTGGTTCAGGAGGGCGGCGCCGATCAGCAGGCGCTCCTCGGCGGGGAGGTGGTCGGCGGCCCCCAAAGGCGAGCCGGGGTCGCAGCGCTCCAGGAGCAACGCGTACGCCTGCGGGTCGTCGCGCAGGACGCGCACCGCGCCGTTCCCGTCCCAGAGACGAAGAGCCTCGCCCTCACCGGCGGCTTCCCGGTGGGGCCAGCAGACCTTGAGGACGGCGGACGCGCCGTCATGCAGCCGGACAGGGGCCACCCAGGAGCAGCTCCCGCCGTGATACGGCCGGCCAAGGCGCAGGGACCAGCGGTCCCGGAGCCCGGCCACCAGGCGCGGCAGCCCGGCCAGCCACTCGCGGGCGTCCTCCCGGCGGCTCAGCGTCGCGATGACGGGGAGCGAGGGCGGGAACAGGTCTGCGAGGTCCTCGTCCTGCAGTGCCCGAGGCGGTGTGAGGTCTGGAGTGCTCTCGGGCAATGGTTCTCGCGACATCATCCTCGGCACCTCGCGCAACTTCGGGGGGTCCAGGGTAGGCGCCGCGCGTGGCGCGCCTCGATGGGGTTTTCTGTGCGCTGCGCGGCGCTTGACCAGGCGGCCACGGATGTCGCGAACATCCGCCCAGACCGAATACACGCCATCAGACGGGTCGCTGTGTGCGATCCCGCCGTGGCGGACGAGGTCAAGGCGATGGGCAGCCGTACCAACGCGTGCTCGCCCGGTGCCTGGCCGCCGCCATCCTCCCCATCCCCTACATCCAGAGCCCTTGCGAGAAAACGTCATTGGCGGCCCGAAGACGGGATATGATCCCACGTTCACCGCAGGTTTAATCACAAATCGGAGCTGAATCCCTGAGCGTCCCGACGGCCTGGCGTGGTCGACATACCCAGAAACACTCCTATTCAGATCTAAAGTTCACCTTTTCGCCATGCTAGGAATTCTGCGTCGAGTGCTGTTGTGTCTAGAGCAGGCACTTTCGCGACGGATGTCCACGCATGTACTAGCTCGGCAACCTCCATCAGGTTCTCTCCGGTGATCTCGCTGTTTACGGTGAACCAAGCGATGAGGGCGCCTGCCTCGGCTTGGTCGATGTCGCAATGTGAACATAGAACGACAATAGACGTCCCCTTGGCGAGTTCGCCGCGAATGTTGATCAAATTATGTGGGACCTGCGCGGATAGTATGCCTTCCCTCCCGCAACGTCCGCACTCGGGAGGATGATTGGACAGGACCACTTCGATCTCATGGGTGCCTGAGGGCGCATCGTCTGTCATGGCATCATCAGGGCATTCGGCCCCAATAGGACCTTGATGTCCCCAGCGAACGCTCCGTTGTTGACGTCGACCGCGTAGTCTGGCAGGGCCACAAGTTGGATCTTGCGATTGAGGCGTTCCACGCGGAGGCGGACGGGAGTTTCGCCCGGGTGTGCCACGAGGATCCGTTTCAGCTCAAGTACGAGTTCTTTGTTTATTCGTTCCTCGCGAAGAGAAATGACGATGGGCTCGCGTCCATCCTCCTGGACGCTGCTGATGTCCAGGAAGGCGATGTCAGTGGCGTTGAACGAAATGGTTGCCTCTTCGCCGTCGCCGCGCGAACGGATGCGGCCCGTAACCGAGACGACCAGGTCAGGTGCCAGATTTGTGCCGTACAGTTGATACGTTTGCGGGAAGCAGGGTACCTCGATGGACGCGTCGTAGTCCTCGATCTTGAGGATGGCCCAGACATCACCCTTCTTGGTGACCTTTTTGTCGACACCCGAGATGATGCCTGCGATGCGTACGTTTCCGAACTCGGTCTGTCGGTCCAGAACTTGGGCGATGCTCAAGTCGCGATTGCGTTCAATGATGCGTTCCGCGCCGTTGAGTGGATGATCTGAGACGTAGAGTCCGAGCATCTCTCGTTCGAAGGAGAGCTTGACCTTTTTCTCCCATTCTCCTTCGGGAATGGGAACATGAAAGACGCTGTCGTTCTCGTCGTCGTCGCCGAAGGCGCCGAACAGGGAGTCCTGACCTAGTGCTTCCTTGCGCTTCACGTCGATGACTGCGTCCACAGCCTGATCATGGATCTGAATGAGACCCTTACGTGTGTGCCCGAGTCCGTCGAACGCGCCGGCCTTGATGAGCGACTCAATGGTCCTTTTGTTGCAGACCACCTGCGGAACTTTCCGCAGAAAATCATTGAAGTCGCTGAAATTGCCCTTTTGTGCACGAGCCGAGATGATGCCGTTGATGGCGTTCTCCCCGACGTTCTGAACGGCACCGAGGCCGAACCGAACGTCTTCGCCGACGGCACTGAAACGTAGTCCCGACTCGTTGACATCGGGGGGAAGGACCTTCACCTTCATGCGACGGCACTCAGCAAGGTAAAGCGCCATCCTGTCCTTGTTCGTGCCGACCGACGTGAGCAAGGCGGCCATGTACTCTGCCGGGTAGTTCGCCTTCAGGTAAGCGGTCCAGTAGGAGACCAGCCCGTAGCCGGCGGTGTGGGACTTGTTGAATCCGTAGGAGCTGAATGGTTCGAGGACATCCCAGACGGCCTTGGCGGCCTCCTTGGTGTACCCCTTGCCGACCATGCCCGAGGAGAAGGTCGCCCACTGCTTGTCCATCTCCTCCTTCTTTTTCTTGCCCATGGCCCGGCGCAGGATGTCGGCGCCTCCCAGGGTGTATCCGGCCAATTGCTGGGCGATGGCCATGACCTGCTCCTGATAGACCACCAGGTGGTATGTCGTGCCCAGGATCGGATCCAGCGCCTCCTTGAGCGTGGGATGGATCGGTGTGATCTCCTGCTGCCCGGCTTTGCGCAGCGCGTAGTTGGTGTGGGCGTTGGCCCCCATGGGCCCGGGACGGCCGAGTGCCAGGACCGACGAGATGTCTTCGAATCGAGCCGGGGCGATCAGCTTGGTGAGATCGCGCATCATGGAACTGTCCAGCTGGAAGACCCCTAGAGTGTCGCCACGAGCCAGCAGTTCGTAGGTCTTCTTGTCGTCCAGGGACAGGCTGAGCATGTCGAGGTCGATACCGCGGTTGTCCTTCACGTTCTGCACGGCGTCACCGATGACGGTGAGGTTGCGCAAACCGAGGAAGTCCATCTTCAGCGCGCCCATGTTTTCTGAGCTCGGTCCGTCGAATCCGGTGATGCGGGCACCGTCGTCGGGGCGCATGAAGATCGGCATAACGTCGATCAAGGGCTGGGAGGAGAGAATGACGCCTGCGGCGTGCACACCGGTTCCTCTTGTCAGCCCTTCCAGACCAAGCGCGGTATCGATGATTTTCTTGACGTCCGCGTCCTCTGCGTACAGATTCCGCAGTTCGGTCGCTTCGGCGTACCGAGGGTGTTTCTCGTCGAAGATCCCGGTGAGAGGAATCTCCTTGCCCATGACCGCCGGTGGAAAGGCCTTGGTGATCTTTTCGCCCACCGGGAACGGGTAGCCGAGTACGCGTGCCGCGTCCTTTACCGCCGCCTTCGACTTGATCGTCATATAGGTGATGATCAGGGAGACGTTGTCCTCGCCATATCGCTCGGTGACATAACGGATCATGTCACCGCGCCGGCGCTCGTCGAAGTCGAGGTCGACATCGGGCATGGAGATGCGTTCGGGGTTGAGGAACCGCTCGAACAGAAGGGAATGCTCGATGGGGTCCAATTCGGTGATGCCGGTGACATAGGCGACCATGGAGCCTGTGGCCGACCCTCGGCCCGGACCGAGCCAGATGCCGTTGTCACGGGCGTATCGGCAGATGTCCGCGACGACGAGGAAGTAGCCTGGGAAGCCCATGCTCTCGATGACGCCGAGTTCGTAGTCGATCCGTTCCATCACATGGGCGGGCACGGGATCGCCATATCGGTGGATCGCGCCACGATAGGACTCCTTGCGCAGCCAGCTCATCTCAGTCTCCCCTTCGGGGACCGGGAACTTGGCGGCAAGGTCGCGATGTGCGAACACCTCGTCGTAGGGCTCGACGCGTTCAGCGACCAACAGGGTGTTCCTGCACCCGTCGGCCCATACGTCGGAGTTCGGGTCCAGTGCTCGCATCTCGTCGGCGGAACGCACGTAGTAGCCGCTGCCCGAGAATCGGAACCTGGTCGGGTCGCTCAACAGGGAGTTCGTGCCGACGCAGAGCAGGGCATCGTGCGCTGTGGCCTGGTCCTCGGTCACGTAGTGGGAGTCGTTGGTGACCAGGGGCGGGATGTCCAGGGTCTTTCCGATCCGCAACAGGTCGTCACGGACGGCGGTTTCGATCGGGATCCCCCCATGATCCATGATCTCCAGGAAATAATTGTCCCGTCCGAAGATCTCCTGGTACTTGGCGGCATGCTCCAGCGCTTTGTCGAACTGGCCGAGCCGAAGCCGGGTCTGGACGGCGCCCGAGGGGCAGCCGGTCGTGGCGATGATCCCCTCGTGGTACTGCTCGAAGAGCTCGTCGTCCATGCGGGGGTACTTCTTCATGTGGCCTTCCAGGGAGGCCAGTGATGAGATCTTGAACAGGTTGCGCAGTCCTTGGGCGTTGACCGCCCACATGGTCTTGTGCAGATATGTGCCGCTCGCTGAGACGTCGCCGCCCAGTCCGGTACGTTCGTCGGACTTGCGCTGGTGGGGCTCGCCCCAGAACACGGGCCGCTTGTAGTGACGTGACTCCGGGCTGACGTAGCCCTCGATCCCGATGATCGGTTTCACTCCGGCGGCTTTGACCTTCGCCTGGAACTCATAGGCTCCGAACAGATTTCCGTGGTCGCTCATGGCGATCGCCGGCATGCCCAGCTCGGCCGCTCGCGCGGCCAGCTTGTTGATCTTCGCCGCGCCGTCCAACATCGAGTACTCAGTGTGAACATGCAGGTGAACGAACGAATCAGCCACAGGGGATCTTGGCCTTTCCTCGTGGGGTTGGCGGTGACGCAACTCTATCGAGGGACTGGTGTGGCTGGTCGAGCATGCTGGAAAGGTGTGGTTGCCGGGGCGGCGGCACACTGCGAAGGGCCCCGCGCCTGGCGACGCGGGGCCCGGTGACGCCGAGCCGGTCAGCCGGTGACGGTCTCCAGGGTCACGGTGGTGGCGGCACGCAGGGCGAAATTGTCCTGCATACCCTTGTCGCAGGCGGTCTCGGGCGCGATGAGACCCTTGCGGGTGGCGTCCAGGAAGGCCGCGGTGTCGTCCGGGTCCAGGCCGAGTCCGAGGCCGGGTCCTTCCAGACGCAGGCTCGTGGCGGCTCTCTCGTTGGGCTGGGACATGTGTTGTTCCTCTCTGCGCGTTCTAAGCGACCCAGTGGGATCACTGGGAGCAGGTGGCCACGGCCATGACAAGTGACTGGCCGTGTTCCAAGGGGACGACCGAATGGGTCAGCCAGCCGGGGGCGACGGTCAAGGCGCCGGGCACCGGCCGGACGAGGATCTGCCGGCCCCAGGGAAGGCCCGGCATGGCGGTGAGATCGCTGCCCGCCCGGGGGTCGGCAAGGGACAGACAGCCCGACTCGGCGGTCGAGTGGACGGCCGTCGCCAGCAGGCAGCACCAGCCGATGTAGGCGGAGACATCGGCGGCGGCGGGGATCCCATGGCCCTCTCGCCAGCCCTGTACCTCGATCCGCACCGAGCTGACCGGTTCCGCGCGGTCCGCACGGGCTATGGCGTTCATCGCGGCCAGGAACACGCCACTCAGCTTCACCTCGTCGGAGATGAACCGGGTGGCGTTCACCTTCTCGAACGCGGGCCCCGTCTCGGGCAGGTTCACGTCGGGCGGGACGATGTCCCGCAGGTCGGTGGAGTCGACGACGACGGTGGTGCCCCAGAGGAACCTGACCGGCTCGACGGGCAGAGGCGCAAGGAGGGTCGTCATCTCATCCCCGTCCAGTCCTTGTCGTAGGCCACGTTCCACGCGACGCAGATGCGTCGGCCGCCGCCGGTGAGAGTGGCCTGTACCGAGTGCGGTAGCCAGCCGGGGAAGGCGACCATTCGGCCAGGCGTCGGCTCGACACGGAATACGCCCTCGGAGGCGGCCCTGGCGATCGCGGCCGGTCGTGGGTCGAGCAGTTGCAGATATCCCGCGTCTCCCGATCCACCGCCGTCACCAGACTCGACGTAGTAGACGCCGGACCAGGCGGAGTCGTGATGGGTGTGCGGGCGCAGGCTTCCACCCTCGGCGTACACGACGGACCATGCCTCCGCGATCACAGCCTGGGTGACCTCGTCGGCGGCGTCACCGAGTACTGCCCTGGTGAGTGCGGACACCGCATCCATGATCTGCCGCTTGAGCCAGTCGACCGCCGGATGTTCCCAGCTGAGGATGTCCTGGTTCGCCTTGGTCGCCGAGATGACGCCGAAGTTCGATGCTTCCGGGTCGGTCAGAGTGCGACGGACTATGAGGTCGCGCAAGGTCACATTGATCTCGGCGGCGCCGGGAAGGTCCGACATGTACAGAGGGCTTCGCCACAGAGACATCGGTTTGAGTCCGATGCCCTGATGGGTGGGTGCGATGGCGCGGCTCAAACGGCCTCCTTCAGGAGACGGGCGATAGACCGCCCGATATCGGTAAGTTCGTCGGCGATCTGGTCAAGCAAAGCCAGGCATTCCATTCGATAGCCCGACAGCCTCGTCATGCGGCCGTCCGGGGCGTCTCCGGCACTGACATAGAGGCGATTCAGAACAGCCGCCACATGGACGGCTCCCAGGACCTCGGACGGTGATCTCCCGGTCGTCCCGGAGGGCAAGGTGAACAGAGACGGAGAGGGGCGTTCCAGGCGCCACAACTCTTCGATGAGATATAGCCATTGATGAGCCAGCTCGTGCGTGATCTGCTCGCGCAGCTCGATCGCGGTTGTGAAGGCGTCATCGGCGAGAAGGATGTGCTGCGGCCAGGCTCTGGATGATGCGGAGATCGCGCCATTCGCCGGTCGCAGGCAGGCGTACCTGATCGGGAGCGTTGTGAGTGGTGCCCATGGAGGAATCAGTGACGCAAGCTCTTGAAGGGCCGTCGTCACCTTGCTCTTCTGCTCGGCGGTCAATGGGACGGCCGGCATCGACGGTCCGCCAGCCAGGAGGAGCACTGCGGAAGGGCCGAGCCATGACTCGATGGGCCGGCCAGGGTTACGGGTTCTCATTCCTTCACGCTGGGCGGTGACATGGCGGGCCGCAGCGACGGCGGCCATGAGCCGCTTGGCCGTGAAGCCGTCGTCCAGGAATGGCATGCCATTCAGTAGGGCCAGAGGATCGGACAGGTCGTACGCAGTCATCAGCGGGAGGCCTCCGGTGCGAGCTCGTGTGCGATCAGTGCCGGATGAAGATCAAGCGGTTGGACGTCCACGTTGACCGCGATGAGTCCGGCGCCGGATCGCCGCCCCACCTGTAGGCAGGGAAGGGGCCAGACGGCGTCCGGGTCGGGGGTCCAATAGCGCTCCGGCGGACTTGGCATCGCAGCGAAGATCGCCGCGTCACAACCTCGTCCGTCATAGGAGTCGAACGAGAACCGGGCATGGCCGATGTCGAAGTCGTCGACGAGAACGATTCCTCGGCGGATGGCGGCGAGCTCGGCGTCCAGAGGCCATCTGGCCTCCCAATGCGCGTCCAGATAGAAAAGGGGGCATTCATATAGCCCGCTGACGGCGCTCACTATTCCGGGAGAGTCGGCACAGGATACTACGACGTTGGTGCGACCCGCCGATTCCAGGCGGTGACGGGTGAACAGCGCATACTCAGGAACTATGTCACAGCTGTAGACCGGTATATCTGGATAGCGGGTCCCGAGATATGTCGTAGTGTCACCAAGGAAACATCCTGTCTCCACGACGGCGTCGCATCGGTAGCTTGCCAGCAGGTCATCCACGAGCATGGCGCGTGTTATGTCGAACCCGAACGGGCCGCCTCCGCCCGACAGGCGGATGGCGCCCGCACGTTCCACACGGTAGAAGACATTGAGCGTCTCTTCCACACGATCATCCATCGCATTGCTTTCCGTCTCTGGATCGGCCGGAATTCGTCCTCGGGGAAATGAAAGCTCGGTAGGCGCCGGATCGCCAGGGGCCGGCCGTAGTCTTCAGCCGTAAGGCGTAGTCTCTTGCGTCAAAGTCATTGGCCGCGGGTTCCGCATGCGAGATGGTTGTTTCGCCGGCCATTCGCACCAGGGAGCAGCCTGATGACGAGATCGCTCGATCGGCACCCACTTGCGATCCTGCGCGGTGAACTCGGCCTTTCGATGGCCGGGTACGCGCGTGAACTGGACGCGGTACATCGATCGCTGGGATTAGGGGCGCTGGCGCACCAGCGGCAGAAGATCTATCGCTGGGAGGCAGGTCACGCGGTACCCGAGCCGTCGGCCCAGCAGGCGATGGCGGTGCTCCACGGTGTGCCTCTGTCGGTGCTGCGGACGATGCCGTGGCCGGACTGGCTGGGCACGGCGTGCGATGGAACGAAAGGGGCTCACACTTACGGGGATCAAGCGGCTACCGTGGAGGTGCTGACCGATCTCGCAGTGGGAGGCCCGGTGGACCGGCGTGAGTTCCTGATCATGACGTCGGCGGCGATGGGCTCTTCGGTCACTGGTTGGCAGGACGCCGTGGACGCGATGACCCGGCCGCTGTCCACAGGTCGGCGGCAGATCACTGCTGCGATGGTGGATCTCTTGGACCGCCGGCTGGACCACCTGCGCCACCTGGACGACGCCGTGGGCAGCTCACAGCTCCGCAATCTGGCGAGCGCCGAATTCACCTTCATCGTCGGTCTGCTCAAGGACGCCCGTTTCGACGAGGCGACGGGCCGGCGGCTGTACGCCGCCGCGGCCGAGACGGCCCGGTGTTGCGCCTGGGTGCATTTCGATGACGGTTTCCACGCCCAAGCCGAGCGCTATTTCGACGCCTCACTCCGCGCGTCCGCCACGGCGGGCGACGCACTCACGGGTGCTTACGCTCTCTCGTTCCGGGCGATCCAGCAGTATACGGTCGGGGATCCACTGGACGCCGTCGCCTTGATCGAGGCGGCGCGGGTCCAGACGAAATCCAAGGCGACCCCGCGCTTTCGTGCGATGCTCGCCGCGCGTGCCGCCCGCTCGCTCTCCAAGGCGGGGGATCGGCGCGGCTGCGCCCGGGCCTTGCACGAAGCCCGAGATCTGCTCGGCAGGGGGCCGCACACAGACGACCCGCCGTACCTCTACTGGGTCGGCCTGGGTGAGGTGGAGATGATCGCCGGATCCTCCGCACTGGATCTCGGTGACCCGAGAGAGGCGATCGCCCGCTTCCACGACGCGATCACGGCGAACTACGCGGGCGACGACCAGTATCCACGAACTCACGCCATCTACCTGGTGCGCACCGCGGACGCGCATCTGGCACTCAGCGATCTGGATCAGGCGATCAGCGTCGCCGAGCACGCGGTGCGCTGTCTGGGTGGAGTCGACTCCGCGCGGTCGACCGCGGCGTTGTCCGAGCTCAGGGGAAAGCTCACCAGGCACCGGCATGTGCCTCTCGTGAAGGGCTTTCTCGAACTCACCGCCTGAACGGGGCCGAGAAGAGCGCCTTGGGATCCCTGTGCGAGGCGGGGTACGGGGCCGCAGATCTCCGCGACGCCGACCGTCCCGTTCCTGGCCGGATGGTCGAGGTCGTGGCCGCTCAGGTGGTGGGCCGCGTCGCGCCGCCGCTGGTCTCGGTGGCCGGTGGCGTGCCGCGGGTGGCGATGCTGCGGGCCGACAGGGACGGGGCCGTGACGGGACGGGTCTCGAGAGGCATGCCGTCGGGCTGCTGGATCAGGTACCAGGCGCCGCCGTCGCCGGGGACGTCGACGACGGTGACGGTGGCGATCAGCCGGCCGGCGCGGTAGACGTCCAGTTCCGGTGGGAGGAGGAGGGGGCGGGGGTGCCAGCCGTACATGTGGAGGTGGAGGCGTTCGACCATCCGGCCGCGCAGGTCGTGGGACGCCAGTTCCTCGCGCAGGGCCAGGAGGGCTTGGCGGTGGGTCTCCGCGCGGTCCTCGGGCATGCCGAAGAGCAACAGGCCGGTCATGACCGGGGCCACCTCCCGCCGTGCTGCTCGTGGCCGGTCGCCGTGGCGGCGTGGTGTCCCGGTGGGGCGGCGGCCGAGAAGGGGGCCTCCGCCTGGCGTATCAAGGTGCGGAGTTCCTCCGGGGTGGTCGCCTCGATGAGCGGCTCGGTGACGGCAGGTGTGCGGGCGATGGCGTAGAAGCGGCGGTGGTACGGGCCGTACAGGACCAGCCAGGCGGGTTCGAGGAAGTCGAGATGTGCCGCCCTGGCCTTCTGCGGCATGTCCCATTCGTGGTGAGGCGTCCGGGAGGCCGGACGGCCGTGGCGGTGCCGTCCGATGGGTGGGCGTCCCGTGGGGGTGGGCATGGGTCGTACTCCTGATCGACTCAAAGGGAAGTTCCCGAACTGACGTTGCGTAAGCGACCCGTCATTTAGGGTTATCATTACGTTGGTGCTCGGGAGTCGTCCGGACAAGAGCTGATCCACTACGGCGATCTGCTGCCGAATCGGCCACACTCGGAGAGGAGAAAAGGCATGCCCGCACCCCGGAAGAACAGTGACCGATATAGGTCAATGGCTCACTATTTCGGGGCGTTAATTCGTGATCTCCGGGATTCGTATGAGCTGCGGATCGGTGAGCCGATGACCGTCGCCCAGTTGGCCGACCGGGCGGGCTACTCCGCGTCGATGATCGGCCAGTTGGAGCGCGGGGAGAGTCTGCCCGATTCCGGCCGGCGCGTTCAGGAGCTCGACGACGCGTTGCGGGCGGGCGGTGAGTTGAGAAAGGTGTGGCCATTGGTGCAACGCCTCGGACATCGCACCATTGACGACCTCGCCACAGCGACAAATCGGGGTATCGAGGGTTACCGTGACAATCAATCAGAGGCCCATGTCGATGGAGATGATATGGAACGCCGTCACCTATTTCAGTTGGCCGGTCTGGGGCTGCTGACTCAGGGGTCGCTCTCGGGCACAGGGGAGCCGATCCGGCGGATGCTGGAGCGCGCTCTGGGAACGGCGCACGACCTCACCATCGAGGACTGGGAGGCTGTCTGCACCGGTCACCTGCATGCCCTCCTCCACCAGCCTGCGGCGCGGGTGAGAGACCACCTCGCGGTGGACCTGGCGGCCGTCCGGCAGGAGCTGCTCCGCACGGCTTCCGAGCGGGCGGGCGGTCTGGCGCGGGTCGCGGCGTGGCTGTCCGTCATGTACGCCAACGTCCTCTGGCGGCTTGGGGAGCACGGCGCCGGACAGCGCTGGCTGGTGACCGCCCGCCACGCGGCGGACGCCTCCGGCGACCTCGACATGCGGGTGTGGGCGCGCGGGACCGAGGCGATGTTCGCCCTCTACTCGCCGCTTTCCGGTCAGGCGGTTCTGGAACTGGCCCGCGACGCGCAAGCCGTCGCGGGCGCCGGTGTCACGCCGGCACGCATGCGAGCCGTCGCCATGGAGGCGCAAGCGCTGGCCGTCCTCGGCAGGAGGCGGGAAGCACAGGAACGGCTGCTCCATCTCCACGAGCTGGCCGATCGCCGCCCTGCCGCCGAGCGATTCGGTTGGACGGACGACGCGGTGTGGTTCACGGCCTCCTGGGTGCACTCGTACGGCGGCGCGATCGAAGCGGCGCGCGAAGCCCGGGACAACGCGCTCGCGCTCGTCACGACCTACCAGAACAGCGCGAACCTCCAACTGCATGAGGCCCTCAGCGTGAGCAAGAGCGGTCGCCACGACAAGGCGCTGGCCATCGCGACGCAGGTCATCTCCGATCTCGATCCGGCCCACCGCACCTACCCGATCCTCCACACCGCTCGCTCGGTGTTGACCACCATCCCGGTGGAGAAGCGCCGCGCCCTCCCCGCTCTTCCCGACTACCGTGCCGTGATCACCGCGTCGGCTCCGGCCTAGGGCTGAACGGGTCGCCGCAGCCCTGACGGGATCCGGGCGGTGCCTTACGTTGATCGCATGACGAGTCATCGGTTCGAGGTCATCTGTGAGATCGAGCCGCCGACGCGGCCGGATCTCAAGCACGTACGGCATCAGATCGGGACGTTGGGGAAGGTCGCCGACGCGTTCCTGATCCCGGACAACCACATCGGGCGGGCCACCGTGTCGAGTGTCGCTGTGGCGCACGAGGTCGAGGCGATGGGCGGGCGCAGCATCGCGTGCCTGAACTCGCGGGACCGCAACCTGCTGGGTTTCCGGCGCGACCTGCTGACGGCGGCGGCGTACGGCGTGGACCAGTTCCTGTTCGTGTACGGGGACAAGCCGACCTCGGGGGGGCGGACCAGTGAGCTTAACGTCCGCTCGATGATCGACGAGGTACGTGCCGCGGCCGAGGAACCGGCGTTCGCCGGCGTCCGTCCGTTCCGCGTCGGCACGGCGGCGGCACTGCGGCCGCTGCCCGCGTGGAAGAGGGCCGCTGACTTCGTGTTCGTGCAGGTCAGCTTCTCGGTGGACGTGCTGCTGCGCTGGCGGGAGGCCAACCCGCTGGACGTGCCGGTGTACGCGGGAGTGATGGTGCTGGCGAGCGAGGGCCATGCCCGGCGGCTGGCTGCGGCCATCCCCGACATCGACATCCCGGAGGACCTCGTGAGGACGGTCGCGGCGGACCGCGCCGCCGGCGTGGAGGCCACCTGCGAACAGGTGCTCCGCATCAGGGAGTCAGGCGCCTTCGACGGCGTCCACCTCATCCCCGTGACCCGCTACCGCGAACTGGCCGCCCGCCTGGAGCCGCTGCTCACGTGAGGCGGTGCCGTGGTGCGGGTGAGTCCCGGGGTCAGGGCAGGTCTCGCTGGGGCCATGACGTGCCGAGGTCTCGGCGCCTGCTCTCGGGGGGTTCCGGCGCGGGTCAGATGGCCTTCTCGTGGCGGAGGAGCCACTCCTTGACCGAGGTGCCGTAGTAGTAGCCGCCGAAGGGGCGGTTGCCGGTGGCGGGGAGGATCCGGTGGCACGGGACGAAGGGGGCGATGAGGTTCTGGGCGCAGGCGGAGCCGGCGGCGCGGGCGGCTGTTCTCGGCAGGCCGGCGCGTTCGGCCAGCTCGGCGTAGCTGATCGTCGTGCCGGCGGGCACGGCGCGCAGGGCCGTGAGGAGGCGTTGGCGGGTGGGGGTGCCGGGCTGTTCCAGGTCCACTGCGTCCAGGGCGGACAGGTCGCCGTCCAGGTAGTCGTGGACGGCCCGGGCGGGCTTGCCCAGGTCGGCGACCTGACGCAGGGGGAGTGCGCGCAGGTTCTCGGGGAGACGGGTGTGCATCTCGCCGAGGTCCGCGGTGAAGCCCGCGGCGACCAGCACGCCGTCGTGGGTCAGCAGGGACAGCGGACCGGTGGGGGTGGCGAGGACCTGTCCGTCGATGGTCATGATGAGCTCCAGAGGTGGAGTGCGGCGTACGCCCGCCAGGGGCGCCACCGTTCGGTTTCTTCTTCGGAGATGCCGAGCGCCTTCATGGCCCGCACCAGACCGAGGTCCTTGTCGGGCCAGGCGTCCGGGTCGCGCAGTGCGCGCATCACGATGTAGCCGGTGGTCCACGGGCCGATGCCGGGGACGGCCATCAGCCGCGCGGCGGTGTCCGCCGGGTCGGCGCCGCCGTCCAGGTCGAGTTCACCACCGGCGACCAGGCCGGCGAGGGTCTTCAGGGTCTCGACGCGCCGCCCCGTCATCCCGAGCCCGGCCAGGTCGGCCTCGGCGAGCTGCTCGGCCGTGGGGAACAGCAGGTACGGCCGCCCGCCGCCGGACGGGTCACCGGCGGTTCCGGTCCGGCGCGCGTCGCCGGGGGAGTCGCCGGTGGTTCCTGCCTGCCGCGCGTCGCCGGGCGGGTCATCGGCGGTTCCGGTCCGGCGCGCGTCGCCGGGAGGGTCGCCGGTGGTTCCTGCCTGCCGCGCGTCGCCGGGCGGGTCATCGGCGGTTCCGGTCCGGTGCGCGTCGCCGGGAGGGTCGCCGGTGGTTCCTGCCTGCCGCGCGTCGCCGGGCGGGTCATCGGCGGTTCCGGTCCGGTGCGCGTCGCCGGGTGGGGGGACGGTGGTGCCCGCGCGTGCGGCGATTCGGCCGAGGAGCGTGCGCGCCCCTGGCACCGAGACCTGCTGTCCCACCACGGCGCGCACGGCCAGTTCGAAGCCGTCGAACGCGCCCGGTACCCGCAGGCCGGGGCGCCGTTCCACCAGCCGCCCGATCGCGGTCGGGCCGAGTGCCTCGGCGATGGCGTCCGGGTCGGCGTCCAGGTCGAACAGGCGGCGGCATCGTGCCACGACGCGGGCGAGGTGACGGGTGTCCTCAAGTGCGACGGACAGCGTCAGGTGGCCCGCCGCGGGTGTCACCGTGACCAGCCCGCCGGGCACCGCCCGCCGGTAGTGGTCCGGTGTGACGTCCTCGACGCCGGGGATGGCCCGCGCCGCCAGGAACCCGAACATCGCCTCGACGTCGTACGGCCCCCGGTACCCGAGCCGCAGGGTCACCTCCCCGCCGGGCCCGGCGACCGCCAGGCGCCCCGCGGAGGCCCGCAGATCGGTGGGGGAGAACCCGTACGCGTCCCGCATGCTCGCGTTGAACTGCCGCACGCTGCCGAACCCGGCGGCGAAGGCGACGTCCGTGATGGGCAGTCCTGTCTCGGTCAGCAGTTGCTTGGCCAGCAGCAGCCGCCGCGTCCGCGCCACCGCCAGGGGGCCGGCCCCCAGCCGGGTGGTGAAGATCCGTAGCAGGTGCCGCTCGGTGACGTGCAGCCGCCCGGCCAGCCCCGCCACCCCGTGCTCGTCCGCCACCCCGTCGTCGATCAGCCGCAATGCCCGCCCGACAAGGTCCGCCGGCACGTCCCACCCCGGGTCTCCCGGACTGAGCTCGGGCCGGCACCGCCGGCACGGCCGGAACCCCGCCGCCTCCGCGGCGGCCGCGTGCCGGTAGAACCGCACGTTCTTCCGCGCCGGGGTACGCGCCGGGCAGATGGGACGGCAGTAGATCCCTGTGGAGGTGACGGCCGTGTAGAACCGCCCGTCGAACCGTGTGTCGCGGGAACTGACGGCCCGGTAGCACGAGTCGAAGTCGAGGGTCTGGTGTGGGGTCACGCACACGACGATATGCGCTGATCCACACCTCCCACCGGCGGAAAACGGACCTTGTCGTGGCTGCCCCCGCGAGCCTCGTCAAGGCAGGTCGCCGCCCGCTCACGGCGCGGACACGGTTCAGTGGCCGCACCTCGGTGCCCCGGGCACCCGGACGGTGGGGTTGTCAGTCCCGCCGGGCGACGACCAGCCAGTTCGTGCTGGGAATGACTATCCGCTGCGGCGCCTGGTAGGGGCGGAGGGCCTCGGTGAGGATGTCGCGGACGGTGTCGGGGCTGAGACTCTCCTGTTCCAGGACTCCCCGTACCGGGCCGCTGCAGAGATAGAACTCGGTGGCTGTGGCGAGGTCGGCGCCGAAGTCCATCGGGGCTAGCAGTGGTCTGACATGGACGTCGGCGAAGCCTCCTTCGTGCAGGACGGTGGTGATCCGTGCGGAGTCGGCCAGGGAGAACATCGCCGACTCCGGCAAGCCGGGCCTGCCCAGGTGGTGGCACAGGGCCGTCATCGGCGCGGTGTACCAGGGGTTGGCCGCCATGGAGGCGGGGCACACGAAGACGAGGCGGCCGCCGGGCCGCATGGCGAGCGCGACGTTGCCGAACGCCGCGACCGGGTCGTCGAAGAACATGACGCCGAACCGGCTGATCGCCACCGTGAACGAACCGAGGGCGAAGGGATGGGCCTGGACGTCGCCACGCAGGAACGTCGCGTTGCCGATGCCGGCCGCCGCGGCGGCCTCCCTGGCGCGTTCGAGCATGACCTCGGACAGGTCGACGCCGTGGGCTCGTCCACGCGGCGCTCGCGACGCCGCGAGCAGGGTGGTCTCCCCGGTGCCGCAGCCGATGTCCATGACGTGGTCGTGCGGTTCGATACCGGCGGCGTCCAGCAACGCGTCGGTGATCTCGGTGGCGCCGCGACTCTCGCTGTGCTTGACCCAATTGGCCCCCTCCGGGCCGTTCCAGGCGTCGGCCTGTGCGGTGTTCACTGTCATGACGCCTCCTCTCAGTGTGTGGCCTGTGCGACGACTCTCAGCCCCACCGCGGCGAGGCCGCCGCCGAGGATCCGCTGCCGCTCGATGCGCCGGAGCATGGTGAACACCCGCGCACCGGCGTCGTCGTCGCTGATCCGGTCGGCGAGGTACCGGTGCAGGTACGGGCCGCGGGTGGCTTTGCGGACCTTGAAGGCGGCGCCGATCGCGTCGATCATGGCCTCGCCGGGGTGAAGCGGCCGGTGCCGCTTGATCCAGTGGGTGTAGGGGTCCTCCGCCAGGGGCCGGCGCTCCGGCGGCGCCGGCGTGAAGGCGGAGTCGAGGACGGCCTCCATGTCGTGGAACCACGACGCGGTGGCGCCGTCGGCGCGTTCCCAGGCGAACTCGTCGACGAGCAGGAGCCCACCCTGCTTCAGCAGGGCACGCGCGCGGTGGACCACCTTGGGGAGACGGCTCATGTGGTGCAGGGAAAGGGAGAACACGACCGCGTCGAACGGGTCGCCGTCGTACCCGGCGAAGTCGCCCCGTATCGCGTCGACGCCTCGCGCGCGGGCCGCCGTGACGGCCTCGGCGTCGTTGTCCACAGCGGTCACCGTGTAACCGGCCTCGTCGAGGGCGAGCGCGAGGTCGCCGCGCCCGCAGCCGGCGTCGAGCACCCGTGCGGGTGCGGGCGGAAGCCACCTGGTCAGGAAGGACATCTGGTCGGCGATGCCCGCAGCGGTGACGCCGTACGCCGTGTCGTGAAGTGTGGGATGCACAAGGCCCAGCCTCAGCCAGTGGAGCTATAAGGACAACTGCAGGTTTGTACGAGGAGGTATACGCTCGATGCATGCTTGATACGTGGTCGCTCCAGGTACTCGCCGCGGTCGGCGAGCACGGATCGTTCTCGGCCGCGGCCGAGGCGCTCTCCTTGACCCAGCCGGCCGTCTCGCGGCAGATCGCGGGGCTGGAGAGACGCCTCGGGGTGTGCCTGTTCAGCCGGGTGCCGCGCGGAGTGCGGGTCACCCCCGCGGGGGAGATCGCCGTCGAGATGGCCCGCGACACCCTGGCCCGGCTGCGTGCGCTCGAGGCGCGGCTCGCGTCCTTCGCCGACCTGGAGTCCGGCGTGCTGCGGCTCGCGGCGTTCCCGAGCGCCAACGCCTTCCTCGTGCCGGAGGCCATCCGCCGGTTCGCCGACGCGCACCCCGGCGTGTCCCTCAGCCTGCTGCGCGCGGACCCGGCGGCGCCGCTGCGCGCGGTGCGGGAAGGCCTGATCGATCTGGAACTGATCACGCACTGGCACCTGTACGAGGACGGCGAGGCGGCCAGGTACGCCTCACCCGGCGAGAGCCCCCGCCGCATCGCGCTCGACGGCGTCGAGCTCGTCCCTCTGCTGGACGAGGAACTGCGGATCG
Source organism: Sphaerisporangium sp. B11E5 (assembly GCF_039871875.1). Classification (NCBI taxonomy): domain Bacteria; kingdom Bacillati; phylum Actinomycetota; class Actinomycetes; order Streptosporangiales; family Streptosporangiaceae; genus Sphaerisporangium; species Sphaerisporangium sp. B11E5. The sequence continues at coordinate 121,689 of NZ_JBDPMD010000005.1, read as the reverse complement.
CCCTGCCCGCCGACCACCGGCTGGCACGCGTCCACCGCGTCCACCTGGCGGACCTCGCGGACGAGACCTGGATCGACGGCGCGCATCCCGACTGCCTCGGGCCGATGACGCCGCTCACCGAGGCGCTCGGCACCGCGCCGCGGGTCGGCCTGTGGTGCGACGACTGGAACGGCAAGCAGGCGCTGGTCGCGGCCCGCGCCGGCGTCATGCTCGTCCCGAGCCTGGCCCACACGGCGCTGCGGGACGACGTGGTCGTCCTCCCCGTCACCCCGTCGCTGCCGACCCGTCGCCTCTACGCCGTCGCGGCCCCCGCGCACTGCCGCGCTCCCGCCGTGACGGCGATGCTGGCGATCCTCGCCGACCTGACCGCGCGGCACCGGCTCTCCAGGCGGGTGCCCAGGCAACTGGTCCCGGGAGCATGACCGCGCGGCACCGGCTCTCCAGGCGGGTGCCCAGGCAACTGGTCCCGGGAGCATGACCGAGCCACCTCACCCGCGTGATCTCAGCCCTTTACGTGTCACGAGTGGCCAGGTATACGCGCACGACATGACAGACATGATGAACAGTCATTTTTCTTGAGGCCGGAGTTCATTCAATAATCGTCGTTGCCGGGCCGCGGTCCAGCGGTTCGTAAGATTCGTGAGAATAGAAAAGGACGGTCTGATGCGACGACGAATCGTGTGGTTCTTCGGTGTGGTCACCTTGGCTGCCGCCGTGCTTGTCCCCGCGACCGGAGCCGCCGCCGATTCATGCGGCGCCAGTTCCTATCTGGGGGCCGGTGGATATCAGTACGTCGGGTACCACAACTGCGGCAGCGGCTCCGTCAGCCTCTACGGCAATATCATGGGTAACGTCGGCGGGTGTCAGACGGTCGCGGCAGGAAGCTCGGTCACCCTTCACAGCGCCTACGTCGGGCCTTACCAGGCTCCCTGGAGTGTCCACTCCTGCTAGGGCCCGCGGCGGCCGTGCGCACCGCCGCCGGGTGTCCCGGGGGCCGTGCGCAGGCGGGCTTATTTGGTGGAAATGCCGACGCCGAGGTCGAATTCGCGGTAGACGCGGGCCCAGAAGCCGTCGCGGAGCCATACTCTCGCTTCGGGGTAGGGGCGCAGGGAATGGCCGAGTTCCTTTTCCGCTTCGATGAGGAGCTCGGTGTCGATCACGGTGGGGAGGAGTGGGCCGGGGAGGAGGTCGCGGATATTGTCGCGGCCCCGGGTGAGGATCCACTTCTGGGCCACGTGTTCGCCGACCTCTTCGACGCGGGGGCGGCTCGGGCCGAGTTTGGTGACCTGGCCGGGGTGTTTCAGGGTGGGCTTGGGGGTGGCCGGGGTGCGGCCGGCGAAGACCTGGGCCGGGGACGGGGTGGCGGGGACGGCGGGGACGACCTGGGCGGCGCGGCTGAAGTAGGGGCGGAGGAAATCGGCCTCCAACTCCTCCACGGTGTCGGATTCCCAGACGAGGCGCTCGGCTTGGTTCGTTCCGTACGGGGGCTCCACGCCCCACAGGTGGATGCGGACGCCGAACGTCTGCGCGGCCTCCACGGCGGGCACCATGTCCTCGTCGCCGGCGATGAGCACGGTGTCGCTGACGGCGTGGTGGCGGGCCAGGGCCTCCAGGTCGCTGCGGATCTGGGCGTCGACGCCCTTCTGCTGGCCGCGGGCGTTGAGGTTGCCGAGGCGGACCTTGACCCAGGGGAGCTGGGCGATGACGCGCTGGTCGACCGTGGGAACGCGGTCGCGGGCGGCGTCGTACCAGTAGATGCGGAGCAACTCGCCGGGGATGCGCTCCATCGCGTGCTTCTTGAGGGCCTGGATCAGCTCGTCCGCCGCCACGCGGTATTCCTTGCGCTCCTTGGCGCCGAGGAGGACCTCGCCCGCCGCCGCGTACAGGTAGCCGACGTCCACCAGGATGGCGTATTTGGCGGCCACGGGATGCGGTGTGAGGTCCGGGATTGCCATGCGTTCCTCCAGGGCCTCGGCGCTAGACGATGATCGGCTGACTATATTCCCCCATTTCTAGATAGTCCCAACTCTCAGGGCGGTTGACACCCAACTTCTGAAGATCTAATGAGCTCGTGCGCTCGCCCGCCAGGCCCCCGGCCCATGAGGAAGCCCGCTTCTCATGTGATGTGCCGGGCTTCGCCAGGTACCTGAATTTCGTGGTGTTCCCTGGGTGGATGTCTCTCTTGTCGTAAGCGCGATCACGAGCGCGGCGACTTCCTCCGGGGAGGCGTCGCCGCGGACGATCCTGAGGTACGGCTGCTGCTCCATGCGCGCTCCTACAGCGGGATGTTGCCGTGCTTCTTGGGCGGCAGCCCGGCACGCTTGTTGCGCAGCGCGCGAAGGGCCCGGACGACCTGCACGCGGGTGTCGGCGGGCCGGATCACCGCGTCCACGTAGCCGCGCTCGGCCGCGAGGTAGGGGTTGGCCAGCGTGTCCTCGTACTGGGTGATCAGCTTCTTGCGGTCGGCCTCGGGGTCGCCGGACGCCGCCAGCTCGCGCCGGTACAGGATGTTGACCGCCCCCTGGGCCCCCATCACCGCGATCTGCGCCGTCGGCCAGGCGAGGTTGACGTCCGCGCCGAGGTGCTTGGAGCCCATGACGTCGTACGCCCCGCCGTACGCCTTGCGGGTGATCACGGTGACCAGCGGCACGGTGGCCTCGGCGTAGGCGTACAGCAGCTTGGCGCCGCGCCGGATGATGCCGTTCCACTCCTGGTCGGTGCCCGGCAGGAAGCCCGGCACGTCCACGAAGGTCAGCACCGGGATGTTGAACGCGTCACAGGTGCGGACGAACCGGGCGGCCTTCTCGGACGCCGCGATGTCCAGCGTGCCGGCGAAGCTCATCGGCTGGTTGGCGACCACCCCCACCGAGTGGCCCTCGACCCGGCCGAACCCGACGACGATGTTGGGCGCGAACCCGGCGTGGACCTCGAGGAACTCCCCATCGTCGAGGACGTGCTCGATGACCTGGTGCATGTCGTACGGCTGGTTGGCCGAGTCGGGGATGAGCGTGTCCAGCTCGCGGTCGGCGTCGGTGACGTCGAGATCGGCCTCGGTCTCGAAGACCGGCGTCTCGTCCATGTTGTTAGAGGGAAGGTACGACAGCAGCGCCTTGGCGAACTCCAGGCAGTCGGCCTCGTCCGCGGCCTCGTAGTGCGCGACGCCGGACCGCGAGTTGTGGGTGTGCGCGCCGCCGAGCTCCTCGAACGTGACCTCCTCACCGGTGACCGTCTTGATGACGTCCGGCCCGGTGATGAACATGTGGGACTTCTCCCGCACCATCAGCACGAAGTCCGTCAGGGCGGGCGAGTACACCGCGCCCCCCGCGCACGGTCCCATGATCAGCGAGATCTGCGGGATGACGCCCGACGCGTGCACGTTGCGCTTGAAGATCTCGGCGTACAGCCCGAGCGCGACCACGCCCTCCTGGATGCGCGCGCCACCGGAGTCGTTGATGCCGACCACCGGGCAGCCGGTCTTCAGCGCGTGGTCCATCACCTTGACGATCTTCTCGCCGAAGACCTCGCCGAGCGAGCCGCCGAACACGGTGAAGTCCTGGGCGAACACGGCCACCGGCCGCCCGTCCACCGTGCCGTGCCCGGTCACCACGCCGTCGCCGTACGGACGGTCGCGCTCCAGGCCGAACGCGGTGGCCCGATGCCGTGCGAGCTCGTCGAACTCGACGAACGACCCCTCGTCCAGGAAGGCGACCAGCCGCTCCCTGGCGGTCATCTTGCCCTTGGCGTGCTGCTTCTCCACCGCGCGTGACGATCCGGCGTGCGTGGCCTCGTACTGCCGACGCTCCAGATCAGCGATCTTGCCAGCGGTGGTGTGCAAGTCGACGTCCTCGGACGGCGACACCGGCTCAGCGCTCATGTGCGTAGGTTAGTCCTCACGGGATCGGGAAAGTGACCCGACGCGTCACCCAGGGCGGCCTATTAGAGTGACCGCCATGACCGACATGGGGGACGGCGCGGCCCGGCCCGAAGCGGTGCGCACGTACGGCCTGGTCAAACGGTTCGGCGCGCAGATGGCGGTCGCCGGGGTCGACCTCGCGGTGCCCAAGGGGAGTTTCGCCGGGCTCGTCGGCCCGAACGGCGCGGGCAAGACCACCACCCTCAGCATGATCACCGGGTTGCTGCGACCGGACGCGGGCGTGGCCACGGTCGGCGGCGTGGACGTGTGGCGCGATCCGGTGAAAGTGAAGTCCCGGGTCGGGGTGCTGCCCGAGGGACTGCGGCTGTTCGAGCGGCTGTCCGGCCGGGAACTGCTGATCTACAACGGCCGGCTGCGCGGCCTCCCCAGGGACGAGGTGGCCCGGCGCGCCGAGGAGCTGCTGACGGTCATGGACCTCGCCGGGTCGGCGGACAAGCTGGTGGTCGACTACTCCACCGGCATGCGCAAGAAGATCGGCCTGGCCGCGGCGCTGCTGCACAACCCCGAGGTGCTGTTCCTGGACGAGCCGTTCGAGGGCGTGGACCCGGTGAGCGCCAACACCCTGATCGAGGTGCTGCGCCGCTACACCGCCTCCGGCTCCACGGTCGTCTTCTCCAGTCACGTGATGGAGCTGGTCGATCGCCTGTGCGACTGGGTGTCGGTGATGAGCGGCGGCCACATCGTCGCGCAGGGCCCGACGCCGCAGGTGCGCGGCGGCCTCACGCTGAACGAGGCGTTCCTGCGGCTCGTCGGTGCCCGGGAGGACACGGGCGGGGAGGGGCTGTCGTGGCTTGGCTCTTCGCCGGTCTGAAGCTGCGCCTGGTCGCGGGCAACCTGCGGGGCGGCGGCCTGACGCGCATCGCGGGTTTCGTCGTCACCGTGCTGGCCGCGCTCGTGGTGGGCGGCGGCGGGCTCGCCGTGCTCAGCCTCCTGCGGCTCGCGCCGGCCGACGTCGCGGCCGGCGCCGGCGTGCTGGTGTTCACCCTGGTCGCCGTGGTGTGGGTGGTCGGTCCGCTGATGGCGTTCGGCGTGGACGACACCCTGGACCCGTCCCGGCTGGCGCTGTTCCCGCTGACGGCCCGTCAGATGGCCGTGGGCATGTTCGCCGCCTCGGCCACCGGCCCGTGGCCGTTCGCCACACTGCTGTTGCTCACCGGCGCGGTGATCGGGGTGGCCAGGGGTCCCGGCGGGGTGCTGATCGGCGTGGTGGCCGCCGTGCTGCAGTTCGCGTTGTGCGTGGTGGCGTCCCGTGCCGTCACCACGGCGTTGTCCCGGCTGCTGCGCACCCGTCGCGGCCGCGACCTGCTGGCGGTCGGCGTGCTGCTCCTCATCCTGGCGCCGCAGATCCCGAACCTGCTGCTCCAGCGCGGCGCCGGCGACGCGCCACGCGAGATGCTCGCCCGGCTGGCCGGCACGCTGCGCTGGACCCCGCCCGGCATGGCGGCGCACGCGATGGCGGACGGCGGCCTCGTCGCGTTCGCCGAGCTGGCGGTGGTCGCCCTGGTGGTGGTCGTCCTCGGCGCGGTGTGGATCGCCACGCTGCGCCGGGTCATGGTCACCGCCGACGCCTCCACACAGGTCGGCTCGGTGCGCCGCAGCCGCTTCGACGCCCTGCTGCCGGGCGGCGTGATCGGCGCGGTGGCCGCCAAGGAGCTGAAGTACCTGCGCCGCGAACCGCGGGGCCGTCTCGGCTGGATGACCGCCGTCGCGGTGCCGGTGATCACGATGTTCTCCCTGGCGAACAGCGGCGCGCCCCTCCCCGGCCTCCTGGCGGCGCTGATCCCCGCGGGCGCGGCGGCGCTGATGATCGGCCTGCAGGGCGCCAACGCGTTCGGCCTGGACGGCCGCGCGTTGTGGATGAACGCCGTCGTGCACGCCAGCGAACGCGACCTGCGCACCGACCTCGCCGGGCGGCACCTGGCCGTCTCGGTGGCCGCGGCGCCGCTGCTCCTGATCATCTCGGTGGCGGGCGCGCTGGCCGGGGGCGACGCCTCCTCGGCCGTGCCCGCGCTGCTCGGCTCGGCGGGGCTGCTCGGGACCGCGCTCGGCGTGAGCGCGGTGATCAGCGTGGTGCTGCCGTACACCTTCCCCGAGCGGATCAACTCGTTCACCAGCGCCGCGCCCGGCCAGGGCGGGGTGGCGCTGGCCGGGGCCGTCGCGGCCCTGCTCGCCACGAGTGTGCTCGCCGTGCCCGTCACGCTGCCCGCGTTCCTCGGCGCCACCTGGGTCACGCTGCTCGCCGTGCCGTACGGCCTGCTGGTGGCGGCGGGGGGGCGGCGCCTCGCCGCCATGATCGGCTATCCGCGCCTGCCTGAGCTGATGGCCGCGGTGTCCCGCCCCACCTGACCCTTCTGCCGCGTTCCCCGCGTGGACATTTAGTGTTCATAGTGGTCTAGTCCAATGGGTGAGACCGGTGTCCGGCGAAAGGGGACCAGTGGATAGCCTTCGGGGTATGGCCGCCACCGCTCCGCAGCAGGAAGAGCGTTCCGCCGTCGAACGTCACAGCGCCGTCTCCGAGATGCCCGACGAACTGCGCGCCGACGTGCGCCTGCTCGGCGAGCTGCTCGGACGGGTGATCGCCGAGGACGGCGGCCCCGATCTGCTGGCGGACGTCGAGAGGTTGCGCAAGGCGGTGATCGCCGCTCGCCGCGGCGAGGGGTCGGTGGACGAGGTGGCCGCGATGGTCGCCGGGTGGCCGATCGACCGGGCCGTGCAGATCGCCCGCGCCTTCACCTGCTACTTCCACCTGGTGAACCTGGCCGAGGAGCACTTCCGCGTCCGCACCCTGCGCGAACGGGACACCGGCGAGGCGCCGCTGCCGGAGTCGCTGGACGCCGCGGTGACCGAGCTGAGGAACGACCTCGGCGCCGACGACCTGTCCCGGCTGATCGACGGGCTGGAGTTCCGCCCGGTGCTGACCGCCCACCCCACCGAGGCGCGCCGCCGCGCGGTGGTCACCGCGATCCAGCGGGTCAGCGTGCAGCTCGCCGAGTACAACTCCCCCGAGCGTGGAGCCCACGAGCGCAAGGAAGCGCACCGGCGGCTGCTGGAGGAGATCGACCTGCTGTGGCGCACCGCCCAGCTCCGGCACACCAAGCTGGACCCGCTCGACGAGGTCCGCACCGCCATGGCGGCGTTCGACGAGACCCTGTTCCGCACCGTCCCGCGCATCTACCGCTCGCTGGACGCCGCGCTCGCCGGCGGCAGCGGCACCCGCGCGCCGCTCGCGCGGGCCTACATCCGGTACGGAAGCTGGATCGGCGGCGACCGCGACGGCAACCCCAACGTCACCTCGCGGATCACCCGCGAGGCCGTGCTGATCCACGCCGAGCACGTCCTCACCGCGCTGGAGAACGCCGCCACCCGCATCGGCCGCACCCTCACGACGTCCGCCTCCTACGGCGCGCCGAGCTCCGAGCTGCTGGACCTGCTGGCCGCCGCGGCCGACGACCACCCCGAGCTCGTGTCCGAGCTCGGCAAGCGTTCGCCCCGCGAGCCGCACCGGCAGTGGCTGCTGTTCGTGGCCGCCCGCGTCGCCGCCACCCGGCGCCGCGACCTGGACCTCGCCTACCGCTCGCCCGACGAGATGCTGCGCGACCTGCGGGCCTGCCAGGCGTCGCTGCTGGCCAGCGGCGCCACGCGGCAGGCGTACGGCGAGCTTCAGCACCTGGTCTGGCAGGTCGAGACGTTCGGCTTCCACCTGGCCGAGCTGGAGGTGCGCCAGCACTCGCAGGTGCACGCCCAGACCCTTGAGGAGATCGCGGCGGGCAAGCGCTCCGAGCGCACCGAGGAGGTCCTGGCGACGCTGCGCATGATCGCCTGGATCCAGGAGCGGTTCGGTGTGCGGGCCTGCTCCCGGTACGTCGTGTCGTTCACCCGCTCGGCCGGCGACGTCGCCGCGGTGTACGCGCTGGCCGAGCACGCGCTCGGGTCGCGCGTCCCGGTGCTCGACGTGGTGCCGCTGTTCGAGTCCGGCGAGGACCTCGCCAACGCGGCCCGGGTGCTGTCCGGCATGCTGGAGCTGCCCGCCGTCCAGCGCAGGCTGGAGGCCAACGGCCGCCGCATGGAGGTCATGCTCGGCTACTCCGACTCGGCCAAGGAGCTCGGCCCGGCCGCCGCCACGCTGAAGCTGTACGACGCGCAGGCCGAGCTGGCCGCGTGGGCCGTCGAGAACGACGTGCGGCTCACCCTGTTCCACGGCCGCGGCGGCGCGCTCGGCCGCGGCGGCGGGCCGGCCAACCGCGCCGTGCTCGCCCAGGCCCCCGGGTCGGTGGCCGGGCGGTTCAAGGTCACCGAGCAGGGCGAGGTCATCTTCGCCCGGTACGGCCACCCCGCCATCGCGCTGCGGCACATCGAGCAGGTCACCAACGCCGTGCTGCTCGCCTCCACCCCCTCGGTGGAGGCCCGCACCGCCGACGCCGCCGCCCGCTACCGGGGGGTCGCCGAGAAGGTCGCCGCGGCGTCCGAGCAGGCGTACCGCTCGCTCACCGAGGCCCCCGGCTTCCCCGAGTGGTTCGGCCTGGTCAGCCCGCTGGAGGAGATCGGCTCGCTGCGTCTCGGCTCCCGCCCGGCCCGCCGCGGCCTCGGCGCGCCCCGCTCCCTGGACGACCTGCGGGCCATCCCGTGGGTGTTCGCCTGGGCGCAGACCCGGGTCAACCTCCCCGGCTGGTACGGCCTCGGCAGCGGCCTGCTCGCCGCCACCGAGCCGGCGGACGGCACGGTGCCCGGCCCCGGCCTCGCCGAGCTGCGCCAGGCGTACAAGGAGTGGCCGCTGTTCGCGTCCATGCTGGACAACGCCGAGATGTCGCTGGCCAAGACCGACCGTGCCATCGCCGCCCGCTACCTCGCCCTCGGCGGCCGGCAGGACTTCGCCGGCCAGGTGCTCGCCGAGTACGACCGCACCCGCCAACTGGTGCTCGCCGTCACCGGCCACACGCGGCTGCTGGAGAACCGCCGCGTGTTGTCCCGCGCCGTGCAACTGCGCGACCCGTACGTGGACGCCCTCTCCCACCTGCAACTGCGTGCCCTGTCGGCCCTGCGCGCCGACGGCGACCTGCCCGACGACGAGCGCGAGCGCCTGGAGACCCTCCTGCTGCTCAGCGTCAACGGCGTCGCGGCCGGCCTGCAGAACACCGGGTGATCTTCTCGCGGCCGTGAACCTCGGCGCCCGTTCCCCCGACTGAGCCGGGTGACGGGAGGACGAGATGGCCGATGAACTGCTCGTGGTGAGGTGCCAGCTCGGTGAGCGCGACGCGTTCGCCGAGCTGGTGCGCGCCTGGCACGAGCCGGTGTGGACGTACGTGCGCCGCATGCTGGGCCCCGGGGCCGCGGACGACGTGACCCAGGAGGTCTGGCTCGCGGTGGTGCGCGGCCTGCCCCGGCTGAAGGACCCGGCGCGGTTCGCGCCGTGGCTGTTCACCATCGCCCGGCGCGCGGTGACCGACCGGCTGCGTGAGCAGTACGCCCGCCCGGAGACGCCCGAGCCCGCCGATCCGCCGTCCGGCGACCCGGCGGGCGCCGTGGTGGAGCGCGCGGCGCTGCTCGCCGGGCTGGCGGGCCTGCCGGTGCGCGAGCGGGAGATCCTCGTGCTGTTCTACCTGGAGGACCTGCCGCTCGCGGACTGCGCGGAGATCTGCGGCATCCCGGTGGGCACCGCCAAGTCCCGGCTCGACCGGGCCCGTCGCCTGTTGCGCGACCACCTGACGGCGAAGGGATTCCAGTCTTGACAACCTCCCCCTCGTAACGAGGGGGATCCTCACGGTCGCCCGTGAGAACTTCCTGCTTCATTGCCAGTTGCCTGCCCGAGAGGACTCTCGTTGAGGTCTTACACCGGCTCCACAGGCGTTTCACCTCTCCGCCAGCCCGGCGGCGAGGGTGTTCCTGATCGTTCGTCCGGTGGCTTGGTTATCGCCACCGTCGAACACGTTACCGAACCGTGCGGTGTCGTGCGGCGTTTTGGTGCCGGTTCGCCTGGCGGCGAATCGGCTGCCCCTGTCCTGCTTCGCAGGGGTCCGATTCCTCCCCGCCTGAAGGCGGGGGTTTCCTCGGAGGTATCTGATGAACGAGCCGGGTACGCCTGGACAGGACACAAAGGGAAACGACGGCGGGCAGGGGCGGGACGGCCGGCCGGGTATGTCCGCCGGTGAACTGATCGAGCGGCTGCGCGGGCCGCTGTCACCGGGGCGGCGGCTGCGGGCCGTGGCGCCCCTGCTGTCCGGGCTCGGCGGGGGCGCCTTCCTCGCGCTGCTCTGGGCCACCGAGCCGGGCCCGCTGCCCGGCCGCACACTGTGGGCGTTCGGGGCGCTGCTGGTGACGTCCCTGGCCTGGGCGGTCTATGGCGGGTGGGCGCTGGTGCGCCGTCCCCTGTACGCGGGGGAGCAGGTGGTGGCCGGGTGGCTGGCGCTGGCGGCCGCCTTGCTGACCACCGGGGGCACGGCGTGGGTCGCCGGGGTCCGTGGCGCCGGGCTGCCCGTCGCGCTGGCCATTGGCGCCGTCTTCACGGCCGGCGCCGTCGTGCTGATCGTGCGGGCGCACGGCCGCCGGGCGGCGTTGCGGCGGCGGGTGCGTGAGCTCCGCTGACGGGCCTCACCCCGTCCCGGTGGCGACCCGGGACGGGGTGGCGTAGACGTTGAAGCGGTGGTCGCGCAGGAAGCCGACCAGGGTCATGCCGAAGTCGCGGGCGAGGTCCACGGCCAGGGACGAGGGGGCGGAGACGCCGCAGACCATGGGGACTCCGGCGGCCAGGGCCTTCTGCATGATCTCGTAGCTGGTGCGGCCGCTGACCAGCAGGATGTGGTCGGCGAGGGGGAGGCGGCCGTTCAGCAGGGCCCAGCCGGTGAGCTTGTCCACGGCGTTGTGACGGCCGACGTCCTCGCGCAGGGCCACCAGCGTGCCGTCCCAGGTGAACAGGCCGGCGGCGTGCAGGCCGCCGGTCTTGCCGAAGATGCCCTGGGCGGCGCGCAGGCGGTCCGGCAGTTCGTACAGCAGCTCGGGGGACACCGGCGGTGGGCCGGTCTCCACGGGGGTGAGCGTGGCCAGGCGGGCGCGCAGGGCGTCGAGGCTGGCGGTGCCGCAGACGCCGCACGCGCTGGAGGTGAGGAAGTGACGGTGCAGGGCGGGCTGGTCGGGCGGCACCTCGCCGCGCAGCCGCACGGTGACCGTGTTGTAGCGGGCCTCCGGCGGTAGGTCCTCGTCGGTGCAGTACGCGATGGACACGATGTCGCCCGGGCCCGCGAGGCCCTCGCCGGACAGGAACCCGGCGGCCAGCTCGAAGTCCGCCCCGGGGGTGCGCATGGTCACCGCGAGCGTGCGGGTCACCCCGCCCGCCGTGATCCGCACCTCCAGCGGCTCCTCGGTCGCGAGGTCGTCGCGCCGGTCACGCACCGAATCGCCGGTCACGACCCGCACCCGCACCCGGGTGGTGGGCCCGGGCCGCCGCGCGGCGGCACGCGCCTCGGGTTCGTCCGCGGACCGGGGTTCCCCCTGGGGGGCCCCGGACGGTGCTCCTCCGGCCGTCGCGCGAGGTCCGGCCCCGGCGGTCGCCGTCGCGGCGGGCCCGGCCGGGGAGACGGGGTGACTGCGCGAGGTCACGACGACGACCGCTTCAGGGTGACCACGGCGTTGTAGTCCGGGATCCTGGCCGCCGGGGAACGGCGGGTCACGTCAAGCAGCACGTTGCCCTCCGGCCAGTGGATCTGCAGGTTGCCCGGGGTGAGCGGCGCCCGCAGCACGCGGCCGGTGAAGCGACCGGCGGCCCCGGACAGCTCGACCTCGGTGCCGTCCGGCAGGCCGAGGCGGTCGGCGTCGTACGGGCTCATCAGCACGGCGTCGCGGGTGGCGCCGTTGAAGCCGTCCCTGCGCTCGTGGATCATGCTGTTGAACTGCTTGCCCCGCCGGGTGGCCACCATGAACGACCCGTCGGGCCGCTCCAGCGCGGGGGGATCCACCACGGTGAAGCGGCCGAGGCCGTCAGGGGTGGGGAACCGCCCGTCCTGGCACAGGTGCCGCCCGCCGTACTGCACGTTGTCGCCGAACTCCTTCAGCGCGGCGATGCCCTGGTAGAACGGCACGGCCTCCTCGATCTCGCGGCGGATCTGCGCCGTGCCGCCCGGGTAGCGGATCATGTCCGACAACTCCGGCCGGGTGCGCGCCGCCAGCTCGGTGAAGATCTTCCACTCCGGCCACGCCTCGCCGACGCGCGGCCCCTTCACCTCGGGGGAGAAGATGATGCGCCGCTCGGTGGAGGTCTCGGTGACCCCGCCCTCCATCTCGTACCGCGTCTGCGCGGGCAGCAGCAGCACGTCGCCGTCGCAGTCGGCCAGCATCTGGCTGGACGGCACGATGTCGATGTGGATGCGCGTCTTCAGGCGGGCCAGCGCCTCCCGGCAGTACCCGGGGTCGGGCAGCACCTCAAGGAAGTTGCCGCCCGAGGAGATCAGCACGTCCAGCTCGCCCGCGTGCGCCGCGTCGATCATGTCGGTGGCGGTGAGCCCCGGCGTGTCCGGCACCTCGAAGCCCCACGCGCGCGAGAACCGCGCCGCGTTGGCCGTGGTGACGGGCAGCCCGCCGGGCAGCCCGGTGGCGTACGCCCCCATCTCGGCGCCGCCCTGCACCCCGCTGTGCCCGCGGATCGGCATCAGCCCGCAGTTGTCCCGCCCGACGAAGCCCCGCGCCAGCGCGAGGTTGACGATGGCGCGCACGTTGCGCTCGCCGTAGGTGTGCTGGGTGATGCCCATCGACCACACCAGCACCGCCGAGCGGGCCGCGCCGAGCATCTCGGCCAGCTCCGCCATCTGCTCCCGGGTGCTGCCGCTGAGCGCCTCCAGCTCCTCCCAGCTCTGCGCGGCGACGGCCGTGCGCACCTCGTCGAAGCCGGCGGTGTGCCGGTCGACGAACTCCTTGTCCACGAGGTCGCGCTCGATGAGGTGCTTGAGCACGCCGTTGAGGAAGCCGATGTCGCCGCCGATGTTCACCGGGAAGAAGTGGTCGGTGATCTTGGTGCCGAACAGCGCGGACTCGGCGTTGGACGGCACCCAGTAGCGGTCCATGCCGGGCTCGCGGTAGGCGTTCAGCATGACGATGCGGGTGCCGGCCTTCTTGGCGTGGTAGAGGTACTTCATCGCGACCGGCTGGTTGTTGGACGGGTTGGACCCGATGAACACGATGAGGTCCGCGCCGATCCAGTCGGTGTACGAGCAGGTCGTGGCCGCCGCCCCGATGGTCTGCTTCAGCGCCACCGTCGAGGGGGAGTGGCAGATGCGCGCCGCGTTGTCCACCGAGTTGGTGCCGAGCGCCCGCACCGACTTCTGCGCGGCGAAGTAGTTCTCGTTGGGCACGCCCCGGCTCGTCAGGTACGCCCCGAACCGCGCGCCGCGCAGCCGTTCCGCGGCGAGGTCCAGCGCCTCGTCCCAGCCGATCCTGGTGAAGCCGGGCTCGCCGCGGCGGCGCAGCATCGGGTACGGCAGGCGGCCGAGGTCGCGCAACTGGGCGCTGGTCAGCCGGGCCGCCGCGGCGGCGTCGGCCAGCGCGGCGGGGTCCATGGCGGGCATGGTGTTGAGCTTGAGCAGACGCAGGCGGATGTTGCACAGGTGGATCTCGTCCATCGTCCAGTCGCGCATGCCCCGGGTGCCGAGCGCGCAGCCGTCGCAGGTGCCCTGGTTGAGGATGCGCCAGGCGTAACGCCGGTTGCCCTTGACGGAGCGGAACGCCTTCCACAGCTCCAGGTAGTTGTTGGGTTTGCGCTCGCCGATGCCGAAGGGTTTCCAACTCGCCCAGTTACGTGGGTCCAGACGCTTGCTCAACGGATGTTCACCTGCTCCTGACGTCCCGCCCGAGGATGCTCCGCGGGCATACCCATAGCATCACCCTTCACGCGGCCCTTCCGCGACGAGCCCCCGGCCCGCGTCCGCCGGTCAAGAACGGGGCAACGTTGCGCCGTGCGGGCCGCACATCGGCGTAAGGACGTCCCGCCGTCCCGCGCCGAGGAGGAGGATTGAGCACGTGACCGACTCGCCGTCGCCGTACACCGACCTGGAGCGGCCGCCCCTGTCGCAGGCGGCACTCAACCGCGCCCTCGTCCGCCCCGGGGGCCTGTGGACCTCGGTCGTCGTGACCGAGCGCACCGGCTCCACCAACGCCGACCTCGCCCAGCTCGCCAGGGAGGGGGCCCGCGAGGGGGCCGTGCTGATCGCCGAGCTCCAGGTCGCCGGGCGCGGGCGGCTCGGCCGCACCTGGACGGCGCCGCCCCGCTCCGGGCTCACCTTCTCCATGCTGCTGCGCCCCCCCGTGCCCGCCGCCCGGCAGGGCTGGGTCACGCTGCTGGTCGCGCTGGCCGCCGCGTCGGCCGTGCGGCGCGTCGCGGACGTGGAGGTGCGGCTGAAGTGGCCGAACGATCTGCTGGTGGGGGAGCGCAAGCTGGCCGGGGTGCTCGCCGAGCGGGCCGAGGGCGCCGTCGTGGTCGGCATGGGGCTGAACGTCTCGGTGCGCGCCGAGGAGCTGCCGGTGCCGACGGCCACCTCGCTGACGCTGGAGAAGGCCGGGGGCGTCGACCGCGACCCGCTGATGCGCGCCGTGCTGCGCGAGGTGGAGTCCCACTACCGCGAATGGGTGGCCGCCGGCGGGGACGCCGACTCCAGCGGGCTGCGCGCGGCCTATCTCGCCGCCAGCGCCACCGTGGGGCGGCAGGTGCGGGTGGAGCTGCCCGGCGAGCGGGTGCTGCGGGGCACCGCGACCGGCGTGGACACCGCCGGGCACCTCGTCGTGCGGACCGCTGACGGCGCCGAGCAGACGCTCAGCGTCGGCGACGTGGTGCACGTGCGCCCCGCCGAGTGATCGTGCGACGATTTGCCGCATGGTCCTGCCTGAACATCTCCTGACGGTGGGGGAGCGGGTCGTGCACTCGTTCCATCCGCACTGGAAGCGCCTGGTGCTGCCCGCTTTCGCGCTCGTTCTCGTCGTCGCGGCCTCAAGCGCGGCGATCTATTTCATACCCACCGACTACGAGTACGTCGGCTTCGCCTACATCGCGGTGGCGGCGGTGTCCGTGGTCGCGCTGGTGCTCTGGTCGTTCCTGCCGTACCTGCGGTGGAAGACCACCTCGTACACGCTGACCACCCACCGGTTCAACATCAGCACCGGCATCCTCAGCAAGTCGGCGGACGACATCCCGCTTGCCAAGATCAACAGCGTCAGCTCCGACCAGAGCTTCGTGGAGCGCCTGCTCGGCTGCGGCACGCTGGTGGTCGAGTCGGCGTCCGACAACGGCGAGATCACCTTGAAGGACGTGCCGCGCATCCAGACCGTGCGGGCGGAGCTGTTCCGGCTGGTGGAGGACGCGGCGGACGGCGACGTCGACGGGCGCTGAGCGGCGCGCCCCCCGCGCGGACTTGACGTCCGTAACGTGTCGTCAACATTCTGAACGCCATCAAGGCCGTCATGCGCCGCGATACAGCTCGATACAGGGAGGACCACCATGCCGTATGAAGTCCAGGGTGTGATCGCCGGGGGCAAGGGCGAGGCCGTGTCGCTGCGGCCCGTCATCGTCCCCGACCCGGGGCCGGGCGAGGCGGTGGTCGACGTCCAGGCGTGCGGTGTGTGCCACACCGACCTGCACTATCGCGAGGGCGGCATCAACGACGACTTCCCGTTCCTGCTCGGCCACGAGGCGGCCGGCGTCGTGGAGGCCGTCGGCGACGGGGTGACCACCGTGGAGCCGGGGGACTACGTGATCCTCAACTGGCGCGCGGTGTGCGGCAACTGCCGGGCCTGCCTGCGCGGGCGGCCCTGGTACTGCTTCGCGACCCACAACGCGAGCCAGAAGATGACGCTGGAGGACGGCACGCCGCTGAGCCCGGCGCTCGGCATCGGCGCGTTCGCCGCCAAGACGCTGGTCGCGGCGGGGCAGTGCACCAAGGTGGACCCCGAGGCCAGGGCCGCGGTCGCCGGGCTGCTCGGCTGCGGCGTGATGGCCGGCCTCGGCGCGGCGATCAACACCGGCGGGGTGACCCGCGGCGACACCGTGGCGGTCATCGGCTGCGGCGGCGTGGGGAACGCCGCGGTGCTCGGCTCGTCGCTGGCCGGCGCCTCCAAGATCATCGCGGTGGACGTGGACGACCGCAAGCTGGAGTGGGCCGGGCAGTTCGGCGCCACCCACACCGTCAACTCCCGCAGCGCCGACCCGGTGGAGGCGATCCGGGACCTGACCGGCGGCCACGGCGCGGACGTCGTGATCGAGGCGGTCGGGCGGCCGGAGACCTACAAGCAGGCCTTCTACGCCCGCGACCTCGCCGGCACCGTCGTGCTCGTCGGGGTGCCGACGCCGGACATGATGCTGGAGCTTCCGCTGCTCGACGTCTTCGGCCGGGGCGGGTCGCTGAAGTCCTCCTGGTACGGCGACTGCCTGCCGAGCCGCGACTTCCCGATGCTCATCGACCTCTACCTGCAGGGCCGCCTCAACCTCGACGGCTTCGTCACCGAGACGATCGCGCTGGACCAGGTGGAGGAGGCCTTCGCCAAGATGCACCGCGGCGAGGTGCTGCGCTCGGTGGTGGTCCTGTGACCGCGCGCCTCGCCAAGATCGTCACTTCCGGCGAGTTCACGCTGGACGGCGGCACCTGGCAGGTCGACAACAACGTCTGGCTGTTCGGCGACGACAGCGAGGTCGTGGTGATCGACGCCGCGCACGACGCCGAGGCGATCGAGGAGGCCGTGGGCGGCCGGCGTCTCGTGGCGATCGTCTGCACCCACGGGCACAACGACCACATCAACGCCGCGGGGGCGCTGGCCGACGCGACCGGGGCGCCGGTGCTGCTGCACCCGGCGGACACCATGTTGTGGGAGGCCGTCCACGGCGACGGCCGCGGCTTCCGCCCGCTCGCCGACGGCGACACGATCGAGGTGGCGGGCACGGCGCTGCGCGTGCTGCACACCCCCGGCCACTCGCCCGGCGCGGTCTGCCTGCACGCCCCCGAGCTCGGCGCGCTGTTCAGCGGCGACACGCTGTTCTCCGGCGGGCCGGGGGCCACCGGGCGGTCGTACTCGTCGTTCGACACCATCATCGACTCGATCCGGGACCGGCTGCTGGTGCTGCCCCCGGCGACGGTCGTGCACACCGGGCACGGCGACTCCACCAGCATCGGCGCCGAGCGGCCTGACCTGGACAAATGGATCGCCCGCGGGCACTGACGCATGACGCGCTCCGTGGTCTCCTGTGACCGGGGGATCACGGAGGGTGCGTTTTTTGTCCACATATCGTGCACTTTCCGGACATCTGATGGCCGTCTTCGCGGAAGAAAGAGGATAGGCATACCTAAGAAACATGCGCTATCTTAGGCATGCCTAACCTACGCTGAGCGAAGGGCGTATCCTTCTATGTACGTGTGCATCTGTCAGGCCGTGACCGAGAGCGAGGTTCACGCCTGCATCCAGGCAGGTGCGAAGAGTGCACGTCAGATCCGGGATACCACAGGGGCCGGCAAGGACTGCGCGACATGCGTGCGGAAGATCTGTGCGATCCTTAAGCGATCTGAGGAACTCGTCGCGACCGCATAGATCGAGAGGCCCGCAATGCAGGGGGACAGAGAGATCATTGCTCTGCTCAACGAGCAACTGACCTCCGAACTCACCGCCATCAACCAATATTTCCTGCATGCCAAGATGCAGGAGAACTGGGGATACACCAAACTCGCGGCGTTCACCCGCGCAGAGTCCATAGACGAGATGCGGCACGCCGAGGTGCTGACCGACCGCATCCTGTTCCTGGAGGGTCTCCCCAACTACCAGAAGCTCGGCACGCTGCACATCGGCCAGACCGTCAAGGAGCAGCACCAGGCCGACCTCGACCTGGAGCTCGGGGTCGTGGCGCGGCTGCGTCCCGCCATCCTCCTGATGCGCGAGCGGGGTGACGCCACCTCGGCCCGCATCTTCGAGGACATCCTCCAGGACGAAGAGCACCACATCGACTACCTGGAGACCGAGCTGGAGCTGATCGAGAAGCTGGGCGAGCCGCTCTACCTCCAGCGGCTGGTGGAGCTTCCGTCCTCTTCGAGCGACTGATCCTTTTCGGTCGTCCCTGAGGCATGTCACATGTGCCCGGGGACGGGGTAGGTAGGGTGCCGGGGGCGCGCCGCGAGGCGCTCCCCCGAGGCCCGGGTGATGCGGGAGGGCTCGTACCTCTTTCGGCGTCTTTGCCCAGGTCAATTGGTGGGTCAACGACGAGTCAAACCGCGCGCTGTACCCGGGAAACGATCGCCTAAGGTCCTACGATCGCTTTATGACCTGCGTACTTCTCGCCGAGGATGACACCTCGATCTCCGAGCCCCTGGCGCGCGCACTGCGCCGCGAGGGCTATCAGGTGGAGGTGAGCCCCGATGGCCCGCAGGCCCTGGAAAGGGCTCTGTCCGGGGGCGTCGACCTCATCGTGCTCGATTTGGGCCTACCCGAAATGGACGGGCTGGAGGTCGCCCGTCGCATCCGCGCCGAAGGGCACGGCACACCCGTGCTCATCCTGACGGCCCGTGTCGACGAGGTCGACACCGTGGTCGGCCTCGACGCCGGCGCCGACGACTATGTGACCAAACCGTTCCGGCTCGCCGAGTTGCTCGCCCGTGTGCGCGCGCTGCTGCGCCGCGGCACCTCCGAGACCCCTGTAGTCCAGGGGGTGCGCATCGACGCGGACTCGCGGCGTGCCTGGATGGGTGACAAGGAACTGCATCTCACCACGAAGGAGTTCGACCTGCTCCGCGTTCTGGTGCGGGACGCCGGCAAGGTCGTCACCCGCGAACAGATCATGCGCGAGGTGTGGGACACCAACTGGTGGGGGTCCACCAAGACCCTCGACATGCACATCTCGTGGCTGCGCCGCAAGCTGGGGGACGACGCGGCGAAGCCCCGCTACATCACCACGGTCCGGGGAGTCGGTTTCCGGTTCGAGCGCGAATAGCCGCCGCCTGAATGCGCCGGAGGTTGCTCTCCTCGACCCTCGTGGTCGCGGCGATCGCCGTCCTGCTGCTCGGAGTGCCGCTCGGTCTCGTGGTCACCCGCCTCATCGACGACGAGGCGGTCCAGCAGTTACGAGCTCAGGCGACGCTGCTCCTCAGCCAGGTCGAGTACGCCCAGATCGAGGATCGGCCCATCGATCCGGACGAACTGCAGCGGCAGTACCCCGCCCGGTACGTCCAGATCTTCATCCGCAACAGCCCGACGGTCATCGTCGGCGCCGAACCGCCCCCGGATCGGCAGATGACCGAGGAGACCCACTCCGAGAGCGGGGTCTACGTCCGGATCACCCGCGACCGCGCGCACGTGGAGCGGAACATCCGGGGCTGGCTCATGCTCATCGTGGCTCTGGCCGGGCTCGCGCTGGCGGTCGCCGTGTCGCTCGCCGTCGTGCAGTCCCGGCGGCTCGCCCTGCCGTTGCTCGATCTGGCGCGCATCGCGGAACGGCTCGGCTCGGGCGACGCGCGCCCGAGCAGGCACCGCTACGGCATCCCCGAGCTGGACCGGGTGGCCGAGGTGCTGGACCGCAGCGCCACGCGCATCTCCGACCTGCTGGCCCGGGAACGGGAGTTCGCCACCGACGCCTCCCACCAGCTCCGCACGCCGCTCACCGGCCTCACCATGCGGCTGGAGGAGATCGTGGCCGCCGCCACCCAGCCCGCGATCGTGCGCGAGGAGGGGGAGGCCGCGATCGTGCAGGCGGAACGGCTCACCGCGGTGATCGACGAGCTGCTCGCCGCGGCCCGGCGGCAGCGGCACGCGCAGACCGAGGCCATCGACCTGGACGAGGTGCTCGGTCAGCAGGTCACCGAGTGGGAGCCGGCGTTCCGCCGGTCCCGCCGTTCGCTCGTGCTGGCCGGGGACCGGGGGCTCTGCGCCATGGTCAGCAAGGGCGGGCTGAGCCAGGTGGTGTCCACCCTGCTGGAGAACTCCCTTGAGCACGGCGACGGGCCGGTGACGATCACCACGGGCAGCACCGACCGGTCCGTCGTGATCGAGGTGTCCGACTGCGGTCCCGGCATCCCCGAGCATCTGCGCACCCGGGTGTTCGACCGCAACGTGAGCGGCGCCGGGGGCACCGGGCTCGGGCTGACGCTCGCCCGTGCGCTCACGGCGTCCGACGGGGGGCGTCTCGAGCTGGTGCGGGCCCGGCCAGCGGTGTTCGCGTTGTTCCTGCGCCCCGCCGTGGAGACGGCGCGGCACCGGGTCGTCAGCGGCCCGGCTTGAGGTGGGTCGGCGTGCCGTCGTGCCCGTTCACCGAGGGGAGCCGCTTGGGCTGCACCTGGTCGAGCGGCACGTGCGTGGACTGCGGCCGCTTGGGCTCCTGCTGGCGCTCCGCGGCGACCTCGGGGAGGCCGGTGTGCGGGTCCACCGGGGGGAGCTCCGGGGGCAGGAAGACCCACTTCTTGTACGACCAGAAGCGGAACAGGGTGCCGAGGGCGGTGCCCACGATCATCGAGGCGTTGTAGCTCAACGGGTCACGCCAGCCGAGGGTGTATTCGACGAAGCCGATGATCAAAAGAGAGATCAACAGGCCGATGCCGTTGAGCACAAAAAAAAGGAAATATTCACGGGCGAGGCCCGACTGCTCGCGGTGGCGCCACGTCCAGAACCGGTTGGCGAGATAGGCGAACGTCGCGGCGATGACCGTGGCGAAGACCTTGGATGTCAGGGGTCCGAGGTGCACGCCGTACCGCATGACGTTGGTGCCTGCGAAGTCGATGACGAACGCGACGGCCCCGACGGTGCCGAACTTGGCGAGCTCTCGAAACAGTGCGGAGAACCTGTCATACAGGTGGCGAATGAGCTGCACAACGGTCCTTTCGGGGTTTCGGAGCCCCTACAGGTTACCGGCCCCTCGCCTCAGGCGCCTGCCGTCGGCTCGCTTGCCGCCCTTTCATGTCCATCTATCGAGATATCACGACTTTTCCTGCTTGCCGGGGAGCCCGTGCGCTAGGCTGCGCCGCAGTTCTCCAAGGTGTGCCCTGAGAGGTGGCTCCCGGCGTGCGACGTCGACCTGAAGCCCCCGCCGCCGACCCCCGCGCCGTAGTGCCGCCCCCCTGCCCACCACGCCGCCCGTCGGCCCTCCCGCCGTTCCCACCGGCGCCCCCCGCCGCGCCGGGACGGCCGCCGTCCCCTCCGGCGTCTGCCGCGGTGCCGGGACGGCCGCAGTTCCCACCGGCGCCTGCCGCGGTGCCGGGACGGCCGCCGGTCGCGGGTGCGTGGCGCGTGCTCCCGCGTGTGGCGGCGCTCGGTGTGTCCCTCGTGCTGCTGGCCGGCTGCGGCGCTCAGGGGGACGTGCCGCCCGAGCCCACCGCCGCCCCCACCGTGCCCGGCTCCGCCGGCCGCACCGTGGGGGCCGAGGACGCCGGCACCGCGTTCGGCGTGCTCGGCGAACTGGACGACGCCTGGAAGCTCCGCGACTGCGCGAAGGTGCTGTTCCTCACCACCGCCGCGGAGAACGAGCTCGGCGGCCGCGGCTGCGAGGCCACCCGGAACGGCCGCCCGGTCCCCGCCCGCGCCACCTACCGCGACTCCGAGTTCTTCCTCCCCGACCGCCCCGACGAACGCCCCTGGTTCGTCGCCCTGGCCCGCGAGCCCGACCCCGCCTACATCGTGCTGGTCCAGGAGGACGACCGCTGGCGCGTCGCCTACGGCCCCCTGAAGCTCACCACCGCCCCACCGGAACTGGACGCCGACGTCACCACCCGCGTCGTCCCCACCGAGGACCCCGAGGACGGCGTCCGCGCCCGCCTCGCCCCCCAGAAACACCTCACCTTCCTCTCCGACCGCTACGGCCTCACCGGCATCCGCTTCCCCTCAGGCGACCCCGTCCGCTCCCTGCTCACCGAACTCACCAAGAAGCCGGCGACCGTCCGCCCCGACCGCCTGAGCCACGAGATCCAACTGATCCCCGACGACACCAGAGCCCTGGCCCTGGCCGACGGCGGCGCCCTCGTCTTCCACAGCCTCAAGATCCTCCACACCCAGAAGACCACCTCCAGAAAACTCGCCCACCCCCTGTTCGGCACCACCCTCGCCAAAGCCTTCACCGGCACCTCCACCCCCAAGTCCCTCCACACCACCGAAGTAGTCCAACTCGCCACCAAGGTCACCCCCGACGGCAAACTCACCACCGTCGCCATCTCCCGCGGCCTCGCCGACATCACCCTCTGATGCCAGAAGGGTTCGGCGTACGTATTCCGGCGAACACTTAGTGTGACCGGCGGATCCTTCATAGCATCAACGCTATGAGCTGGGGTACCGTGGAGCTCGAACCTGAGGTTCGAAGGTGGCTTGAGGACCTACCTGCGGCGTCGTTCGCGAGGGTGGCTTTCTATGTTGATCTGCCGGCGGCGGAGGGTCCTCTGCTCGGGGAGCCTTACACCAGGCAACTCGACGGCAAGTTGCGTGAGCTCAGGTTCCACCTGGATGAGACGGCCGTGCGTGTCACTTACTGGATCGCGCCTCACCGTCGGATTGTGCTCTTGACCGTGTTCCAGAAGACGCGGATGCGGGAGGAGCGGGAGGTCGAACGGGCTCGGCGTGCGATGCGCCGTTGCGCCGCACTGGCGCATGAGGTCGACGAGGGAGAAGGTGCGGGATGAGCGGGCAGGAGAGCTGGCAGGAGCTCAAGGGGCGCCGGATGGCCGAGCCGGATGCGGCCGAGGCGTACGAAGCCACGCGGCTCGCCTATGAGCTCGGCAAGGCGGTGCGAGGGATGCGCGAAGGGCGGGGCTGGACCCAATCCGACCTGGCGCGCGAGGCCGGTATGACCCAGTCGGCGGTAGCGCGCTTCGAAGCAGGCGGGACCATTCCCACGCTGCCGGTTCTGGAGCGTCTGGCGCGTGCCCTGAACGCCAGCGTCGAAGTCCGCCTGACCCCGCGGGCTCCAGCCGCCTGAAACTTGGTCGCTCGCTGTATGTAGTGTTTGGCGGTGTGACCAGTGGAGAGGCCGGGTGGCCGGTTGTCGGGATGGTGGGGGCGGGGCAGCTCGCGCGGATGACGCAGCAGGCGGCGATCGCTCTCGGGGTGGACCTGCGGGTGCTGGCCGGGGCGGCCGGCGAGAGCGCGGCACGGGTCGTCGGGTCCG
The DNA here is from genome assembly GCF_039871875.1 of Sphaerisporangium sp. B11E5. Lineage (NCBI taxonomy): Bacteria > Bacillati > Actinomycetota > Actinomycetes > Streptosporangiales > Streptosporangiaceae > Sphaerisporangium > Sphaerisporangium sp. B11E5. The sequence goes on along the minus strand of NZ_JBDPMD010000005.1, from coordinate 98,668 downwards.
TGCGGCTGGGGGACTACCGCGACCTCGCCACGTTGCGGGAGTTCGCGCGCGGGTGTGACGTGATCACGTTCGATCACGAGCATGTGCCCTCGGAGCACGTGGAGGCGCTCGCGGCCGAGGTGGCGGTGCGGCCTGGGGCGGAGGCGCTGGTGCACGCGCAGGACAAGGCGGTGATGCGGGAACGGCTGTCGGCGATCGGGGCTCCGTGTCCTGCTTGGGCGCGGGTCGCCACGGCGCAGGACGTGGAGGCGTTCGCGGAGGAGCACGGGCGGCCGTTCGTGCTCAAGGCGGCGCGCGGCGGGTACGACGGGCGTGGGGTGTGGGTGGTCGGCTCGGCGTCGGAGGCGGCGGGGGTGCTGGCGAGCGGGACGCCGCTGATCGCGGAGGAGCTGGTGCCGTTCGAGCGGGAACTGGCCGTGGTGGTGGCGCGGTCCCCGCACGGCCAGGGGGTCAGCTATCCGGTGGTCGAGACGGTGCAGCGGGACGGCATCTGCGTCGAGGTGATCGCGCCGGCGACGGGGATGGACCCCGAGCACGCCGCGCAGGCGCAGCACATCGCCCTGAAGATCGCCAACGAGCTCGGGGTGACCGGGGTGCTGGCCGTGGAGATGTTCCAGTTGCCCGGTGGCCGGGTGGTGGTCAACGAGCTGGCCATGCGGCCGCACAACAGCGGCCACTGGACGATCGAGGGGGCCAGGACGTCCCAGTTCGAGCAGCACCTGCGGGCGGTGCTCGACCTGCCGCTCGGCTCGCCGTCCCCGGTGGCGCCGGTGACGGTGATGGCCAACGTGCTCGGCGGCGAGGACCCCGACATGTACCGGCGCTACGAGCACGTGATGGCGCACGACCCCGGCGTCAAGATCCACTTTTACGGCAAGGACGTGCGGCCCGGCCGCAAGATCGGGCACGTCACCGCGCTCGGCACGGACGTGGACGAGGTGCGGGCCCGGGCCAGGCACGCCGCGGTGCACCTGGCGACGGGAGAGTACGTCTGATGGCCGCGCCCCTCGTCGGCATCGTGATGGGCAGCGACTCCGACTGGCCGGTGATGAGGCTCGCCGCCGAGGCGGTCGCCGAGTTCGGGGTGCCGTTCGAGGCCGACGTGGTCTCGGCGCACCGCATGCCGCAGGAGATGATCGCCTACGGTGAGCGCGCCGCCGGGCGCGGCCTTCGAGTGATCATCGCGGGTGCGGGAGGCGCCGCCCACCTGCCCGGCATGCTCGCCTCGGTGACGCCCCTGCCGGTGATCGGCGTGCCGGTGCCGCTCAAGTACCTGGACGGCATGGACTCGCTGCTGTCCATCGTGCAGATGCCCGCCGGCGTCCCGGTGGCCACCGTCTCCATCGGCGGTGCCCGCAACGCCGGCCTGCTCGCCGTCCGCGTCCTCGCCGCCGCGGACGAGGAACTGCGGGCCCAGGTGGAGCACTTCCAGTCCCGCCTGCGCGACCAGGCCCATGCGAAGGGCGAGCGCCTGCGTGCCGAGGCCGCCCACCTGGGCGACCCCGGACCCGCCTGACGTCAGGGGCGGCCGAGGGCCCGGTAGTGCCAGCCCGCGGCGCGCCAGGTCTCGGCGTCGAGGGCGTTGCGGCCGTCCACGATGCGGCGGCTGGCGACGACGGAGCCCAGGATCTCGGGGTCCAGGTCGATGAACTCCTGCCACTCGGTGAGCAGGAGCACGACATGGGCGCCGCGGGACGCCTCCAGGGCGGACTCGCCGAATCGCAGGGCCGGGTGGGCACGGCGGGCGTTCTCCAGGGCCACCGGGTCGTAGACGGTGACGTCGCCGCCCTGCTCGCTGATCTTGACGGCGACGTCCAGCGCGGGGGAGTCGCGGATGTCGTCGGAGTTCGGCTTGAACGCCGCGCCGAGCACGGCGACGGTGCAGTCGCGGAACGAGCCGCCGGTCAGCTCACGGGCGAGGTCCACCATGCGATTGCGGCGCCGCATGTTGATCGCGTCCACCTCGCGCAGGAACGTGAGCGCCTGGTCGGCGCCGAGCTCGCCCGCGCGGGCCATGAACGCCCTGATGTCCTTGGGCAGGCAACCGCCGCCGAAGCCGAGCCCGGGGTTGAGGAACCGCCCGCCGATGCGCTCGTCGAACGACAGGGCGAGCGACAGGTCCTTGACGTCGGCGTGCGCCGCCTCGCACACCTCGGCCATGGCGTTGATGAACGAGATCTTGGTGGCCAGGAAGGCGTTGGCCGCGACCTTGACCAGCTCGGCGGTGGGGTAGTCGGTGATGACCATGGGGGTGCCCTCGCTCAGCATGGGCTCGTACACCTCCCGCATCACCTTCTCCGCCTTGTCCGACACCACGCCGAGCACGATGCGGTCGGGGTGCAGGGTGTCCTTGACGGCGAAGCCCTCACGCAGGAACTCGGGGTTCCAGGCGAGCTCCACCAGCGCTCCGGACGGCGAGAGGCGCGCCAGCTTGTCGGCCAGCCGCTGCGCGGTGCCCACCGGCACGGTCGACTTGCCCACCACCAGGCACTCGCGGGTGAGGTGGGGCGCGAGCGACTCCACGACGGCGTCCAGGTAGGAGACGTCCGCGGCGTACTCGCCCTTCTTCTGCGGGGTGCCCACGCACACGAAGTGCACGTCGCCGAACTCGGCGATCTCCTCGTAGGAGGTCGTGAAGCGCAGCCTTCCCGACTCCAGCCCGCGGCGGAGGAGATCCTGCAGGCCGGGTTCGTAGATGGGCAGCTCACCCGCGCGTAGCCGCGCGATCTTCACGGGGTCCACGTCCAGGCCCAGCACCTCGAAGCCCAGCGCGGCCATGCACGCCGCGTGCGTGGCACCCAGGTAACCGGTCCCGATGACCGTCAGGCGATAGGACACGAGCGCGTTCCTTCCATGTTCGGCTATCGACCCAATCTTTACCGCTACGTTGCCGAGGCATGTTACCCGCCCCCCGCGTCCCGCAACAGACAAATGGGACATTTCGCCAGGAGCTGCCCTTCTTGTACCCCCATGACGGCCACCCTATTGTTGGACGTCCTACTATTCGGCTATGAGCTTCCCTCTCTACGCCCCCGCCGAAGAGCACGAGATGCTGCGCGAGACCGTGAGGGCCCTCGCCGAGGACAAGATCGCCCCGCACGCGGCCGAAGTCGACGAGACCGGCGAGTTCCCCTGGGACGCACTGAAGGCCTTGGTGGCCGCCGACCTGCACGCCGTGCACGTCCCGGAAGAATACGGCGGCGCGGGGGCCGACGCGCTCGCGGCCGTGATCGTGATCGAGGAGGTCGCCCGGGTCTGCGCCTCCTCCTCCCTGATCCCGGCCGTGAACAAGCTCGGCACGGTACCCCTCCTGCTGTCCGCGTCGGAGGAGCTCAAACGTCGCTACCTGCCTCCGGTGGCCCGCGGCGAAGCCATGTTCTCGTACGCCCTCTCCGAGCCCGAGGCCGGCTCCGACGCCGCCGCCATGCGCACCCGCGCCGTACGGGACGGCGACCACTACGTGCTCAACGGCACCAAGATGTGGATCACCAACGCCGGCGTCTCCGAGTACTACACCCTGATGGCCGTCACCGACCCCTCCGCCGGCCCCCGCGGCATCTCGGCCTTCGTCGTCGAGAAGTCCGACGAAGGCGTGAGCTTCGGCCCCAAGGAGAAGAAGCTCGGCATCAAGGGCTCCCCCACCCGCCAGGTCATCCTGGACAACGTCCGCATCCCCGCCACCCGCCTCATCGGCGAGGAAGGCACCGGCTTCAAGACCGCCCTGGCCACCCTGGACCACACCCGCGTCACCATCGCCGCCCAGGCCCTCGGCATCGCCCAAGGCGCCCTCGACCACGCCATCCGCTACGTCAAGGAACGCAAACAGTTCGGCAAGCCCATCGCCGAGTTCCAGGGCCTCCAGTTCATGATCGCCGACATGGCCATGAACCTGGAGGCCGCCCGCCAACTCACCTACGCCGCCGCCGCCAAGTCCGACCAGGCCATGCACGGCACCAAGTCCCCCGACCTCACCTTCTTCTCCAGCGCCGCCAAATGCGCCGCCTCCGACGCCGCCATGGCCATCACCACCGACGCCGTCCAACTCCTCGGCGGCTACGGCTACACCCGCGACTACCCGCTGGAACGCATGATGCGCGACGCCAAGATCACCCAAATCTACGAGGGCACCAACCAGATCCAACGCGTCGTCATGGCCCGCCAGCTCCTCAAGTAGCCCCCTGAACAGCGAGAACCCGGTCCCGAAGAAGCTCGGGGGCCGGGTTCGTCGTGTCACTCGACGATCTTAGGAGAGTGCCTGTTCCGTCCCTGTTCCGTGGGACGCCACGCGCGGACGGAACAGGCGGTCGTCTGTCGCCTTGCGAGCGCGGTCGTGTGACCCCGGCATCATGTGGCGTAGACACGGAGGGTGAAGCCGGGATCCGCGTGGCCGCCACACGAGCTCGCTGTAGCTTCGCGCCTTAACGAACGTGTCATCGGTCCAGCGGAACAACAGGTTGTGCGTACGGGGCTTCCCTGACACCTTTTCCCAGGGCGGCGTGCAGGTTAGCGGGGGATATTTGGCCAAGTGAACGCGGATCGCGGCAGCGGCCCACTCAGGGAGCGGTATGACGCGTTCGCGGTCGTTCTTTGGCGATTTCGCGGGACTCTTCTTGAGTGCCGCGTCGGCCACGGCCAGATTGAGAATGCCCTGAAGGACGAGGAACCCGGTTTGTACGGTCGGCGTATCGAATCGCTGGCTCAGGTCACTAATCCACGCTTGTACGTCGGATGGCTTTATGCTCTTGACCTGTCGTCTCGCAAAGGCGGGCGCGAGGTGCAGGCGATAGATTTATTTTTAACAGATCATTGTTGAGGGGTCAACGATCCGTGAGTCACCGGTGGGCCGCTGATACCAGCCGCCCGCCTGCGCCGTGTTGGTGACGATCGCCGCCGACGCTGTTCAGGGGGCTACTTGAGGAGCTGGCGGGCTCCAGCTCGGCGCGGTCCTTCTCCCACGCGGCCTGTGGCGTCTCATGAGTCGTGAAGGGTGCCGGTGTGTGTCACGCCGTGCGTCCCGTCGCCGGCAATGGAGTGATCGGTGGACCCTGGCCCTTGGGCCACGTGACGCGGCTTGTTTCGAGTTTGTTGCGTCTGTTGTAGACGGTTTGGATTTGTCCATCGGCCGCCTGAGCGGCGCGAATCCCGCTCTGGTCGGTTCGACCTGAGCTTGGTACTGAACCAACCTGATTCACGGACTCCGCCGCACCGCGTTGAGGCGTTCGTAACCGTGTTGCGCGTGAGTGCCCGTTCACGGCGAGTTAACTGCGTCTAGCCGCGCGTGAAACATCCGGCTGGCGTCATCATCTCACCCCACTTCAGGAGGAGTGCATGCATTCTCCCCCACGCGGCATTCTCGCCGCCCGACGCCGGACCAGTCGACGAAGACTGGCTTGGCTGCTGACCCCGATCCTGGTTTTAGTAACAATTGGGGTCACTCCTTCCTCAGCCCAGGCGCTTCCGATCGGTGTAGGAACGCCGGTGCAATTCACGCTCACCGACAATCAGGGTGCGTGGTTCGACACCGGTGCGACGCTGTTCGGCACGCGGTCGCTCGGCGTCGCCGTGACGCCGCGGACCAAGCTCGCGTCGCTGCCGCTGAGCACCGACACGCTGCTCAACGGCGATCTCGGCGGCGGCCTGCTCAACCTGCCGCTGATCAACGGCGACGCACCGCTGGTCGGCAGCCTCGGTGTGAACGTCAACAGCCTGCTCAACCTCGACCAGCTCAACGCGGCGGTCGACGCGGCGGGCGGCGCGCTCGGATTCCTGAACCCAACGATCCAGCGTGCCAAGACGCAGATCAACCAGCTCAGCCAGCAGCTGTCGACGGTGCCGGACAGCAGCGCCGTCCCGCTCGGCAGCCTGCCCGTGGGGCTCGACCTGATGCGCACGCTCAACGAGGTCGCCGCGCTGGCGCCCACGGACCTGAGCCTCGCGCCGAAGGGGAAGTTCGCGGTGGCGGCACCGGCGGCCGCCTCGGCCCACTCGGTGACCAGCCTGATCTGGCCGGTCGGCGCACCGCCGATCGACCAGAACAGTGCGTTCATCGGCAACGCCGAGGCCAACCTGACCGAACCGGGCCTGTACGCGTGGGTCTGCAAGATCCACCCGTACATGCTCGGCGCTGTGGTCGTGGACGACCCGCTCACGCCCGGCCTGGACTTCGGCAAGAAGCTCAACGTCAACATCAAGGGCGGCATCGTCGTGCCCAGCTCGGCCGACGTGGTGCAGCAGCTCGTGCAGAAGTTCTTCCGGATCACCACGCCCGACAACTGGCAGGTCTTCAGCAACACGCAGACCAAGAACTGGAACCCCTACTACCCGCCCGCGCCGATCCTGCAGTACGACGCGAACGAGCAGCCGGTGTTCATCCCGAGCCTCGACGCGTACTACAACAGCAAGTTCACCGAGGGCGTCACGCTGCCCGCGCTCACCCAGCGGCCGAGCGTGCCCGGCGTCGGTGAGCTCTGGGTCGACACCCAGATGGAGCAGTACGCCGGCAAGGTCAAGTCCGGCGCGGCGACCAAGGTCGACGTGCAGAACTGGACCGTGGACCGGAAGGTGGCGCTACCACAGATCAACCTCAACAACCCGCACAATATGTGGTCGGACCGCGATGGAAGGTACATCTACCAGACGGAATGGTTCTCCGACCGCCTGACCGTGTTCGACCGGATCACGGGTAGGCTCGTGCGAACTATCCAGGTCGGCCCGGACCCATCCCATGTGATGACCCGGACCGACACCGACCAGCTCCACGTCGCCATCAACGCCGGCAACGCGGTGGTCGAACTGAGTCCGGGTGCCACGCGTATCGACAGACGCATCCTGGTGCAGGGTCCCGGCCAGACACCGGCCCACCCGCACGCGCACTGGATGAGCGCCGACGGGCACACCATGGTCACGCCGAACGTCAACCACCACAACTCGACGATCGTCGACGTGCAGTCGGGCTCGATCCAGGAGGTGCAGACCGAGCAGTTGCCCATCGCGACCGGCATGATGCCGGACTCCTCGAAGTACTACGTGGCCAACTTCCTCGGCCAGAGCGTCTCCTGCATCTCGCTGGCCGGGCCGGCGTGCCACACCGACAGCGGCACGAACGTCGGCTACAAGTCCATCAACCTGTGGGCGAACTACGACATGGTGACCGGGGCGACGACCGGGAGCTCCGGCGGCCTGCCGATCCAGATCCCGGTCAGCCCTGACGGCAACGTGGCGTTCGTGGCGAACACGCTCACGAGCAACATCGCCGTCATCGACACCAAGACCGACAAGGTCATCAAGTACCTGCCGTGCGACTCCGGCTGTCACGGCATCAACTTCGGTGCCAAGCGCGGCGGCGGCTACTACGCCTACGTGTCGAGCAAGTTCGCCAACACCCTCGCCGTGATCGACCCCGACCCCAACGGCAACGGCGACCCCGCCGACGCCACCATCGTCGGCAAGATGGTCCTCGACTCCGCCGCGGGCACCACCGTGGATGACATCGTGACCGGCTACAACGGCATGGGCGGGCAGGGCGTCCTCCCCTACCCGATCGTCTACAACGGCTGGGTGCAGAACGCCACGCCGGAGATGGCGGACCAGCTCACGTGTGCCCAGCTCAACCCCATCAACCCGGGGGTCTGCGAGTAACTGCGGGCCCGCACTGCGGGGGAGGGACCGTAAAGCGGACGGTCCCTCCCCCTGACCAGGGCCCCCGATCGCGCACCACCCACGCCGGTCCATTCGGCCGCCAGCACGTGGGTGCGTGTATCCCACAGTAGACGAGGAAGTACACCCATGTCTGATACGACCGCGCCGGGGCCCTTCGCGGCCCTCCGGCGTGCCCTCTCCGACACCTCGCCACCGGTACGGCGGCTGATGCTGATCGGCATGATCGCGCTCTCGGTCCTGGTCTCCGGCGCGGCAGTGTTCGCGCCGAAGGCCGCGCAGGCGGCGAACCACACGATCGCGATCAAGAACTTCGCGTTCACGCCGGACGTGCTCACGGTGGCACCCGGCGACACGATCACGTTCGTCAACCAGGAGACAGACGGTACCGTCCACACCATCCGCGGCGACTTCACTTCCCCGGACCTGCCGCCCGGGGCGAGCTTCATGGTCACCGTCACCACCGCCGGCTCGTACAACTACTACTGCAGTCTCCACCCGTACATGACCGGCATCATCAACGCCGGAACGGCACCGCCGTCGCCGTCGCCGTCCCGCTCGCCGAGCGCGAGCCCGAGCCGTTCGCCCAGCGGCAGCCCCTCGGCGAGTGGCAGCCCGAGCGCGAGCCCGAGCGTCACCCCGACGACGCCGACGCCCGGCGCCGCGCCCTGCGACGACCCGGCCCTCGGCGCCGCCCAGGGCGATGGCACCCGGCTGGCCGCCTACAGCCTGGTCGGCACCGTCAAGGTGTTCAAGCTGTGCATGTCGCAGACCGACTGGGAGGTCTCGCCCGGGGTGGTGAAGCTGGCGTACACATTCAACGGCATAGTGCCCGGCCCCACCATCAAGGTCAACGAGGGCGACCAGGTGCGGGTCATCGTGCAGAACGACCTGCCGGAGCACACGGCGGTGCACTGGCACGGCATGCAACTGCCGAACGCGCAGGACGGCGTGCCGGACATCACCCAGCCGCACATCATGCCCGGCAGTACCTACACGTACGAATGGACCGCCAAGTCGACCGGCACGCACTGGTACCACTCGCACATGGGTGGAGGCCAGGTCGGCCGGGGCCTCTACGGCGCGCTCCTGGTGACCCCGACGCTGGGCGACATCGCCGCCGACAAGCACTACACCATCGAGATCGGCGACGGTTCCAACGGGTTCACCCTCAACGGCAAGTCGTACCCGGCGACCGTGCCGCTGACGGCGGCGGTCAACCAGAAGGTCCACGTCCGGCTGATCGGCGCGGGCCCCGAGATGATCCACCCGATGCACCTGCACGGGATGCCGTTCCAGGTCGTGGCCCAAGACGGCAACAAGCTCGCCTCACCGTACACCGTGGACACGCTCAACGTCGGCGTCGGACAGACGTACGACATCGTGTTCCAGCCCAAAGAGCCCGGGAAGTGGTTGCTGCACTGCCACATCTTCTCCCACTCCGAGGGACCCAACGGCATGATCGGCCTCGTGACGATCGTCAATGTAACGCCGTAATCGCCGGCTGAACCCGCCTCCGAACCCGTGCCGGTCAGCCGTGAGCGCACCTGGCCGGCACGGGCTCCACATACCGATACGCGCAAGGAGTCCGTGCATGAAGCTCATCCGTGCCGTCACCGCGATGCTCATCGCCGGCGTCGCCGTCCTGTTCGCTCCCGCCTCGCCGGCGTGGGCCCACGTCACCGTTTCCCCCTCGGTCGCCACCCCCGGCGGCTACGGCACGTTCGCGTTCAAGGTGCCCACCGAGCGCCCGGACGCGAAAACGACGCGCGTCGAGATCGTCTTCCCGGAGAACGCCCAGCTCACCAGCGTCTCCCTGCGCCCCGTCCCGGGCTGGACGGCCACTGTCACCACCCGGCAACTGCCGAACGCCGCGTCCGCCGGGTCCGACGACGAGGCCGCCAACAAGGCCGTCACGGGCATCGTGTGGGAGGGCGGCGCCATCAAGCCCGGCGAGTTCCAGCTCTTCGAGGTGTCCCTCGGTCCGCTGCCCACCACGCCCGGCCAGCTCGTGTTCAAGGCGCTGCAGACCTACAGCGGCGGTGAGGTCGTCCGCTGGATCGACATCCCGGAGGCCGGCGCGCCACGGCCCGAACACCCGGCGCCGGTGATCGACGTCAAGCCGGCGGACGCGCAGGCCAACGCGCCCGCCGCGGCCATCCCCACCCCCACCCCCACCGGCGACGGCGTCGCTCGCCTGCTCGGCTGGGCCGGCCTCGCGCTCGGCGCCCTCGCGCTGCTGACGGCGGCCGCGATCGGGCTGCGCCGGCGCACCCCGGTGCCGGCCTCCGCGCCGCTCGTGGAGGCGGACACCGCCGGGCGGCTCTCGCCGTGACCCGCACCAGGACGCGCGGCGCGTTCGCCGTCCTCCTCGCAGGGTTCGCCACCGCCGTGTCCCTCGTGGTGGCGAGCCCTGCCTGGGCGCACGCGGAACTGGTCGACGCCGCGCCGGCCAACGGCCAGATCTACCAGGACTCCCCTCGGACGCTGCTGCTTCAGTTCACCGACCCGGTGACCGTGCCGCCGGACGGCGTGCGGCTGTTCGGCCCAGACGGCGCCCGTATCGGCATCGGCGCACCGGTCCACCGCGTGGGCGACGACACGTCGGTGGAGGCCCCGCTGAACGGGGAACTCGCCGACGGCGTCTACACCGTCTCGTGGCGGGTGGTGTCCTCCGACAGCCACCCGGTGCAGGGCGCCTACACGTTCACCGTCGGTACGCCGGGCAGCCGCCCGGCCGGCGTCACGCCCCCGGGCGATGGTTCCGGCGATGCCGCGACGGCGTACGGCGCCGCCCGGTGGGCCGCGTTCGCAGGGTTCGCCGTGCTGCTCGGCACCGCGTTCTACCTGGCGTGGTGCTGGCCGGCCGGTGCGCGGCGACGGCCGGCCCGGCGGGCGTTGTGGGCCGGCTGGGGCGCCAGCCTCGCCGCCGCGATCGCCTCCGGCCTGTTGTACGGGCCGTACGTGGCCGACGGCGATGTGGCGGACGCCTTCGACCCGCGGCTGCTGTCCACGACGTGGACCACCGACCTGGGCCGTGCCCTCGGGATTCGCGTCGCTCTGCTGCTCGCCGCGGCGCCTGCGCTCGTCTGGTTGCTGAACCGCTACCCGGACGCGCCGGACCGCCGCACGCGGTGGACGGCCGCGGCGGCGGTGCTCGCGGCCGCCGCGGCGCTCGCCGCGACCTGGAGCATCGCGAACCACAGCGTGACGGGCGAGGCCGGCGGGTTCGCCGTGCCGGTCGACGTCGTGCACCTCGTCGCCGGCTCGGTCTGGCTCGGGGGTCTCGTCGCGCTCGCCATGACGCACGTCCCGACCCGCGACGCCGTCACCCTGCGCGTGGCGGTGCCCCGGTTCTCGCACACGGCGCTGGTGTGCGTGGCGCTCATCGCCGCCACCGGCCTGTTCCAGGCATGGCGGCAGGTCGGGTCGCCGCCGACGCTGTTCGCCACCGAGTACGGCCGGGTTCTGCTGGTGAAGGTCGCCCTCGTGGTCGCGCTGGTCGCGCTCGGCGCCGCCGCCCGCGGATGGATCGCCCGCCACTACGGCGCGGGCGGCAACCGGCGCCGCGGCGGCCCTGACCCGCACCAGCTCTACGCGTTCTACCGGCGGCTGCGGGCCGAGATGGCGGTGGGCGCCGTCGTGCTCGGCCTGTCCGCCGCGTTGGTCGCCATGGAGCCGGCCCGCTCGGCGTACGCCGGGAACCGCTCGACGGCGGCGCCCGCGAATACGGCGGCGCCCGCGAATCGAGCGGCGCCGGTGCCGGCCGTGCCCACACCCGTGCCGTTCTCGGCCGGCTCCGGCCCCGCCGCGCGCGGTGCGGTGCTGCTCGCGGTACTTCCGCCCAAGGTGGGGCCGGCGCAGCTTCACCTGTCGGTGCTCGACCCGAACGGCGCGCCGCTCAACGTGCCGGAGGTGCACGCCGCCATGACCCTCACAGACCGGGACCTCGGGCCGATCCCGGTGGAGCTCCAGGGCGCCGGCGGGCACTACTTCGGCCGGCTGAACCTGCCGTTCCCGGGTCGCTGGCAGGCCGTTCTCACGGTCCGCACCACGGAGACGGACCAGGCCACGGTTCGCGTCGTGGTCGACGTGAGCGCTTGACGGGCGGATTCGGACAAGCCACGCGGCACGCGGGCCGAGATCGACACGGCGGTCGCGGACGCGCAGTGCCGGGCCGAGACCGGCTACTCCGGGACGGCGCCGCCCCTCCCGCGCGGAGTGGCTAGGGCCGTAGGGCCTCCTGGACTACCAGGGTGGCGGTGATCCATAGGCCGGCGAAGGCGCCGGCGGCTGTGGCGCCGATCATGATGGAGCCGGGGGTGGAGTTGCCGTTGCCGGTGGCGAGGATGGCGCCGAGGATGCCGATGAGGAGGGAGAGCAGCAGGCCGGTGATCGCCCACCAGATCAAGTTCGCGTAGTGCATGAGGAAGAGCTACCAGGGGCGGTCGGCGTGGGGGGCGGGGATGATCTCGCTTCGGACGACGTTGTCCTTGTTTCCGGATGAACTCGGACGTAGTCGGAAGCACCTGGTCAAGAGGCGATGTAGTAGGGCGTATCGCTGGGAGTTATGGGGGTCCGGAGGTGCCTGTCTGTGGGACTATGGTGACTCCTCGGGGCCAAGTGGTTCGAGCGACGCACTTCCGCTCTGTCTGGCTCCTCCGATTCATCCCTCGACGGGGCGTTGAGTCATGCGTGAAGCCGGACAGGCGGAGGGGGAGCTCGGGCTCCTCAAAGAGCGGATCAGAAGGCTGTACTGCGTAGAGGCAGGACAGCCGTCGTACAACGCCTTCGAGCGGGTCGCGGAGAGCGTCATCCGTGAGCGCGAGGACAAGGAGTTCCTGCGGCTTCTGCCCCGGGCGACGGCGTGCGACCTGGTGAGGGGGAAGTTCAAGAAGCCGCCGGACTGGGTGCTGATCCGGACGTTCGTGGTGGTGTGTCATCACATCGCCACCAAGTCGGATCTGCAGATCGCTCCGCTGGAGGATCTGCACAAGGAGTTCTCCGTGCTCTGGCAGGCCGCGAAGGCCGCTGAGGGGGGTGTGACGCCGCCGAGGCACGGGGCGGAACAGGCGCTGCCGGATCGGGGGGGTGGGGATCCCGCTACCGAGGTGGCCGGTGATCTCTTGGCGCCTGTGCCGGGGGAGCGGCCGCCGGTGCGGCGCAGCCGTGTCATGCGGCGTGTGCCCGAAGGGTGGGGGGCGCGGCGGCGGCTGCGGCTGGACGATGCCGAGGGTGGTGACGCCGGGGCCGCGTACGAGATGGCGGTGCTGCTGGCGTGTGAGGCGCTGACGGCGCGGGAGCCGGAGGACGTGAAGTACTGGCGCGACATGGCGGCGTACTGGCAGGGGCGGGCGATCGGCAAGGTGGCCGAGGCGGCGGAGTTGCGGCTGAGAGGGCAGAAGCTCGTCAAAGCGGCGTACGCGCTCGCGTTCCGGTACAAGAGGGCCGAGGATCCCTATTCGGGGGACTTCTTCCTGGCCGCCACGCAGGCGGACGCGTCGGTGGAGGGGTCTCGTATCGCGCCGGCCACCGACGACCTGTCCGGGGACCTGGTGTCGAGCGGCGACTGACCGGCACACCCCACCCCTTTGTTGCTTCGTCAAGCAGGTGTCTTATGGTAGTTGCTTGACGAAGCAACTATTGAGGGAGGGCTCCGTGGGGACACTGGACGGCAAGGTGGTGCTCATCACCGGCACCGCGGGGGGCATGGGCCGCGTCGCGGCGCTGGTCTTCGCGCGGGAGGGCGCGAAGGTCGTCGGGTCCGACATCCAGGCCGAGGCCAACGCGGAGACGGTCGAGCTCGTCCGCCGCGACGGCGGCGAGATGACCGGCGTCGCGCCGTTCGACCTCTCCGACCCCGAGCAGGCGCGGCAGGTCGTCGAGGTCGCGGCGGGCGCCTATGGCGGGCTCGACGTGGTGTACAACAACGCGGCTTACCTGCGTTTCGGCCCGATGCCTGATTTCTCGGTCGAGGACTGGCGGGTGACCATGGCCGGCGAGCTCGACATCCCCTTCTTCGTCTCGAAGTTCGCGTGGCCGCACCTGGTCGGGCGCGGCGGCGGCGTCATCATCAACGTCGCGTCCATGGCCGGCATGATCGCCGGTGCGGTACCCCCGATGGTCGGGCACAGCGTGGCCAACGCCGGTGTCATCGCCATGACCCGGCAGTTCGCCCTCGAAGGCGCACCCCAGGGGATCCGCGCGGTGGCGATCAGCCCCGGCCCCGTCCTGACCCCGGCCAGTGAACGGGACCTCGGCGACGACCAGGCCGCCCGGGACCGGATCACCGCCAAGACGCTGCTCAAGCGCTTCGCCCATCCTGAGGAGATCGTCGAACTGGCGGCCTTCCTCGCCTCCGACCGTGCGGCGTACATCACCGGCGCCAACTACGCGGTGGACGGCGGCGCGACCGCCTGGTAGTGCCGGTCCGCCGGGTGGCGTGCCTGCCTCGTTCGCCCCTGAACGGCACCACCTGCACCGGCTCGGCCCGCGTGCCGGGGACGTGGCTCAGAGGGCGGCGATCTCGTTCTCGAAGGTCTGGATGTCCTGGAGGGCCAGGTTGAAGCGTTGCTGGGGTGCCAGGGCGCCCGCGGCGACGCTCGCTCCGGCGTAGGTGGGGAGGCCGCAGATGTCGAAGCCGGCGAAGGCGACGTTGGGGACGTTGTTGTTGAGCTCGTCCATGCAGTCGTGCACGGCCTGCCAGGCCGCGACCGTGGTGTAGGCGCCGTCGCCGTAGTCGGTGAAGCTCTGCTGCTGGAAGTCGCGGTCCACGGTCACGTAGACGTCGTAACCGGCCCAGGGCGCGTTGCCGTTCAGGTGCGCGATGTTGGCGTTGAGCAGGTTGACGAGGCTCTGCATCTGGAGCCTGACGGTGGCCCCGGCGAGGTTCTGGGACTGGGTGTTCGGGGCCCGGAGGCGGCAGGTGGTGTTGCTCCAGGCCGGGTTGGGGGCCTGGCCGCCGCCGGCCTTGTTGCCGATCATCACGTAGGCGTCGGCGATGGGCACCCACGCGCCGACGGGGCGGATCACGAAAGATCCCCAGTTGTCGCAGCGCAGCGAGGCGGCGTTCATCGCCGCGACGGAGTAGTCGGTGTGCGCGTCGAAGTTGATCACGATCTTGGCCCGGCCGGCCGCCACGTTGGCGAAGGCCAGCTCGGCCAGGAGCAGCGAGACGTGGTGGGCGGCGTCGGAGTCGATGATCGCGTAGCACGGGTTGGCGAGCACGGGCCAGACGCTGTTCATCGCGCCGCGCAGGTCGTCCAGGACGACCCGGCCGTTGTTCCCCGCGCCTCCGTGCTGGCTGCCGACGGCCGCGGCGAACAACGGGTTCGGCAGGCCGAGGTTCACGCGGGTGGCCGGAAGGATGTAGTCGAGGTCGTCACTGGTGTTGCTGGCCGGTAACAGGCGGGGCAACCCGCCAGGGCCGAGCCCCAGTTGGTTCTCCACCTGGTCGGCCGCGGGGTCCACCCGGCCCGGCCCCCAGTTGCCGCCAGGCCCGCCGTAGAGCGCGCCCCAGCGGGTCATGTTCACGTACAGAGGGGAGTCCAGCATCGTCGCGACCTTTCTGTCCTGGCCCCCGAGCCGGATCGGCACAGGCATCAGATCACGCTTCCCGGCCCGCGGACAGCTTTCTCGATGGCCGGTTTTGACGCGGCGATTCTCTTGACGGTGCTGGCATAACGAACTAATGGAGCGTTCCAGATCTGACGGAAATCGGAGGGCTGTGTGGGATTGGGTACGGGTCCTAGGGCGGGCCTCACCTGCAGCCGGGAGCGGAGGGGAGAGGACGATGACGGGACAGGAACCATCCGATGTGCTGTTCATCGGCAACGCGACCACGCTGATCCGCCACGACGGCTTCACGTTGCTGACCGACCCCAACTTCCTGCACCGCGGTCAGCGCGCCCACCTCGGGTACGGCCTCACCTCGCGGCGCCGCACCGAACCGGCGCTGAACGTCGGCGACCTGCCGCCGCTGGACGCCATCGTGCTGTCCCACATGCACGGCGACCACTGGGACCGGATCGCCAGGCACGGCCTGGACAAGCGCGTCCCCGTCATCACCACCCGCCACCTGCGCCGCCAGGGCTTCACCCGCGCCGTCGGGCTGCGCACCTGGGGCGAGCACCGCCTCCACAAGAACGGCCGCACCCTGACCGTCACGTCCCTTCCCGCCCGCCACGCCCCCGGCCCCGCCCGCTACCTGCTCCCGCCCGTCATGGGCAGCATGCTCGACTTCACCCGCCCCGACGGCCAGGTGGACCTCCGCCTCCACATCAGCGGCGACACCCTGCTCGACCCGATCCTGTGCGAGATCCCCGTCCGCTTCCCCGGGATCGACGTCGGCCTGGTCCACCTGGGCGGCACGAAGCTCCTCGGCCTCCTCGTCACCATGGACGCCGCCCAGGGTGTCCGCTGGGTCCGCCTGATCGCCCCCCGCGTCGCCGTCCCCGTCCACTACGACGACTACACGGTCTTCAGTTCCCCTCTGTCCGCCTTCCGCCGCGCCGTCGCCCGCGCCGGCCTCTCCGACCGCGTCCGCTACGCCGAACGCGGCCAGGCGTTCCCGCTGCCGGCGAGGACCGTCCCCGCCGCTCACGCCCCCCGGCCGTGAACGGCGTGGGCGCGGGGGTCAGCCGTTGAACGTCTCGATGCCGAAGTCCGCCCATGCGGTGGCGAAGTCCTGGAGGACGAGGGTGCGGCCGATGGTGGCCGTGATGGTGCCCTTGGCGATGACACCGTCGGAGCCCCAGGGGACGAAGACCGGGCCGCCGCTGTCGCCCGCGGTGCCGGCGGACGCCCATGTCTCGTGGTCGGCCGCGATGAGGTCGTAGTAGCACTCGCTGTTGCCGTACACGTCGCGGGCGCACATCGCGTAGGTGTTGCCGTTGACGATGAAATTGCATCGAGCCCCGGTCACCGAGCCCGACGCGCACAGCCGTTCACCCGTCGACACCCAGCCCCAGCCGAGTAGACGCTTGGTGAACTCGCCCACACCGACGCCCCCGTCCCAGATGCGGCCATGGACCGGGGCCGAGATCAGCAGGAGGTCGTGGGCCACGTGCTCATGGGCCCCGGTGCCGACGAAGCGGCTGTCGTCGCCGTTGTTCCAGCTCCCGCCGGGACGGCCGCAGTGCCCGGCGGTCAGGATGAACGCCGAGTCATACCTGAGCACGGGGAACCCGGCGGTGCAGATGGAGTCGTTGTCGTTGTTGTTGATGCGGCCGCCGCCCCAAAAGGGAGCCGTGTCGTTGAGCCTGCCGGCGAGCCGCGGGCGTTCCTGCCGCACCACGGAGGCCGGGATCCCGGCCGGCGGCCTGGCCTCGGCGGGCAGCGGGGCCGGCGGGAGCCCGGCCTGCTCGGCCTTGACGACGAGCCCGCTGCCGTCGTGGGCGACGACGACGCTGTGGTACGGGGAACGGGGATGGGTCCGCATGTACTCCGCCACGCGGTGGGCCGCCTTCTCCAGTTCGGCGCGTGAGTGGGCGGCGGGGGCCACACGAACCCGCGCGCCGCGGCGGGCCTCGGTGACGGCTTCCTGGACGGCCGCCGGGAGGGTGCCCTTCCACCAGACCACGACCTCGTCGCCGCCGAGCTCGATGCCGGCGTAGCCGCCGGCCTTGGTCCGCTCGACGCTCCACCGGACGATGTCCGCGGCCTTCCTCAGTGGTTCCTGCGCCTCCATCTTGGCGAGCGTGTCGTCGCTGATGTAGGTGGACGCGGACGGCAGGGGCTTGGGGTCGGCCTGGGCGGCCCCCGAGGTCACGGCGGCGGCCGTCAGGGTGGCGAGCAGCACCAGCAGACCCCGCCGGACGCGGCCCCCCGCATGTCTGTCTCCACGTTCCGTCATGGTTTCTCCCGTCGTCGGGCGGTGGCGGCCGGTCGGCCGGATCTCATACTGGATCCCGCCGGCAGGCGAAAAGTTGCCGATATGTTGTCGCACTATGTAGTGATGAGCTCACAGTGGTGAATGCGGAGCGGGGCGCGGGTGATCGGTGTGCATTTCCGGCTGCTGGGCCCGGTGGAGGTGGTCGCGTCCGGGGCGACGTTCGCGGTGGGGCCGCCGCAGCGGTGCACGGTGCTGGCGGCGCTGGCGGCGGACGCCGGCCGTCAGGTCACCGTCGAGACCCTGATCACGCGTGTCTGGGGTGACCGGCCTCCGGAGCGTGCGCGCCGGGCGCTGCAGGCGCACGTCACCAGGCTCCGCAGGACGCTCGAACAGGCGGGAGCGCACGGCGGGCCGGCCGCGCCGCTGGCGCGCCGCTCGGACGGATACCTCCTCGGTGTCGAGCCCGAGCGGGTGGACGTCCACCTGTTCCGGCTGCGGCTCCGGCAGGCTCGGGAAGCGTCGCGAGCCGAGCGTGTGCGGCTGCTGCGGGAGGCGCTCGGGCTCTGGCGGGGCGAGGCGCTCGGCGGTCTGCACGGGAACTGGGCCGAACGGACGCGCCGGGACTGGCGCAGGGAGCACCTGGACGCCGTCGTGTCGTGGGCCGACGCCGAGCTGCTCGCCGGCGACGCCGCGGCCGTGATCGGCCCGCTCACCGAGTCGGTCCACCAGAACCCCCTCTTCGAACCGCTGGTGGCGGTCCTGATGCGTGCCCTGTACACGGTGGGACGGTCCGCCGAGGCGCTCGACCTGTACTCGGCCACCCGGCGGCGGCTGGTCGACGAGCTGGGCGCCGAGCCGGGGGCGGAGCTCCGCCGGGCGCACCAGGGCATCCTGCGCGGAGATCTGGACTCCGGCGCGCGTCCGGTGGCCCGGGGGTCTTCCACGGCTACCGTCGTGCCGGCGCAGCTACCGAGCGACGTACGCGGCTTCTGCGGACGCGGCGACGAGCTGGCCAGGCTGGACGCCCTCGTCGAACAGTCGCGGGACCACGCCACCGCCGTGGTCGTCAGCGCGCTGACGGGCACGGCGGGGGTGGGAAAGACCGCCCTGGCGGTGCACTGGGCCCATCGGGTCCGCGACCGTTTCCCCGACGGGCAGCTCTACGTGAACCTGCGCGGGTTCGCCTCCGAGGGGGCGATGGATCCCGCCGAGGCCGTACGCGGCTTCCTCGACGCCCTTCACGTGGCGCCGCAGCGCGTGCCGTCCGGCCTGGCCGCCCAGGCCGCCCTCTACCGGAGCATGCTCGCCGGCCGCCGCATGCTCATCGTGCTCGACAACGCCCGCGACTCCGGCCACGCCGGCCCGCTCCTGCCGGGCACGCCCGGATGCATGGTCGTGGTGACCAGCCGCAATCAGCTCTCCGGCCTGGTCGCCGCCGGTTCCGTGCCGCTCGTTCTCGGAGCCCTCCGTTTCGCGGAGGCACGGGAACTGCTCGTCCGGCGCCTCGGGCCGGGCCGGGTCGCGGCCGAACCCGAGGCGGCCGGGGAGATCATCGAACGGTGTGACCGATTACCTCTCGCGCTGGCCATCGTGGCCGCGCGGGCCGCCACCCATCCGCGTTTCCCCCTGCGCGCCCTGGCCGCCGAGCTGCGGGAGGCGCACGCGCGGCTGGACGCTCTCACCGGCGGTGATCAGGCCACCGACGTGCGGGCGGTCTTCTCCTGGTCGTACCGCACGCTCACTCCGGAGGCCGCACGCCTGTTCCGGCTGCTCGGGGTGCACCACGGTCCCGACATCTCGGCCGCGGCGGCGGCCAGCCTCATGGCGTCGCCGCCGCACGAGGTACGTTTCCTGCTCGCCGAGCTGGCCCGGACGCATATGATCATCGAGCACCTGCCCGACCGGTACATCCTGCACGATCTGCTGCGGGTCTACGCCGCGGAGGCGGCGGACGGCACCGACGCCGGCCCGCTTCGCGGCGACGCGATCCGCCGGGTGCTGGACCACTACCTGCGGACGGGATACGCGGCGGCGCTGCACCTGCACGCGTGCCGGGACCCGATCGCCCTGCCGGAGCCCGCCCCCGGCGTCGTCCCCGAGATCCTCCTCGATCACGAGCACGCGCTGCGGTGGTACACCGCCGAGCACGCCGTGCTGCTCGGTGCCGTGGAACAGGCGGTGAGCGCCGGTCTCGACACCCACGCCTGGCAACTGGCCTGGACTTTGACCGACTACCTCGACCGGCGCGGCCATTGGCACGACTGGATCGCCACCCAGCGTGCCGCCGTGACGGCCGGACGCCGTTCGGGTGAGCCCGCCACCGAGGCCGGCGGACACCAGCAGATCGGCCACGCCTACATCCAGATGGGCCGCTTCGACGAGGCCCGCGGCCATCTGGAGCAGGCTCTCGCGCTTCACCGCCAGGCCGGTGAGCTCCCCGGGCAGGGGCAGACGCACTACAGCTTCGCCGTGCTGCTCGGACGCCAGGACCGGCACCGCGAAGCCCTCGAACACGCGCGGCGTTGCCTGGCGCTGTTCCGGGCGGCCGGCCACGCGCACGGGCAGGCGCTCGCTCTCAACACCGTCGGATGGGTGCACGCGGAACTCGACGAGCACCACGAGGCCCTCGCGCACTGCGGGCAGGCACTGGCCTTGTTCGAGACGATCGGCGACCCCCACGGACAGGGGGAGAGCTGGGACCGTCTCGGCTACGCCCACCACCACCTCGGCCACCACGCCGAGGCGATCGCCTGCTACGAGCACGCCCTGAACCACCTGCGCCGGCTCGGCGACCGCTACTGGGAGGCCGGCGTCCTCACGCACCTCGGGGACACCCACGAGGCCGCGGGTGACGTGCCCGCCGCCCGTGCCGTCTGGCGGCGGGCCCTCGGCATCCTGGACGACCTCGACCACCCTGGCGCGGCCGAGGTCCGCGCGAGGCTCGGCACGTCACATCCGATCACCTGACGTCCCGCCGGGGCGGTCAGTCCTTGCGGCCGACGCCGCCGAGCCAGGAGTGGTACGTCAGGCTCTTGTAGGCGTAGTCGCCGTAGTAGCGGGTGCCGCGGAACTGGTATTCGTCGGGGTCGGGGCGCCAGTCGGGGATGTACACCAGGCCGGGGTCCACGAGGTCGGTGCCGGAGAAGTAGGACGTTATCTCGTCGCGGGAGCGCCAGCGGCCGGTGCCGAGTTTCTCGTTGAAGAGTCTTTCCGATTCGGTGGCCTGGAGGGCGACGTCGGGGCGGGAGCTGCCGGGGTTGTGGAAGTGGGAGATGACGACGTGGCTGCCCGGGGGGAGGGCGGAGACGAGGTGGCGGGAGATCTCGGTGGGGGACTCGTGGTCGTGCAGGTGGTGGAGGATGGCGCACATCAGCAGGGCGACGGGCTGGGAGAAGTCGAGGTGGTCGCGTAAGTGCTCGTGCTTGAGGATGTGATCGGGGTCGCGGATGTCGGCCTGGATGATGGTCGCGGTGGGGCTGGAGGCGAGGAGCTCGCGGGTGTGCAGGATGACGACCGGGTCGATGTCCACGTAGACGGTGCGGGCGCCGGGGGCGGCGGTCTCGGCGATCTCGTGGGTGTTGCCCTGGGTGGGCAGGCCGGAGCCGATGTCCAGGAACTGGCGGATGCCGGCGGCGGCCAGGTGGCGTACGGCGCGGCGCAGGAACGCGCGGTGGGCCTGGGCCATGGCGGGGGCGTCGGGGGCGATCTGGAGGGCCAGCTCCGCCAGGTGGCGGTCGGCGGGGAAGTTGATGGTGCCGCCCAGCATGTAGTCGTACACGCGCGCGATGTTCGGTACCGAGGTGTCGACACCCGGGGGGATCTTGCTCGCCGGTCCGTGGCGCTCGCGCATCTCCGCACCTGTCCTTGATCGGGCCCGCTTCGGTGTCGATCAGGGCGGAAGCATAGCGCCCGGGGCTGGGACCTTACCTGGCGAAAAGCCTCGTCAAATGTAACTAAGGGGTGACGACCTTGGCCATGTCGTGACTTGCCTCCCGGGGCGCGGCGGGACGGTGGCGCGGCGGTAACCTTGGGTCCGGCCGGGAGCACCCCGGGTGGTCGTTGAGCTGGGGGTACGGTGAAGCTGCTGCACTCGGGGAAGGTGCGCGAGGTCTACGAGGACCGGGGTGACATCATCCTGGTCGCCTCGGACCGCATCTCGGTGTACGACGTGGTGCTGCCCACCCCCATCCCCGACAAGGGCAAGGTGCTGACCCGCCTGTCGCTGTGGTGGTTCGAGCGGCTCGGCGACATCGTGCCGGGCCACGTGATCTCCGCCGCCGACGTGCCCGCCGAGTTCGCCGGACGCGCGGTGCGGTGCCGCAAGCTGGACATGGTGCCGGTCGAGTGCATCGCCCGCGGCTACCTCGCCGGGCTCGGCCTGCGGGAGTACCAGGCGAGCGGCTCGGTCTCCGGGGTCGCCCTGCCGCCCGGCCTGGTCGAGGGCTCCAAGCTGCCCGAGCCGATCTTCACCCCGACCACCAAGGCGCCGCTCGGCGAGCACGACGAGTTCATCACCATCGACGACGTGACGGCCGGCCAGGGCGCGGAGGCCGCCGCCGAGCTGCGCCGGATCACGCTGGAGGTCTACCGGCGCGGCGCGGACCTCGCGGCGTCCCACGGTGTGATCATCGCGGACACCAAGCTGGAGTTCGGCCGCGCCCCCGACGGCACCCTGGTGCTCGCCGACGAGGTGCTGACCTCCGACTCCTCCCGCTTCTGGCCCGCCGACGACTGGGAGCCGGGCCGCCCGCAGCACGCCTTCGACAAGCAGTACGTCCGCGACTGGGCCGCAGGCACCGGCTGGGACAAGAAGGAACCAGGACCCGAGATCCCCGCCGACGTCGTGGAGGCCACCCGCGCCCGCTACATCGAGGCGTACGAGCGCATCACCGGCGAGACCTGGTAGGCCCCGAGGCGCGCGAGTGGCGTCACGGCGAGACCGGGCAGGGCTACCTCTTGCAGATGTTCTGCGTGGCCGTCCGCGCCACCGGTGTGCTGGACGGCGACGGGCCGGCCGTCGGGGAGGTCTCCTTCACGGTGACCTTCTTGGCGCCGTCGTAGGAGCTGCCCACGATGACCTCCACTCCTGGGACCTCGGCCTGCCGCAGCTCGGCGCCGGGGATGGCGGCGGCGACCGTGCGGGCCGAGTCCTCCCGGCCGGCGGGGTAGCGCACCACGGTGTTCTGGTACGTGCGGCGGCTGGTGTCGCCCGGAGGGGCGGGCACCTGGAAGCCCACCTTCAGCAGGTCGGCCTTGGCGCGGGCGCCGAGGCCGGTGATGGAGGTGCCGTTCACCACCCGCACCGCGATGCGCGACGGCGGCACGCTGAGCGCGGGCGACGGCGTCGGCTTCGGCGTGGTGGGCTCCTTGGCGGCGGGCGTGGGTTTCACGAGCGGCTCGTCGGCGGCGATGCGGCGGAACAGGTCGCGGGCCCCGGTCTTGTCCCACAACACCGCGGACTCCCCGGTCGGCGTGCGGTAGTCCACGTCGGCCAGAGGCACGGTGGCGAACGTCACGTCGTCGGTGGAGACGTCCTTGAGCTGGTCGGCCAGGCCGAGCAGGTCCTTGGCCAGGGCCTTGTCCACCGTGAGGGTCTTCAGCGTGGAGCCCACCAGGGCGGTGAGCTTGGCCGGGTTGGCCAGGGTGCCGCCGCTGAGGGCCCGCTGCAGCAGGGCCGACATGACCTGCTGCTGGCGGTCGATGCGGTCGAGGTCGGAACGGGCGGTGGCCCGGGTGCGGGCGTAGAACAGGGCCTTGACGCCGTCCAGCTCGTAGGTGCCGGGCTGGAGGCGGAACTTGGTCTTCTGGTCGTCGATCGCGACCGGGGTGCAGACCTCCACGCCGCCGATGGCGTCCACGACGTTGATGAAGCCGAGGACGTTGACCTCGACGTAGTGGTGGATGGTCAGGCCCGTGGCGTTGCGCACCGTGCGCACGGCCAGCGGCGCCCCGCCCAGGCTGTACGCCGAGTTGATCTTGTGCTGGCCCTTGCCGGGGACGTCCACCCAACTGTCGCGGGGCAGGCTCACCACCGTGACCTTGGAGTGGTCCTCCGACAGGTGGACCACCATGATGGTGTCGCTGCGCTGGCCCACCTCCCGGCCGAGGTGGAGCAGGTTCTGCTGGCGCCGGGTGAGGTCGTCCCGCTTGTCCACCCCGACGACCAGGATGTTGAGCGCGCCGCGCGCGTCGGACCCGGTGGTCCCGGCGTCCACCGACTTGATCTGCCCGGCGGCGTAGGAGGACAGGAACCACGACACGCCGGAGCCCGCGAGCACCGCGCTGGACAGGGCGGCGCCGAGCAGCACGGCACGTGCCCCGGACTTCGCCCGCCTGGAGCGGCGTGCCGACAACCGCACGCCCCCGTAGGCGTCCCCGCCCACCTGGACGCCGGAGTCGTCGTCACTCATCGAGCCCCCTCAAAGGCCGCCGACACACACCGATGCGGACGTCCCTACCGCCGTGGGTTGCCGTCCCCACCCGCTCGTACAGTAGCGTGAGCGCCGCCATGAAGGAGTTCCCCGACTCGCCCCGCCCGGGACCGGCCACCCGTGTCTGGCCGCCCGTCTCCGTCGTCATGCCGGTGCTCAACGAGGAGCGCCACCTGCGTGAGGCCGTGCACCAGGTGCTCGCGCAGCGGTACGACGGGCCGATCGAGGTCGTCCTCGCCGTCGGTCCCTCGCAGGACCGCACGCAGGACGTCGCCGACGCCCTGGCCGCCGAGGACCCCCGCGTCACCGTCGTCGCCAACCCCACCGGGCGCAC
Organism: Sphaerisporangium sp. B11E5; assembly: GCF_039871875.1. Classification (NCBI taxonomy): domain Bacteria; kingdom Bacillati; phylum Actinomycetota; class Actinomycetes; order Streptosporangiales; family Streptosporangiaceae; genus Sphaerisporangium; species Sphaerisporangium sp. B11E5. The sequence continues at coordinate 74,415 of NZ_JBDPMD010000005.1, read as the reverse complement.
CCCGAACGCCCTCAACGCCGCCATCGGCGCGTCACGCAACGGCATCATCGCCCGGGTGGACGGCCACGCCATGCTGCCGCCCGACTACCTGCGGGTGGCGGTGGAGACGCTGGAGGAGACCGGCGCCGACAACGTGGGCGGCATCATGGCCGCCGAGGGCGTCACGCCGTTCGAGCAAGCCGTGGCGTGCGCCATGACGTCCCGCATCGGCGTCGGCAACGCCCGCTTCCACACCGGCGGCGAGCCGGGGCCCGCCGACACCGTCTACCTCGGCGTGTTCCGCCGCGAGGCCCTGGAGCGTGTCGGCGGGTACGACGAGCACTTCCAGCGTGCCCAGGACTGGGAGATGAACCACCGCATCCGCCGGACCGGCGGCCTGGTGTGGTTCCAGCCCCGCATGCGGGTCTCCTACCGTCCACGCCCCAGCGTCCGCGCGCTCGCCAAGCAGTACTTCCACTACGGCCGCTGGCGCCGCGTCGTCGCCCGCACCCACGAGGGCACCATCAACCTGCGCTACCTGGCGCCGCCCGCCGCCGTGGCCGCCATCGTGCTCGGGCTCGTCGTGTCGCCGTTCTTCCCGCTCGGGCTCGTCGTGCCGGGCGCGTACGCGGCGGCCATCCTCGCCGGCTCCGTCGCCACCGGCCGCGGCCTGCCTCCGGCGGCCCTGGCCCGGCTGCCCCTGGTGTACGCCACCATGCACCTGTCCTGGGGCTGGGGATTCCTCACCAGCCCGCCCCGCCTCGGCAAGCCGTCAGCGTGAGGTGACCACCTGGCCGGTGCCGCCGGAGGCCAGAACGTCCAGGGACGTCCCGGCGGCCGGCGCGTCCCCAGTGGTGACGCAGTTGACGCGCACGCCCTGGCCGGACCACTCCTCGGCCAGGGAGCGGGTGAGGGCCGCCACGGCGGCGGCCACTGAGGCGCGGGCGGCGGTGGCCGGCGCGGGGGCACACAGGAGCAGGTGACCGGCGGTCTCCCGCAGGTGGGGGAGGGCGGCCTCGGCCACGGTCAGCGCGCCCAGGTGGCCGGCGACGACGACGTCGGCGTCCCCGGCGTCCCCGGCGTCCCCGGCGTCCCCTGAGGTCTCGCCGAGGACCACCACGTCGATCGGCCCCTCCTCGGCCACCCGGCCCAGCGCGTCCCGCACGGCCACGGCGTCGGACACCCGCACTGCCGGGCAGGACACCCGCGCGCCGTGTCCCGCCGCGAGCCCGCCGAGCAGCGGGTCGCCGAACACCACCAGCCGTCGCCCGCCGAGCACGTCCCTGAGCAGCTCAGGGGCGGCGGGAGGCACCGCAGCCGTCACCTGGAACAGCTTCTCGGCGATGTGCACGTCCACCGGGTGGGTGACCTTCATGTTGTGCTCGCTGCCCGCCACGATGCGGATCGGCACGTCCGGCAGGTAGCGCAGCACCACCCCGCAGTCGTCGGTGGCGGGGCGGGAGGCGAAGGCGGGGTCGGCCAGCGCCCGGGTGTACGCCTCGCGGACCACCGACAGCAGGAAACACTGCGGGGTCTGCACCCGCCGCAGCGGCGCGCGGTCGGGGATGTCCCGCACCACGTCGCCGTCGGCCACCACGATCGTGTCCGACGTCGGCACCGCCACCATCACCGCCGGCGCCGACTCCAGGGCCGCCACACAGTCGGCGATCACCCGGGGCTCCACGAACGGCCGCACCGCGTCGTGCAGCAGCACATGGCACTCCTCGGGGCCGAGCGCCGACAACGCCCGCCACGTCGACTCCGTACGGCTCGCGCCGCCCTCGATGACCTTGGACACCTTGGAGAACCCGGAGACGAGCCGCGCCGCCGCGCCGGTGTGCCCGGCCGCCATCAGCACCACGATCTCGTCGACCTCGGGCGCCGCCTCGAACACGGCCACCGTGTGCTCGATGATGGTCCGCCCCGCGATCCGCGCCAGTTGCTTGGGCATGCCGAGCCCGGCCCGCTGCCCCACGCCTCCGGCGAGGACCACCGCCACGGTGCGCATGAACGCCATCCTCCCTGCTCGTGCCCGGACACCGGTCACGCCGCGTGACACGCCGACGGGATTGCGGGGCCCGTGACGGCTCGGTTACGTTGCGAGGTGGACGATTCGAGGTCGCGGAAGGAGGCCCCGGTTGCCCGAGTCCCTGCCCGCATCCTCACCCGCCCCGAGACCCGCACCCGACGTCGTGGCCCGGCCGGCCCGCCGTCCGGACCGCGGCGGCCCGGCGTCCACGGTGGTCGCCGTGGTGCTGGACACCGCCCCGGGCGCCGCCGCCGACCGGCTGGGCGGCCAGCTCGCCGCCCTGGCCGTCCGGGAGCTGCATGTCGTGACCAGGGTAGCCGGGCCGCGCCCGCCCGCGAGCCGGGTCACGGTGAGCGGCGGGCTCCCCGACGACCTGCGGGCCGTGGCCACGGTCGCCCGCGCCTGCACCGGCCCGATGGCGGTGCTCCCCGGCGACCTGGTGGCCCACACCGAGGCCCTGGCCCTCCTGCTCGCCGACCCGTCCCGCGGCACCGCCGCCCTGGTCTCCCCGCCGGAGAAGGGCACGCAGGGGAAGGGCACGCAGGCGGACGGTGTGCCGGGGAGGGAGCCGCCGGGCGCGGTCCCGCCGGTGCGCGTCGAGCACGGCCGGGTCGTCGCCGCGGGGAACTCCTTCCACGTGGTGACCGCCGCCAACGGCGCCTTCCGCGGCGTGCTGCACGTCGGGGTGGCCGACCTCGCGACGTTCGCCGAGGTGGCCGACGAGCTCGCCGACCTGGCGCAGGCGGGCGTGCTCGGCGACGCCACGGCGGGCGAGGCCGTCGACCTGCTGCTCGCGGGCCTGGTACGGCTGCGGGTGCCGGTGCGCGCCGCGCCCCTCGGCCTGCTGCGCGCCGTCCGCGTCACCGGCGAGGGGGAGACCGAGGCCGCGATCGAGCGCCTCGCCGAGGTGGACGAGGGCCGCGCCCGCCTCGCCGCCACCGTGCGCTCCGGCGACGGCTTCACCGCGACGTACCTCGTGAGCACCTGGACCGGCCCCCTGGTCCGGCTCGCCGCCCACCTCGGCATGACGCCCAGCACCGTCACCGGCCTGTCGGTCGGTCTCGCGGGCCTGGCCGCGGTCGCGTTCTCCGCCGGCAGCCGCCGCGCGCTCGTCGCGGGCGCGGCGCTGCTGTACCTGTCGTTCGTGCTGGACTGCGTGGACGGCCGCCTCGCCCGCTACACCCGCACCTTCTCCCCGGTCGGGGCCTGGCTGGACGCCACGTTCGCCCGCGTGAAGGAGTACGCCGTCTACTTCGGCCTGGCCGTCGGGTACGCCGGGAGCGTGGCCGCGGGCCCGACCGGCCCTGACGGCATCTGGGCCATGGCGGTGGCGGCCATGCTGCTGCAGTCACTCCGCCACATGATCGACTTCGCGTACATGGGCGCCCGCCACGCCGGCCTCGGCCTGGAGCGCCCCGACGGCGCCCTCGCCCGCCCCACCGCCCCCGATACGCCGGGCCGCGGCCGCCTGGCCGTCCTGCTGGACCGCGACACCAGGGCGTACTGGCTCCGCAAGATCATCGTGCTGCCCGTCGGGGAGCGCGTGCTGCTGATCGCCCTGACCGCGGCCCTCGCCAACGCCCACGTGACGTTCCTCGCGCTGCTGGCGTGGGGCGGCCTGGCCACCCTGTACACCCTCACCGGCAGGATCGCGAGGTCGCTGTAACCCATGGTGTACGTCCGCATGACCCCGGTGCCGCGCAACGCGGTGGTCACCTACCGCGACGACGGCGTGTTGTCCCGCGGCATGGGCCTGCTGCTCGCCGGGCAGTTGCCGCCCCTGCCCCCAGTGATCGCCGGGGCGTTCGTGACCGGCGTCATGCTCTTCCTCGGCGTCGCGGGCACCGAGGGCCCCGCCGTCTTCGCGCCCGCCGTGGCGCTGCTGCTGGCCGGTCTCGGCAGCTCCCACCCGCACAACGGGCGGGTGGACTGGCTGGTGCCGCCCATCCTGCGGCTCACCGAGTACGGCTTCGTGGCCTGTGTCGGCTTCGCGTGGGACGTCCCCAAGCTGCTGATCGCCGGCCTGCTCGGGGCGATCCTGTTCCACCACTACGATGTCGTCTACCGCTGCCGCCAGCGGGTCTACCCGCCGCCGTGGCTGGCCCTCGCCGGGCTCGGCTGGGAGGGCCGCATGCTGCTGGTGGCCATGGGTGTGCTGCTCGACGTCGTGACCCCGGTGTTCGTGCTCGCCACGCTGTACCTCGCGGCGCTGTTCTGCTGGGAGAGCGTGACGTGCTGGCTCGTCGCCCCGCGTTCCGGCGTCGAGGCGGCCGACCTCGGGTCCCGGGACTGACCACCCACCACATTGCATGTAATCGATCTCATAACGGCATAGGTGAACCACCGATTACACGATCAGCACCTGCGGGCAACTAACCTTTCACCCTACATACCTTGCCTTTGAACGACAGGAGCGCACGTTGCTGGGAATGGTGCTGGCCGCCGGGGCCGGACGACGCCTGCGGCCGTACACCGACACGCTGCCCAAGGCGCTGGTGCCGGTGGACGGGGAGACCACGATCCTCGACATCGCGCTGCGCAACCTCGCGGCCGTGGACCTTCGTGACGTCGTGGTCATCGTCGGGTACGCGGCAGGGGCGGTGCACGACCGCAAGGCCGAGCTGGAGCGGCGCCACGGCGTGCGCCTCACCCTCGTCCACAACGACAAGGCCGAGGAGTGGAACAACGCCTACTCCCTGTGGTGCGCGCGCGACCACTTCGCCGAGGGGGCGCTGCTCGTCAACGGCGACACCGTGCACCCGGTCTCGGTGGAACGCACGCTGCTGGACGCCCCGGTGACCAGTGACGTCCTGCTCGCGGTGGACGACGTCAAGACCCTCGCCGACGAGGAGATGAAGGTCACCCTGGACGACGCCGGCTACCTGCGGAGCATCACCAAGCTCATGGATCCCGCGGCGGCCCACGGCGAGTACATCGGCGCCACGCTGATCCGTCCCGGCGCGGCCGAGCGGCTCGCCGACGCGCTGCGGGCCACGTTCGAGCGCGACCCCCAGTTGTACTACGAGGACGGCTACGGCGAGATGGTCGCCCGCGGCGAGCGCATCGCGGTCGCGCCGATCGGCAAGGTCGACTGGGTGGAGGTCGACAACCACGACGACCTGGCCCGCGCCCGGGAGATCGCGTGCACGTACTAGCCGCCACGCGCCGCACCGGCGCGCGGCCGGCCGGCGGAGCGCCGAAGTCCGCGCCGACGGCCACCAAGGAGACCGCATGCCGCTGCTAGCGAGGATGCTCACCGCGCCCCTCACCGTCGAGGTGCGCCGGGGCGCGGTCGCCCAGCTCGGAGCCCTGCTGTCCGACAGCCGCGTCGCCACCTCCGGCCGCGTCGCCGTCGCGGTGGGCGCCGGCCAGGGCGACCACATATCCGGGCTCATCGCCCCCACGCTGGAGGACGCCGAGGTGTTCCGCGTGCCGGACGGCTCGGTCGACTCGGCCGTCACCCTCGGCGCGGACCTGCGCAAGGGGGCGTACGAGGCGGTCGTCGGCATCGGCGGCGGCAAGACCATCGACGTCACCAAGTACGCCGCGTCGCTGGCCGGCATCCCCATGGTCGCCGTGGCGACCAACCTCTCCCACGACGGCATCTGCTCGCCGGTGTCCTCGCTGGAGCACGAGGGGGGCAAGGGGTCGTTCGGGGTGCCGATGCCGCTGGCCATCCTGGTGGACCTGGACTTCGTGCACGGCGCCCCGCCGGCCCTCGTCCGGGCCGGGGCGGGCGACGTCATCAGCAACCTGTCGGCCATCGAGGACTGGCAGCTCGGCAACGTCGAGCGCGGCGAGCCCATCGACGGCCTCGCGGTGTCCATGGCCCGCACCAGCGCCGAGGCGGTGCTCGGGCGGCCCGACTCCATCGAGTCGGACGCGTTCCTCACCGTGCTGGCCGAGGCGCTGATCCTGTCCGGCATGTCCATGGTGGTCGCGGGCTCGTCGCGGCCGAGCAGCGGCGGTGACCATGAGATCCTTCATGCCGTGGACCAGCTGTTCCCGGGCACCTCGAACCACGGCGAGCTCGCCGGCATCGGGGCGGCCTTCTGTTTCTTCCTGCGCGAGGACCAGCGGCTGCTGTCGCTGGTGACCCGGTGCCTGCGCACGCACGGGCTGCCGCTGACCCCCGCGGACATCGGGCTGTCCACGGAGCAGTTCACCGAGGCCGTGATGCTGGCGCCGTCCACCCGTCCCGGGCGGTACACGATTCTGGAGCACCTGCGGCTGTCCGAGGCCGAGGCGCGCGACCGGGTGGAGGATTATGTCCGGGCCGTCGCTCATTGAGATGCGCGCGGTCGCCCAGCCGCACACCACGATGGAGCGCAACTCCGGTGAGCACTGGGCGGGCGCGCTGTACATGCGCAAGCTGTCGATCTACGTGACGTGGGCGCTGGCCCGCACGCGGATCACACCGAACCAGGTCACCGGGCTGATGATCGTGGCGGGCCTGCTCGCCGGGGTGGTGCTGGCGCTGCCCGGGCTGTGGGCGGCGCTGGCGGCGGCGCTGCTGATCCAGGTGTACCTGTTGCTCGACTGCTCCGACGGCGAGCTGGCGCGGTGGACGCGGCGGACGTCCATCACCGGCGTCTATCTCGACCGGGTGGGGCACTACTTCGCCGAGGCGGCGCTGCTGATCGGGCTCGGGTTCCGGGCGTCGGCCACCGTGCCCGACTGGTACACCGTGCTCGGTCTCGCGGCGGCGCTCGGCGCGATCCTGATCAAGTCCGAGACCGATCTGGTGGACGTCGCCCGTGCCCGCTCCGGCCTGACCGCCACCACCGAGGCGGCGGCCGAGCAGTTCGCGTCCCGCAGGCTGGGCGTGGCCAGGAAGGCCGTGGCGGCCCTGCGCTTCCACCGGGTGATCCAGGCCGTGGAGTTGTCGATCATCGCCCTGCTGGCGGCCGTGTGGGACGCCGTGGCGGGGGGCCTGGCCGCCACCCAGGTGCTCACCGTGGCCTGCGCTGTGTTCGCGGGGGTGCAGACGGTCCTCCACCTGGTGAGCATCCTGGCGTCGAGGCGGCTCGCGTGATCTGTCGGAACCGTCGGCGGACCTCCTACGTCGTATCTCTGTCAAGAGCCGACGCGCAATCCACACCGAATGTTCGGTGGGGGTTCGCTGACCGTTCCGATACCCTTATTTCACAGTATGCGTACAGAGTTCGGACCCGCCGCCCAACCAGACTCGGTGATCATGGTTACCTGCGCCTTCTCAGCGTCGAGGCGATGACGCGTTGAAGATCTCGTGTGTCATCCTCACCATGGGTAACCGGGTCGCCGAACTCGACCGGGCTGTCGAGTCGGCCGTCACCCAGACCGACGGCGACGTCGAGGTCGTGGTCGTCGGCAACGGCGCCGACGTCCCGAAGCTCGCCGCGTACGGCCCCAACGTCCGCACCGTCCGCATCTCCACCAACGTCGGCATCCCCGAGGGCCGCAACCACGGTGTACGCGAATGCACCGGCGACGTCGTCCTGTTCCTCGACGACGACGGCTGGTACGCCACCGACAAGGTGGCCGCCCACGTCCGCGAACGCTTCGCCGCCGAACCCGACCTCGCCGTCATCTCCTTCCGCGTGATGGACCCGGAAGGCGGCGCCGGCCAGCGCCGCCACGTCCCGCGACTGCGCGCCGGCGACCCCCAGCGCAGCAGTCCCGTGACGACGTTCCTCGGCGGCGCCTGCGCCATCAGGAGATCAGCGTTCCTCCAGGTGGGCGGCCTCCCCGGCCGCTTCTTCTACGCCCACGAGGAGACCGACCTGGCCTGGCGCCTCCTCGGCGAGGGCTACCGCATCGAATACGACGCCGATGCGGTGATGTACCACCCCCAGGTCCCCCCCACCAGGCACGCCGACTTCTACCGCCTGAACGCCCGCAACCGCGTCTGGCTCGCCCGCCGCAACCTGCCCTGGCTCCTGGCCGCGCTGTACCTGCTGGACTGGATCGTCCTCACCGTGATCCGCGAACGCTCCCAACTGGCCATCAAGTCCTGGTTCCAGGGCTTCAAGGAGGGCCTGACCGAGCCCGCCGGCGAACGCCGCCCCATGGCCTGGCGCACCGCCTGGCGCATGCTCCGCCTGGGCCGCCCTCCCATCGTCTGAACCTCGCCGCCGGTGACCGGGTGAACCGGGACCAGGCGTCCTACGCCTGGAGGAGGAATTCGAGTTCCAGTTCGTGGCGGATGGGGATGTTGTCCTCGCCGGTCTGGGGGATGGCCGGTTTGATGGCACGGGCCCTGGTCACGGCGTCGCGGTGGAGGGCCACCAGGTCCCAGCCCTGGCGTTGGTAGAAGCGCAGGGCTCGGGTGTTGTCGTTGGTGGTGATCAGCCAGAGGCGGTGGCAGCCCTCGTTCCTGGCGAACTCCACGGTGGCGGCCAGCAGGTACGCGCCTGTGCCGGGGCCCACCAGGGCGACGATCTCGCATTCGGGGCCGGTGATGGTGTAGGAGATCAGGCCCTGGGGGGTGCCGTCCTGTTCGGCGATGAAGCCGGGGAGTCCGGTGGGGTCGTGGAGCTTGCCGCGTGAGACGACTTCGGGGGCGCCGAAGTAGGACGTGAGGACTTTCGCCGCCCAGGGGGTGTCGGCAGGGGTGTAGGGGCGGATGAGCGGGGCCATGGCGGGGGTCTCCTGGTGACGTGGGGCTTTCAGGCTGATAGTGCCTGATCTCGGCCGTCCGTGCAGGCGGCGGCGAGGGCGTCCAGGGAGACGTGGAGGGCTGAGGCCAGGGCGGCGATGGTGAAGAAGGCGGGGGTGGGGGCGCGGCCGGTCTCTATCTTTCTCAGGGTTTCCGGGGAGATGCCGGCGGCGGCGGCGACGTCCGCCATGCTGCGGTCGCCTCGGGCCTCCCGCAGGAGGGCGCCGAAGCGTTCGCCGCGGCGGCGTTCGGTCGGGGTCAGAGGCGTTCGCACCATGTGCGTTATAGTAATACCGGTATAAGTATTGGGTCAGGCAGGTGGGAGTTCCCGGGCATGGTCGAGATCAAGAGTGACGCGGCGCTGGAGGCGATGCGGGAGGCAGGACGGGTCGTGGCCAACGCGCTCGCGGCGGTGCGGGGGGCGGCCGGTGTCCGGGTGTCGCTGAAACAGCTGGACGAAGTGGCACGGACGGTGCTGGACGAGGCCGGGGCGCGATCCCCGTTCCTCGGCTACCGCCCCGACTTCGCCCCCACGCCGTTCCCCGCCGTGATCTGCGCCTCGGTGAACGACGCCGTCGTGCACGGCATCCCGACCGACTACCGGCTGCGAGACGGCGACCTGGTCAGCATCGACTGCGGCGCCGAACTGGACGGCTGGACGGGCGACGCCGCCATCAGCTTCACCGTGGGCACGCCGTACCCCGAGGACCTGGAGCTGATCAAGGCGACCCAGGAGGCCCTGGACGCCGGCATCGCCGCGGCCACCCCCGGCAACCGCATCGGCGACATCTCCCACGCCATCAGCACCGTCGCCCGAGCGGCCGGCTGCGGCATGCCCGTCAACTTCGGCGGCCACGGCATCGGCCGCCACATGCACGAGGACCCCCACGTCGCCAACCACGGCCGCCCCGGCCGCGGTTACCCCTTGCGCCACGGCCTGACCCTCGCCATCGAGCCCATGCTGATGGCAGGCGGCCGCGACGACTACCGCGTGAGCCCCGACGGCTGGACCCTGCGCACGTCGGACGGCAGCCGCGCCGCCCACATCGAGCACACCATCGCCATCACGGAGGACGGCCCCCGCGTCCTCACCCTGCCGTAGCCCCTGCGGTGCTCGCCGAGACGGTCACACCGGTGCCGGCTCCTCGAAGGTCATGGTCATGCGGGCGATGCTGGTGGTGGTCAAGGCCCGTTTGGGGAGGCCGAGTTCGCTGAGTTCCTTCGCGATCGGGTGGTTGCCGAGGCGGATCAACGCGCCGCCGGGGCGGGTGCGGACGGATTGGGGGTGGAGGGTCCAGCGGGTGCGGCGCGTGGTGCCGTCCAGGTGGGTGTAGGCGTCCATGGTGGGGGTGCCGAGGACGGGAAGACCGAGGTGGGGGACGGGGGACGGACGGAGGGTGCCGGGGGTGGGGAGCCGGGGGAGGGGCACGCCGGGGCGGAGAAGGAGATCCAGGACCAGGCGGCCGTCCTTGCGGAGGACGCAGCGTTTGTAAGGGGAGGCCAGGCGGAGGTCCAGTTGGGCTTGTTCGTGGGGGAACCCCCAGATGGTGCGGCCCGCTTCCAGGGCGAAGGGCTGGTCCACGGGAAGCCAGTGGACGAAGGCGCCGGTGCCGGGGGTGCACAGCTCCCTGACGCCGGAGAGGAAGCTGCGGGTGCGGGGGCGGGGGGCTTCGGGGGAGCGGACGAGGAAGGCGACGCCGAACTGGTGGTAGGGGCCGAGGTCGCTGTCGGCGAAGCGGGCGAAGACCAGGGTGCACAGAGCCTTGCCGGGAAGGACCTCGGTGACGTCGAGGTCGCAGTAGGCGAGGACAGCCCGGACCGCGTCGGCGCGGACGAGGTAGCTGGCGCCGCACGCGCTGGCATCCCTGACGTGCACGGGGGTGGTGATCGGGCGCCCCTGGACGAGGTGGCTGGCCATGCCTCCAGTAGACCAATCCTCGCTCCGGGACGCCAGCGCGGGACGTGTCCGGAGCGGGCCGGGGCGGTCAGGTGAAGGTGGTGGCTTCGGCCTCCCAGCGGCTTCCGATGGAGTGGCCGCCTCCGATGCGGGCGTCGAGGAAGTCACTGAGGGTGGTGATGGCGGACAGGATGTGGTCGGCGTTGTCGCGGCGTTCGCCCCGGGCGATGTCCAGGTGGAAGCTGATCAGCTTGTCGAACCAGACGCGCCACTCGGGGTCGCGGAGGCGTTCGCAGAACTCACGGTAGGTGATGACGCGGCCGGCCTGACGGTCCCAGACGGACTCGCCGATGCTGGGCTGGGTGACGTAGTAGACGCCGAGGTTCTCCAGGTAGCCGAGCTGAACTCGCATCAGGAGCCCCGCGAGGGTGGTGTCGTCCTGCCGGGACAGGCGGAGGTACGGGAAGTCCTCCTTGACCCGCATGAGCTGGGCGAACAGGCCGGCGGTCAGGTACACCGAGGACAGCAGGGCGCAGCCGTGGCCGTTGTACCACTCGGCGTCCTTGGCCGAGACGGACGCGGGGGTGTCGAGGACGAGCATCTCCTCGCAGCGGCCGTCGTCGTCCACCCGGGCCAGGGTGGAGGAGAGGCGGTAGTGGTTCTCCACCAGGTGGAGGCGCAGTGGGTTGACGTAGCGGGAGTTGATCTGGCGGCGTTCGTTCTCCTCGTCCCGGCGGCGCTGCTGCCGGTTGCCCAGGAGCAGCGTGAGGATCGAGACGAGGAGTGAGGTGGCGGCGGCGATGGCGGCGGCGGCGACGTTGCTCATGAACGGGCTCCTTGGGGGGTGGGGTGTCGCGGGTGAGGACTGGTTAACCGGGTGGACATGCCTTTTGTATGCCGGAGAAATGCGGTGGGCCGACGCTGGGCCGGAAGTGTCGGGTGTTCTGGTGTTCGTTCCGTTCGGGTAGGAAAGGACTGAAGTGGAGTCGACCCCCCGTTTTCTCCAGGGAATCTTTCCGTTCGTCGGCAAGGGGATGGACGCGCCGTATCCGGTGGCGTCCGCCTTGCGGTACGTCGTCCCTGACGGTGTCGTGGCGCAGCCGGTGTACCTGCGGGGCGGGAACACCAGTGACGAGCTGGTGTGCGTGATCCTCATTCGGGACGGGGCGCCGATGCGGTACTTCCCGATCGGGGCCAAGGCGGGGACGCACGTGTCGCTGCGGGTGGTGGAGGATCTGGAGCCGGGGACCACGATCGACCTGTTCGTCGCCGCGCCCGATGGCGCGGAAGGGTCGCTGGTCGTCGATCTCGGGCTGGTCGAGGTCTGAGGGGGGCGGGCCATGCGGCTGGTGGTGATCGGGAACGGGATGGCGGGGGTGCGGGCGGTCGAGGAGGTCCTGGCCAGGGGTGGCGGGGAGCGGTTCGAGATCACGATCTTCGGGGACGAGCCGTACGGGAACTACAACCGCATCATGTTGTCCGAGGTGCTGGCGGGGAACGAGCCGGAGGACGGGATCTTCCTCAACAGCCTGGCGTGGTACGAGGAGAACGGGGTCACGTTGCGGGCCGGCGTGCGGGTGCGGCGCGTCAACCCGTTCGCGCGCAAGGTGTACGCGGACGACCGCAGCGTCACCCGGTACGACAAGCTGATCATCGCCACGGGCAGCGTGCCGTTCGTGCCGGACATTCCCGGCATGCGGGTGGCGGAGCGCGGCTTCCACCAAGGGGTCTTCACCTTCCGCACCATCGACGACACCCGCAACATGCTCAGGTACGCCCGCGGCCACCGCCGCGCCGTGGTGATCGGCGGCGGGCTGCTCGGGCTGGAGGCCGCGCGGGGGCTGCAGAACCACGGCCTGGACATCACCTTGGTGCACGCCGGTGGCCACCTGATGAACCAGCAGCTCGACGCGCAGGCGGGGGCCGTGTTGAAGCGCAGCGTCGAGAGGCTCGGCATCACCGTCGAGCTGAACGCCAGGACCACCGAAGTGGAGGGCGTCGAGAAGGTCACCGGCATCGGCCTCCTGGACGGCCGCTCCATCGAGTGCGACATGGTGGTGGTCGCGGCCGGTATCCGCCCGAACGCCGAGATGGCACGGGCCAGCGGCCTCGTCGTCGAGCGGGGCATCGTGGTGGACGACCAGATGCGGGCCGTCGATGAGCCGGACATCTACGCCGTCGGCGAGTGCGCGCAGCACCGGGGCAGGGTGTACGGGGTGGTCGCCCCGCTGTGGGAGCAGGCGCGTGTGCTGGCCGACCACCTGACCGGTGCCGACCCCACGGCCGCGTACCACGGGTCGCGCATCGCCACCAAGCTCAAGGTGGCGGGGGTGAACGTCGCCTCCATGGGCGTCACGGGCCCCGAGCGTGAGGACGACGAGTTCGTGGTGTTCGCCGAGCCGAGCCGCGGCACGTACAAGAGCGTCGTGGTGCGCGACGGCCGGCTGATCGGCGCGACCCTGGTGGGCGACGTCGACAAGATCGCCTTCCTCACGCAGGCGTTCGACCAGGGGCTGCCGCTGCCCGAGGACCGGGTGCGCCTGCTGTTCGACCTCGGCGGCCCCTCGGCCGAGACCTCCGTGGCCGAGCTGTCCGACGACGCCCAGGTGTGCAACTGCAACGGCGTCAGCAAGGCGGCCCTGGTCGAGACGGTGACCAAGGGCATCAGGTCGGTGACCGGGGTGATGAACGAGACGCGCGCCGGCAAGGGCTGCGGCTCGTGCCGTTCCCTGGTGGAGCAGATCGTGGACTGGGCCGCGGGCGGCGCGGCCGAGGTGGACCCGTCCGCGAACTGGTACGTGCCGGGCGTCCCCCTCGCCAAGCCCCAGCTCATGGCCGAGATCCGTGCCCGCCGCCTGACGTCGGTGTCCGCCGTCTTCGCCGCGCTCGCCCCCGGCGGCATCGAGGACGCCAAGAGCAAGATGGGCCTCGCGTCCCTGCTGCGCACCATGTGGGCGGACGAGTACGTCGACGAGCGCGACGCCCGTTTCATCAACGACCGGGTGCACGCCAACATCCAGAGGGACGGCACGTTCTCCGTCGTGCCCCAGATGAAGGGCGGCTGCACCACCCCCGACCAGTTGCGCCGCATCGCCGACGTCGCCGACAAGTACCGGGTGCCGCTGGTCAAGGTCACCGGCGGCCAGCGCATCGACCTGCTCGGCGTGCGCAAGGAGGACCTGCCCGCGGTGTGGGCCGACCTCGGCATGCCGTCGGGCTACGCGTACGGCAAGAGTTTCCGCACCGTGAAGACCTGCGTCGGCCTGGACTTCTGCCGCTACGGCCTCGGTGACTCCACCGCGCTCGGCATCGCCCTGGAGAGCCGGTACCAGGGCCTGGAGGGCCCGGCGAAGATGAAGCTCGCGGTCACCGGCTGTCCCCGCAACTGCGCCGAGGCGTACGTCAAGGACCTCGGCGTGGTCGCCGTGGAAGGGGGCCGCTGGGAGATCTACGTCGGCGGCGCGGCGGGCGCGCACGTCCGCAAGGGCGACCTGCTGGCCACCGTCGGCACCCACGAGGAGGTCGTCACCCTGACCGGCCGCTTCCTGCAGTACTACCGGGAGAACGCCAACTGGCTGGAACGCACCTACGCCTTCGTGCCCCGCGTCGGCATCGACCGCGTACGCGCCGTCGTGGTGGACGACGCCGAGGGCATCGCCGAGCGCCTCGACCGGGACGTGCAGGCCGCCGTGGACGCCTACCGCGACCCCTGGCAGGAGGGCCGCGCCCCGGTCACCCCCGGCCAGTTCCGCCCCGCCCTCCCGCTGGTCGAGGTCCGGTGACCGGCGGCCACCGCCTCGGCCCGCTGGCCGAGATCCCCGTCGGCGAGGGCCGCGCCTACACGGTGGGCGGCGAGCGGATCGCCGTCTTCCACCTGCGCACCGGCGAGCTGCGGGCCGTCTCCGCCGTCTGCCCCCACGCCGGCGGCCCGCTGGCCGACGGGCAGATCGACGACGAGATCGTCATCTGCCCCCTGCACCAGCACACCTACGACCTCACCACCGGCTGCTCACGCAGCGGCCAGAAGGACCTGCGCGTCTACGCCACCGAGGTGACCGCCGACGGCCACGTGGTCGTCCGCGTGCCCTGAGGGTCAGGCCGGGACGACGCGGCGCAGCGCGGTGGCCGGCACGCGGGACGCCCACTCCTCCAGGTGTGCCACGAAGTCGCGGGCCTGGTCGGGCCAGTGGTAGTTGCCGCGGGCCTCGGCGTAGCCGTGGGAGCCCATGACGGTGCGGCGCTCGGGGTCGTCGCGCAGGCGCAGGACGGCCTGGGTGACGGCGTCGACGTCGCCGTAGGGCACGATGACGCCGCAGGCGGCGCGGCCCACGATGGAGGCGGCCAGCGGGAGCGGGGTCGTCACCACGGGCACGCCGCGCGCCATGTACTCGATGATCTTCGTGGGGAGGGACTGCCGGTAGTTCGGCACGTCGTGCAGCAGGGACAGGCCGGCGAGGGCGCCCTCGGTCATGCGCAGGGCGTGGTTGTTGGGCACGTAGCCGAACCAGTCGAGCAGGCCCTCGCGCTGGGCGTCGCGCAGCATGGGCCGCACCTGCGGGTCGGCGGCACCGATCAGGTCGACGCGGATGCCGTGCGGGCGCAGGCGGCGGGCCAGCTCGATCATCTCCAGCGTGCCGCGGGCCTCGGAGAGCTGCCCCACGTACACCACGCGGTTGCCGCCGGGCGGGGGCGGCGGGGTCTCCGGCACGTACGTCGTGTTCGGCACCACGGGGTGGTTGCCGGTGAAACGGTCACGGTACGCGGCCTCGGCGAGGATCAGCCGCAGCCGGCGCTCGGCCCGGCTCTCGATGCGCTGGATCAGGCCGGGCAGCAGCCGCCGCGCGGACGCGGGGAGGTACGGCTTGGTGTCCAGCGCGCCGACGGTGTCCTCGTGCACGTCCCACACGGTCGTGGGGCGGCGGCGCGGCAGCGCGAACAGCAACTCCATGTCGTGCACGAGAAGCAGGTCGGCGTCCCTGGACCCCTTGCGCAGCGCCGCCCGGGCGGCGTACAGGGCGTGCCTGCGGCGTAGCCCAACGGCGCGCGGCACGTCGATGGCCCGGACCTCCGGGATCGGCGTGACGTTGCAGTGGGTGAAAGGCGCCACATAGGTGACCTGGTGACCGGCCTCCAGCAGCGCGCGGATCTGACGGTGCATGATCCGCGCGTCCTCCGGATGGTGGACGATCGTGCCGACACATACCTTCATGTGTCGATGCTGAGCGCCGTTCGCTTACTGCCTGGATGCGTATCGTTAATCGCGGTGGAAATGCGGTTGAACATCCGGCCCTAGGAGGTCGCCGACCTGGCGTCCGCCGACGGTCTGCGGTAGAGCCAGGTGAGCCTCGGCTCCAGCAGCCACTTGAACACCGATCGAGTCTCAGGCAGGCACAACACGATGGCGAGCGCGAAGCAACTGCTGACGATCGCCATGACGCCGAGCGGGCCGTGCAGCCACGGGAACTCCAGCCAGCCCATCTCCTTGGCGATGTACACCGGCACGCCGTGCAGCAGGTAGCAGTACAGCGTGCGGGTGCCGAGGTCGGAGAACCACGTGGCGCGGCGCGGGATCAGCGCGAGGATGGCCGCCGACATGGCGAGCGCGGCGACCAGCAACGCGACCCGCATGCCCATGCCGGTCCACCACGGCAGGTTGAGGTCGGAGTAGCTGTTCTTGTAGTACACCGGCGCGAGCTTGACGTGCGGGGCGATCAGGATGGCAACCGCCGCGCCGCCCGCGAGCACGAGAACCGACACGAGCTTGATCCAGCGGCGGTTCAGCATCTCGAAGTGGTGGGGCTGCAGCCACAGGCCGAGCACGAAGAACGGCATCAGGCCGAAGAAGCGGTCCATGCTGAAGTCGCCCGGCAGGTCGGACAACCCGGCCAGCAGGTAGACGGCCAGCGCGATCGGCAGGGGGTGGCGCATGCGCTTCCACACCGGGGTGGACAGGCGCCACAGCAGCAGGGCCAGCAGGTACCAGTTCAGCCAGGCCGGGTCGATGATGGTCAGGCTCCACTTGTGGCCGAACGCGAACCGCAGCAGGGCGTACCCGATCTCCACGATGACGTACGGCACGAGGAACGTGTCCACGAGCTTGTTGGTCTTGGCGTTGGAGTTCCAGAAGTTCCGGCTCAGGTAGCCGCTGATGATCACGAACAGCGGCATGTGGAACACGTAGATGAACAGGTACGCCGAACGCGCCGAGTGCGCCGACAACGTCGGCACCAGGGAGTGGCCGGTCACCACCAGCGCGATCAGGACGAACTTCACGTTGTCGAGGTACGGCTCGCGGGCGCGCGGGGTGCGCGGCGCGGGCTGTTCCTCCTCCTCGGCCCGCTCCCCGGCGAGGCGCTGCTCGCCGCGTCCCCAGGCGGGCACCGGCGTGGCCGCGGACGCCACGGCCGCGCCGGCGGGCACGGGGGCCACAGGCCGGCGCTCCCAGTAGGAGAAACCGTCGGAGGGGGTGGGGGTCTGGTCGCCCGGGGCCTGCCGGGTGGGGGCCTGGTCGCCCTGGGCCTGCCGCGGCCCGGTGCCCTCGGCCGGAGGCTCCGGCCAGGAGGGGCGGTCGAAGGCGAAGGTCTCCGGGTCCTCCTCCGCCGCGTGGCGGCTCCGGCGCGCGGGCGGCTCGGCCACCGGCCACAGCGGCCCGGCGGGCTCCCCGCCACGCGGCCGATGCCGGTCCCAGGCGCCCGTCGGCGGCTCGGCCCCGTCGGGCACCGGCCAGCGCGCCGCCCGCGCGGCCTCGGCCGCCGTGCGGGGCCCCGTCTCGGAGTACGGCTGCGGACCGGCGTGACCGCCTTCACCCGGACGCGCGCCGGCGTGTGCCCCTGGGAGGTGCTGCGGTCCGGTGTGCGTCGCCTCGGTGTGCTGCGGTCCGGTGTGTGTCCCGGGGTGGTGCTGGGGCCCTGTATGTGTCGCCTGGGTGTGCTGGGGTCCGGTGTGTGTGCCGGGGTGGTGCTGGGGTCCGGTGTGCGTCGCCTGGGTGTGCTGGGGTCCGGTGTGTGTCGCCTGGACGTGTTGGGGGCCCGTGTGAGGTTCGGGAGCCGGGTCCGTGGTCGTGTCCGTGTCCGTGGGCTCCATGACGGGCCCTCCGGGGTCGCCGGAGGCGTCGGGGGCGGGGGCGCCGGTGGAGGCGCCGTCCGCGCGGGGGGCCGGAACGTGGAAGGACGATCTGGTTTCACTCACGGGGGAAACGCTCGGCTATCTGTCGGAGACTGTGCTGACCTGTGCTTACGTGTGATCGCGGCGGATTCTGGCGGTCGCCCGTGACGGGTGAGGCGATCGAGGACGACGGCGGACGCGCTCACCAGATCAGCCAACCCTAACGTGCCGACCTTGGATTGTCGCGACAGAGCCGCGATTCCCGCGTCCGCAGACGGCAAAAACGGCCCGACTCCCTGGGGGGAATCGGGCCGTCCGGACTTATCGGTCAGGTGCTGCAGACGTCGGTCTTGGAGTCGACCACGCGGGCGCTGTCGGGGATGGTGACCGGCACCTTCACGCCCTTGAAGTCGGCTCCGATGACGAGCTGGATGACAGGGCCGTCGGCGGCCGTCGCGCCGTCGGCGTTCGCCTGCGCGGTGGGGACGGCGGTGGCGGACGGGGTGAACGGCACGACGCTGCCCGGCTTCACCTTGCCGTCGGCCGGGGTGACCTTGCTCACCAGCTTGGCGGCGAGCGGCGCGGCGTAGTCGGCGCCGTCCGCGGCCTTCTTGGGGTAGAGCACCTGGGTCTGCGGCCGGTCGGTGCCGTCGGCGTTGCGGGCGTCGCCCACGGTGACGACGTCGAAGCCCTGCGCGGCCAGCGCCTCGGCGACGTCCTTGGCCCGCCCCGGGGTGCTGGTGCCGTTGAGCACCTGGACCTTCACCTGGGCCGGCTTGATCGACGGCTTGGCGGGCCCGGAGGCGGACGCGGCGGCGCTCGGCTTGGCCGTCGGCGTCACCTCGATGTCGTTGCGCAGCGACTCGAACAGCCGCCCCGCGTCCGGCTGCTTCCACTGCACGCGGTTCTTGTCGCTCGGGTACGCCTCCCACGGCACGGTCACGAACTTCACGCCGGACGCGGTGAGGCTGCGGGCGCTCTGCGCGATCTGCACGAGCGTGTCCACGTCGAGCTGCGGGTCCATCACCACCGACTGCGCGGCGGCGGTGATCAGGCTGATGAGCTTGCCCGGGTTCGTCAGGGTGTCGCCGCTCGTGGCCTTCTTGACGACCTGGGAGAGGAAGATCTGCTGGCGCTTGATGCGGCTGATGTCGCCGCCGTCACCGAGGGCGTAGCGGGCCCGCACGTACGCCAGGGCGGCCTCGCCGCGCACGATCTGCTTGCCGGCCCGCAGCTCCAGCTTGGCCTTCTTGTCGCTCACGGCATGCGGCACGCAGATCTGGATGCCGCCGAGGGCGTCCACGATGTTCTTGAAGCCGGTGAAGTCGACCTTGATGTAGTGGTCGATGCGGATGTTGGTGTTGGCCTCGATCGTGTTGATCGTGCAGGCCATGCCGCCCTCGTTGAACGCCGAGTTGATCATGTCGAGCCGGGGCGGGATCGCGGCCTTGGTGCGGGCGTGCTTGCACGCCGGGATCTGCACCATCGAGTCGCGGGGGAAGCTGATCAGGGTGGCCTTGTCCCGGTTGGGGGAGACGTGCAGGAGGATGATCGTGTCGGTGCGCTCGCCCTCGTTCTCCATGTGCTGGCCGTACCGCTTGTTGTTCCCGGCCCGGGTGTCGGAGCCGACCAGCAGGACGTTGAGCGCGCCCGTGGTGTTGACCGGGCGGTTGGCGTTGAGGCCGCCGCTGACGTCCTGGGTGCGCAGGTTGCCGAGCAGGCTGCGGTACAGCGTGTAGCCGCCGAGGGAGAGGCCCACCAGGACGACGGTCAGGGCGATGCTGATCCAGGCGAGCACCCGGCTGCGCTTGCCGCCACCGGAGTCGCGCCCACGGCGGGAGCCCGGGCCGTCCGGCGGCTCGGGGGGCTCGGCGGCCCTGCGGCGCCGGGGCGGCGGGTCGCCTTCGGGATGGCGGGTCTCGGGGGCCGCGGGAGGCATCGGCGCGGCGCGGTGGCGGCGGGGACGCTCGCCGCCGTCCGGCGGGCGAGGCGGCGGCGCCATCGGCTGGCGTGCTCGGCTCGCCCTGCGGCCGGGTTGCGCGGGCTCCCCCCGGTGATCCGTCACAGGTGCGACGTGTCGGTGCTCGCTCATTTCGTCATGAGATTAGGTCACCAGCCCGGCTGCGGGCAGCATGATCGGATGAATGGTCTCGTGATCATGCGTACTCCAGGCGGTCGAAGCGGCGGCGCAAGCTTACCGACACGAGGATATTTACTGGAACAGTCTAGTCGGCCGCTTTAACCATTGTGCATGGAATCCGCAGGTAGATGCGGTTTTTGGGTACTGGGAGAAGTTGACAGGCCGGTCACGGCGAGCGCGGCGGCGAGGAAGGCGAGGGGGACCGCCGGCAGCACGTAGCGGTAGTCGAACTCCGCGGTGGCGGCCGGGATCACCAGAAGTGCCGCGGCCGTCGCCCACGGCAGCACCCAGGGCCCTCCTCGCCGGCGGCGGACGGCGGCGGCCACCGGGGCGGCCAGCAGGACCAGCAGCAGGAGGGTGCCGGGGAGCCGCGCGACGTCCTGGTAGGCGCGCACCCACCCCGCGAAGGGCTCCTCGACGCGGGTGCCGATGGGGCCTCGCTGGTACTCCTGCGTCGCCAGGGTGACCCCCAGGAGCGCGGGCTCGCGGGACGGAGGGGCAGGGGTCCGCGCCGGGAACTCGTAGTGGTCGTATGTTTCCCGGTCGGGGTAGACGGGCCGCCCCCAGGTGAAGCCGCGGGCCAGCTCGCCGAGGACCGAGGCGGCGTAGTCGAGGGGCTGGGACCGGAGGGCGAGCATCGCGAAGCGGCCGGCCAGGCGGTCGGAGCTCGCGGAGAAGGTGATGCCGGGGAGGGCGGGCAGGGGGGCCCCGGGGTCCCAGACGTACGCCTGGGACGGCGGGCGGGCGTCCGGCGGGGTGTCGTCGCAGAGGACGGCGAGGTCGGGGGGCGGGCGCATGACGGCGCAGTCGGCGAACGACATGGTGCGGCCGTAGAGGAACACGCCGTTGGCCCCCACGATGCCGAACCGGTGGTGCGTGGCCGAGAACCACGCCGCGTACGCCCCGACCGGCACCAGCGCCGCCACCAGGCAGACGGCGGCCGCCTGCACCCCTCTCGGCCGGAGCCGCGAGCCCGATCGCCGCAGCGCCTGCCAGGCCCGGCGCACCCCGCGCGGCATCTCGGCCGGGTCCGTCCGGCGCACCCCGAGGGCCGGGTCCGGCCGCCGGAACGCCAGCCAGAGGGTGACGAGGACGATCAGCGGCAGACCGACGGTGCGCGTGAGCGTCGCCGCCGCCAGCAGCAGCCCCGCGGCCGCCGCCCCCCGCCACGTCCGCGTCCGCGCCGCGGCGTACACCCCCGCCACGACGAGGAACATGAAGAGGGTGTCCGAGACCAGCAGATGCTCCAGCTGCACCTGGTACGCGTCCAGCAGCACCGGCGCCGACGCCGCCACCCCGGCCCACGCGGGCCCGCCCCACCGCCGCACCCCCGCGTAGACCAGCACCCCGGTGGCGAGCCCCAGCAGGTGCTGGACCAGCGCCACCGCCGCGAAGTCGTGGAACGGCTCGAGCAGCCGCAGGAACACGGAGTACCCCGCGGGCCGCACCAGATCGGGCCGCGGCCGCAGTGCCGTCACCACATAGGTGTACGAGTCCGGGAACCACAGCGCCGGCCGGTACCCCAGCATGACCAGCCCCCGCAGCCCGGCCCCGGCCAGGACCACGCAGAGGAACACCCGATGCCTCCGGGCGTGGCCCCCCCAGCTCGACACGGGGTACCGCCTCAGCATCGTGCTCCCTCCCGAAGCGTGCCCGGTGCCACGGCCGTGACGAGGCGTGTGCGTGGGTGGTGGTCCGGGGCCGTACGCTACCTGGTCGTGGTGGTGGTTCGTGCGGTACGTGAAGCGGTGGGGGGCGTTAGGCTCGCTGGTCGGACCATGATCGGGGGCGAGGTGGGACGGTCGTTGCCGGGGACGGCGGGGCGGTGGCTCGCGGTCGCCTCGGTGGTGCCCGCGCTCGGCCTGGCGGGGTGGCTGGTGGGCGGGGTGCTGCTGGTGACGGCCGGGACGTACCGGCCGCTCGCCGCGGTGGTGGTGGGGGGAGGGCCGGCGGTCGGGTTCGCGGCCTTCGGGGCGTGGACGGCCTGGCGGGGGCCGGTGCCGAGGGCGTCGGGGCTCCAGGCGATCGCGGTGGGCGGGGTCGCCTTGGTGTCGGTGGTGTTCAACGGGCTGCTGCGCAGCGAGCAGCTCATCGTGCGCAGGGACCCGGGGACGTACGCGCAGTACGCCATCTGGCTGGCCCGGCACGGGGGGTTGCCGATCCCCCGGGACCTGGCGGCTTTCGGCGGGGTGACCGATCCGTTCCTGCGGTTCGACAGTGTGGGGTTCTACGACCACGGCGGGGCGGTGGTGCCGCAGTTCATGCCGGGCGCGCCGGTCCTGGACGCGGTGGGGTACTGGGCAGGGGGCGTCGAGGGGCTGCTGTGGGTGCCCGCGGTGCTCGGGGGGCTGGGGGTGCTCGTGGTCGGGGGACTGGCGGCGCGGCTGGCCGGGGGATGGTGGGCGGCGCTCGCGGCGCTCGGGTTCGCGGTGGCGTTGCCGATCCTGTACACGTCGCGGACGACGTTCAGTGAGATGCCGTCGCTGATCTTGTTGTTCGGGGGGATCGCGCTGACGCTGGACGCGCGGGCACGGCCCCGGGCGGCCGTCCTCGCCGGCGTGGTGTTCGGGCTCGCGGTGGTGGTGCGCATCGACGCGTTGCGCGATCTGCTGCCGGTGCTGGGGTTCGCGGGGCTGGTCGCCGCGCTGCGCGGGTCGGGCGGGCGGCGCGCCGGGTACGCGCCGATGGGGCTGCCGCTGGCGGCGGGGGTGCTGGCGGGGGCGGCGTTCGGGCTCTGGGCGGGGTACACGCTGTCCCGGCCGTACCTGGAGTACCTGTCACCCTCGGTGCGGCCCCTGCTCGGCATAGCGGCGATCACGCTGGCGCTGGCCGTGTCGTGCGCCGCGTTCGGGCCGGTCGTCGTACCGCGGCTCGCGCGCCTGCCGCGCTGGCCGGGGACGGCCGCCGCCGCGGGGGTCGTGCTGGTGGTCGCCGCCTTCGCGGTCTGGCCCTGGGTGGCTACCGTGCGGCGGGTGCCGGGGACCCGGGACGACCGGGCCAACGCGATGTTCATCGCGGGCGTGCAGAAGGCCAACGGCCTGCCGGTGGACCCGTCCCGCATCTACACCGAGCACTCCCTGTGGTGGGTGATCTGGTACCTCGGCGTCCCGGCCGTCGTCCTCGCCACCCTCGGCGCGGCCGTGCTGGCCCGGCGTGTGCTGCGGGGCCGCGACCTCACCTGGGCCCTGCCGCTGGCGATCATCGCCTGGTCCACCGTGACGACGTTGTGGCGCCCCGCCATCACCCCCGACCACCCCTGGGCGTCCCGCCGCCTGGTGCCCGTGGTGATCCCGGGCCTCGTCCTGCTGGGGGTCTGGGGCGTCCGGTGGCTGCGCGACCGCGCCGCCAGGGCCCGCCGCCCGGCCGGACCGGGCAGGAGATGGCTGCGGGACGGCGTGCTCGCCGCGGGGTGCGTCCTGCTGGTGGTGCCCGCGGCCGTGACGTCCGTCGGCACCGCGTTCACCCCCGCCGAGCGGGGGGAGGCCGCGGCGATCGCCGAGCTGTGCGGCACGTTCCCCAGGAACGCGAGCGTGCTCATCGTCGAGCGTGCCACCGCCGACCGTTTCACCCAGGTCGTCCGGAGCATGTGCGGCGTCCCGGCCGCCCGCGTCCCCGCCGTCACCGGTGACGTCGCCCCGCCCGCCGTCGTGCGCCGCCTCGCCGGCCGTGTCCGCGCCGCCGGCCGGGTGCCCGTCGTGCTCGCCGCCGAGGGCGGGCAGCTCACCCCGTACGGCCCCGCCACCCTGGCCCTGCGCCTGCGCACCCGCCAGGACGAACGGTCCCTGGTCGAGGCACCCGACGGCACGTGGACCCTGGCCATCGACGTGTGGAGCGTCGTCCCGCCCCCCGGTCGAGGTGACGACCCGGGATGACCGGAGGCGAAGCCGCGGCCGGCCACCTGCCGGGTGCCGAGGGGGTCCATCCCGTTTCCAGGGAATAGCGCCCCCTCGTGCGGGAAGGGTGCCGATAACGCTGACGTGGACTCCATCGCCGTCCAGGGCCGGTATTCTCGCCCGACGTGAGTGTGACCGAAACGCCTGAGACGGGACCCGCTGTGGACGCGAAGCCGTACGTGACGATCGTCCTGCCGTGTTACAACGAGCAGGACCACGTGATCGCCGAGGTCGAGCGCATCTGCCAGGCCATGGACACCAGCGGTTACACCTACGAGCTCGTCGCCGTCGACGACCACTCCACCGACGGCACGCTCGACCGGCTGCGCGAGGCCTCACCGCGCTTCCCGAACATGCGGGTGGTGGCGTTCCACCGCAACGGCGGCTCCGGCACGGTGCGGCGCATCGGCACCCAGGACGCCCGCGGCGAGATCGTCGTGTGGACCGACGCCGACATGACCTACCCCAACGAGCGCATCCCCGAGCTGGTGCAGATCCTGGAGAAGGACCCGTCGATCGACCAGGTGGTCGGGGCGCGCACCAGCGAGCAGGGGTCGCACAAGTTCCTGCGGGTGCCCGCCAAGTGGTTCATCCGCAAGGTGGCCGAGCGGCTGGCCGGCCAGGAGATCCCCGACCTCAACTCGGGCCTGCGCGCGTTCCGCAGGTCGGTGTCGCTGCCGTACCTGCGGTTGCTGCCCCCCGGGTTCTCCTGCGTGACCACGATCACGCTGGCGTTCCTGTCGAACCAGCACGACGTGCACTACATGCCCATCGAGTACAGCAAGCGGGCCGGCAAGTCGAAGTTCAGCTTCATCTCCGACGCCTACCGGTACATCCTGCAGGTGCTGCGCATGGTGATGTACTTCAACCCGCTCAAGGTGCTCATGCCCCCGGCGATCTGGCTGGTCGTGATCGCGCTGGGCAAGGGCGTGGTGGACATGTTCCGCCACCCGTTCTACTTCCCGGCGAGCACGGTGATGACCTTCCTGTCCGGCCTGATCATCGGGTCGCTCGCGCTGCTCGCCGACCTGATCGTCCGTTCACGGGGCGACTGACGTGCGGATCGCGATCGTCGGCCCGGCCTTCCCGTACAAGGGCGGCGGGGCGCAGCACACCACCGAGCTGGCGCACCGCCTGACGGCGCTCGGGCACGACGTCGTGATCGAGTCGTGGCGGGCGCAGTACCCGTCGTTCCTGTATCCCGGGCAGCAGACCATAGACGCGCCCGAGGGCGAGCCGTTCCCCCACGTGCGGCGCGACCTCGACTGGCGCCGCCCGGACGGCTGGGTGCGGTGCGGCCGGCGGCTGCGCGGCCTCGACCTGGTGGTGCTCACCTTGCTGAGCCCGGTGCAGGTGCCCGCGTACCTCGGCGTCCTGGCGGGCCTGCGGCGCGGGGCCCCCGTGGTCGCGTTGTGCCACAACGTGCTGCCGCACGAGCGCAAGCCGTACGACAGGCCGCTGGTGAAGGCCCTGCTGCGCCGGGCCGACGGCGTGCTCGCCCACTCGGCCGAGCAGGCCGAGCTGGCCCGTTCCCTGTCCCCGGCCCCCGTGCGGGTGGCCGCGCTGCCCCCTCACCTGCCCGCGCACGGCGCCGCCGGGGCCCGCGCGGACGGCGTGCGGAACCGGCTGCTGTTCTTCGGCATGGTGCGCCCCTACAAGGGCCTCGACCTGCTGCTGCGCGCGCTCGCCGAGGTCCCCGGGGTGTCGCTGACCGTGGCCGGCGAGTTCTGGGGCGGCCTGGACGAGACCCGCGCCCTGGTCACGTCACTCGGGCTGGACGGCCGGGTGGAGCTGCGCCCCGGCTACGTGCCCGCCGCGGACGTCCCCGCGCTGTTCGCCGGGGCCGACGCGCTGGTGCTGCCGTACCGCTCCGCCACCGCCAGCCAGAACGCCTGGCTCGGCCACGAGCACGGCCTGCCGGTCATCGCCACCCGCGTGGGCGCCCTCGCCGACCACGTCACCGACGGCGTGGACGGCCTGCTCACCGACCCCGGCTCGGTGCCCGCGCTGACCGAGACCCTGAAGCGCTTCTACGCCGACGGGGAGCCCGAGCGCCTGCGCCGCGGCGTCAAGGCCGTGGACCCCGAGCCCTACTGGGCGGCGTACGCGTCGGAGCTGCTCGCCGCGGGCGCCTGACCCCGGGCCAGCGCGAACCCGAGGGCCGCCCAGACCAGGTCGGCCAGCGTGAACGCCAGGCGGGACACCACCGCGATCACCAGGGCCAGCGGCGCGTCGAGCACCGGCGCCAGCACCAGCACCAGGGCACCCTCGCGCACCCCGATGCCGGCCGGCACGATCACGGTGAGCAGCCCGGTGGCCCAGGCCAGGGCGTACGCCCCGGCGGCGAGCGGGTACAGCGACGCCCCGCCGGGCCGCACGTCACCGAGCAGCAGCCAGACGTGCACGCCGTACAGCAGCCACCCGGCCAGCGTCCACGCGGCGGCCACCAGCATGGCCCGGCCGGGCAGGGACCGCTCCAGCGGCTCCCTGCGGGCGGCCCGCAGCACCAGGTTCAGCCCGTACGTCAGCACCCGCGGGTGCAGGGCCACGACGATCACCGGCACCAGCGCCAGCAGGTACCACGCCCGTCCCGCGACCTCCCGCGACGTGAACGGCAGCGTCGCCGCGGCCAGCCCGAGTGCGCAGCCGAGCGAGAGCACCAGCGCGATCACGGTGGCCCCGAACGTGCGGCGCGGCGGCGACCCGTGGTCGCGGGCCAGCTCCATCATCGCCGCGAAGGCCCACACCGACCCCGGCACGTACTTGCCGAGCTGCCCGAGGCACATGACCTTGGCCGCGACGCGCACCGGCAGCGGCGACCCGAGGCCCGCGAGCACCACCCGCCAGGCGGCCAGCATGCACCCGACCCCGGCGAGCACCGCCGCCAGGGCGCCCGCGACCGTGCCCCACGACAGCCGGCCGAGCGCCGCCGAGGTGGCCCCCCAGTTGGCGGCCAGGCCGTACCCGAGGAACCCGAGCGCCACCACGGCCAGGCCGGCGCGCACCAGGCCGCTCGATCGCAACCGTGTCAACACCCGCCCAGCGTACGGGCCCGGGGCACGGGGAAACGGACGACTCGGGGGAAGGGGCATGGGCGGCGCACTAGTCTTGGGCGGCGTGGGTAAGGAACGCGGGGTCCAGCTCGCCTATTCGGAGTTCCAAGGGGCGATGCTGGACGAGGCCAAGCGGCGGCGCAAGGCCGCGAAGATCATCGCGGTGCTCGGGCACTTCCTCGGGCGGGAGCCCGGCGCGGCGCTGGAGGGCATGACCGTGGCCGACGTCGGCTGCTCCGCGGGGTTCATCGCCGACGAGCTGGCCTCGGCCGGGGCCCGGCACGCCATCGGGGTGGACATCGACGTGCCGGGGCTGCGCAAGGCGTCGGAGCGCTTCGGCGAGCGGGTGACGTTCCTGTGCGCGGACGGCACGGCGTTGCCGTTCCCCGACGGGTCGGTGGACGCGCTGGTGTTCAACCACATCTACGAGCACGTCGTGGACCCCGACGCGGTGATCAAGGAGATGCGCCGGGTGCTCGCGGACGACGGTGTCCTCTACCTCGGGCTCGGCAACCGGCTCGGCGTCATGGAGCCGCACTACAAGCTGCCGTTCCTGTCCTACCTGCCTCCCGCCGCGGCCGACCGGTACGTGCGCCTCTCCGGCCGCGCCGATCACTACCACGAGCGGTTCCGCACCCGGGGCGGCCTGCGGCGCATGCTGCGCGACTTCCACATCTGGGACTACTCCCTGCCCGTGCTCGCCACCCCGGACCGCTTCGCCGGCGGGGAGCTGTTCGGCGGCGCGGCCGGCCGCGCCGTCCAGGCCACCCTCGCCCGCACGCCCCGCACCGCCCTGCGCGGCCTGCTGCCCGTCGTGCCCACCTACCTGTGGGTGGCCACCAAGACCCCCCGCGCCCCCCTCGGCGACGCCCTGCCCCAGCCGCCGCAGCCCGTTCGCACGCCGTGACCACCGGCACGACCGGCCGCGCCGAGATCCCCAAGCGGGCCGTCCCGGTGCGCAGGAGGCTGGTGCGGTACGGGTTCCTCGCGGTCGCGCTCGGGTTCGGCGCGTGGGCCGTGGCCGCGCGGTGGGACGCCGTGGCCGAAGGCTTCGGGCGGCTGTCGTGGGGCCTGGTGGCCGGGTCGGTGGTGGCCGTGCTGGCCGCCCTGGTGGCCGGCATGATGATGTGGCGGGCCCTGCTCGCCGACCTCGGCTCGCCGCTGGCGCTGCGGGACGCGGGGAAGGTCTTCTTCGTCGGGCAGCTCGGCAAGTACATCCCGGGGTCGTTGTGGCCGGTGCTCGCGCAGATGGAGCTCGGCAGGGACCTCGGGGTGCCCCGGCCGCGCAGCGCCGCCGCGTTCTTCCTGACCTACCCGCTGTACCTGGCCAGCGGCATCACCGTGGCCGTCCTGACCCTTCCCGGCCTCGCCGGGGGGTCGGTCACCGGGTACGCGTGGCTGCTCCTGCTGCTGCCCGTGCTGGTCGCGGGCCTGCACCCCCGGGTCGTCAACGGCCTGCTCGGCCTCGGCCTGCGCGTGCTGAAGCGGCCGCCGCTGGAACGCCCCCTGACCCGGCGCGGCGTGCTGGTGTCCGCGGCGTGGGCGTTCGCGGGCTGGGCGGCGTACGGGGCGCACCTCGCCCTGATCGTCGCCGGGCTCGGCGGCACAGGGCCCCGGGCGTTCGCGTTGTCGTTCGGGGCGTTCGCGCTGGCCTGGTGCCTGGGGTTCGTCGTGGTGATCGCCCCCGCGGGCGCCGGGGTGCGCGAGGTCGCCATGGTCGCCGCGCTCGCCCCCGTGCTGGACGCCGGCCCGGCCATCGCCGCCGCTCTGTGCTCCCGACTGGTGGTCTCCCTCGGGGACCTGGTCTGCGCCGCCGCGGCGGGTCTCGCCGCGCGCCGCGCGGGGGCACCGCACGACTGAAATCGTGCCGAAACATGGCCCATGGATTGTTGTTTGCCTGTTCGTGGGGTGGGGTTCGGGGGAAATGGGGCGTGATTTCTCTCACGGGTTCCGGGCCCGTCGGAATAGAGTGAAGAGGGTGGGGATCGGGGCGATGGCGGCGTGGAGGGGACCTGTGTCCCCGGTGCCGCCGCTTGCCTGAGGTCTCCGCGTGACGTGATGGGAAGTGCGGAAGGAGCGATCGCTCTTGAGGGCGCGAGTTCTCGTTGACGCCGCGGCGGTCCCGGCGGACCGCGGAGGGTTGATCCGGTACGTCGACGGGCTCGTTGCGGCACTCGGGCGGGCGGGGGCCGACCTCGCCATCGTGTGCCAGCGGTCCGACGCGGAGCGGTACGGCCGCCTGGCGCCCAAGGCCGAGGTGCTGCCGGGCCCGCCGGCCATCGCGAGCCGGGGCACCCGGCTGGTGTGGGAGCAGACCGGGGTGCCGGTGCTGGCCCGGCAGGTGGGCGCCAAGGTCATCCACGCGCCGTACTATTCGATGCCGCTGCACTCCGGTGTGCCCACGGTGGCCACGGTGCACGACGTGACATGGTTCACCGAGGCACGGGCCGACAACGACCGCGCGTCGTTCTTCCGCGCCGCCACCCGCACGTCGGTGCGCAACGCCGCCCGGGTCGTGGTGCCGTCCAAGGCCACCAGGGACGAGCTGGAGCGGGTGCTCGGGGCCGACCCCACCCGCATCGACGTGGCCTACCACGGGGTGGACACGGCGCTGTTCCACCCGCCGTCCCCCGCCGAGGTGCGCAAGGCCGCCGACCGGCTCGGCCTGCACGGGCAGCCGTACGTCGCGTTCCTCGGCGCCTTCGAGCCGCGCAAGAACGTGCCGAACCTCGTGCGGGGCTTCGGCCAGGCGGTGGCGGACCTGCCGTCCCCGCCGGCGCTGGTGCTGGCCAGCGCGGCGGTGTGGGAGGACGAGGTGGACGCCGCCATCGAGGAACTGCCGGTCACCGTGCGGGTCGTCCGTCCCGGCTACCTCTCCTACGCCGACCTGCCCGGTTTCCTCGGCGGCGCCGTCGTGGTCGCCTTCCCGTCCCGCGGCGAAGGCTTCGGCCTGCCGGTACTGGAGGCCATGGCCTGCGGCGCCCCCGTCCTGACCACCCACCGCACCTCGCTGCCCGAGGTCGGCGGCGAGGCCGTCGCGTACACCGAGCCGGACGCCACGAGCATCAGGGACGCCCTGCGGGCCCTGCTGGAGTCCGAGGAACGCCGGGAATGGCTGGCCGCCGCGGGCCTGGCCCGCTCGCGTGAGTTCACCTGGGAGGCCTCGGCGGAGGCGCACCTGCAGTCGTACCAGCGTGCGCTGGAGCAGTGAAGCACGCCACTCGCGGAGGATCGGCGCTCAGATGGTGCCCGGAACCCCGCTCTCACCTGCGGTGACGCGCTCCGGTGGTGCCCGGTGCGGCCGGGCGGTGCCATATCGTTGTCCGCGAAGCCGGATCAGTGGGCTAGCCTCACGGTTGTGACGGACACCCACCCGCCGCAGCCGGCGCACCTTGAGGCCATCCTCCTCGTCGGCGGGCAGGGCACCCGCCTGCGCCCCCTGACGCTGCGCACCCCCAAGCCGCTGCTCCGCACGGCCGGCGTCCCCTTCCTCGCCCACCAGCTCGCCCGTGCCCGGGCCTTCGGGGTGCGGCGCATCGTGTTCGCCACCTCCTACCGCGCCGAGATGTTCACCGAAGCCTTCGGCGACGGCTCCGCCTTCGGCCTGTCCCTCGAGTACATGACCGAACGCACCCCCCTGGGCACCGGCGGCGCCATCAGGAACGCCGCGGAAGCCCTCACCTGCCCCCCCGACGCCCCCGTGCTGGTGCTCAACGGCGACATCCTGTCCGGCCACGACATCGGCGCACAGGTCCGCATGCACGTCGACCGCCGCGCCGCCGCGACCCTCCACCTGACCGAGGTCGACGACCCGTCCCGCTTCGGCTGCGTCCCCACCGACGCCGACGCCAAGGTCACCGCGTTCCTGGAGAAGACCCCGAACCCCGTCACCAACCGCGTCAACGCCGGCTGCTACGTCTTCCAGCGTTCCGCGATCGACCGCATCCCCGCCGGCCGCGTCGTCTCGGTGGAACGGGAAACCTTCCCCGGCATGATCGAGTCCGGCGACCTGGTCCTCGGTTACGCCGACCGCACCTACTGGCTGGACGTCGGCACCCCCGCCGCCTTCGTCCAGGGCTCCTGCGACCTGGTGCTGGGCCGCCTGGACTCTCCCGCCCTCCCCGCCCCGACCGGAGAGTCCCTGTCCCTGCCCGGCGCCGAGATCTCCTCCAGCGCCAAACTCTCCGGGGGCACCGTGGTGGGCGCCCGAGCCCGGGTGATGTCCGACACGACCGTCCACGGCAGCGTCCTTGACGACGACTGCGTCATCGAATCCGGCGTGACGATCCACGAGTCGGTGATAGGCGCCGGCGCGCGGGTGTGCTCGGGCACCACCCTGCGCAACGCCGTGATCGGCGCCGGCGCCGTGATCGGCGCCGACAACGAACTCCTGTCCGGCGTCCGCATCTGGCCCGGCGTCCACCTCCCCGCCTGCTCGATCCGCTTCTCCAGCGAGATCTGACCCCCTCCGGCTCGCCGGGCGGCCCGCTCAGAAGGACCGGTAGTCGCGGGCGGCCATCCGGGGGCCGCGGGCCGGCGGGCGGGTGCCGCCCAGTTCCAGGAGGCGCACGATGCGGTGGCGGTGGCCCTGGTAGGGGGCGAGGAGGTTCAGCATTCCGGTGTCGTCGGTGCGGGTGCCGGTGAGGGACCAGCCGACCAGGGACGGGATGTGGTAGTCGCCGACCGAGACGGCGTCGGGGTCGCCGTGGGCGCGTTGGCGGGTCTCGGCGGAGGTCCAGACGCCGATACCGGGGAGGGCGCGCAGGAGCCGGTCGGCCTCCTGGGACGTGGCGGACTCGAACTTCCCCGCGTGGGGGGCCGCGTTGATGATCGTGCGGGCGCGGACGCCCTCCACACCGGCGCGGTGCCAGTCCCACGACGGGATGGTCCGCCACACCTCGGGGGGCGGGCAGACGCGCATCCCGGCGGGGACCGGGCCGGGGGCCGGGTCGCCGTAGCGGGTGAGGAGCCACCGCCAGGCGCGGCGGGCTTCCCTGCCCACGACCTTCTGTTCCAGGACGGCGGGGACGAGAGCCTCGAAGACGCGCAGCGTGCGCCCGACCCGCAGGTCACCGTAGCGGCGGGCCAGCTCGCGGACGAGCTCGTGCCCGCCGGCGCCGAGCCGGTCCATCAGGGCACGGAAGTCGGCGAGCGGGTCGGCGGCGCCGAGCAACTGGGGCAGCGTGTCCAGCATCCACTCCGCCCCGGGGCCGAACGAACGTCCGAGCACCAGGCCCTCGCGCGGATGCGCCGAGACCCGGAGCGTGCCGGGGCCGTCGGGAGTGCGGGACGTCCGCCAGATCGCGCCGTCCGGGGCGCGCTGCCAGGCGGGGTCACCGGAGCCCCGGCGGTGCGGCATCAGCGTGCCCACCACGTCGAGGGGCCCCTCGGGCCGCCATCTCCGTTCACGCACGGGGCCAGACTAGTGCGGCTCGCCTGGAGCGGTCAGGCGCCGGTGCCTCGGTGCGGGCGCAGGACGGAGGTGTGGACGACGGGACGCCGTTCGCGGGCGTGGGCCACGCGGCGGGAACGCCGGGGGGTGGCGGGCGTGCCGGGGGTGGTGCGCTTCCAGTCGCGGCCGTCGCGGGTGTCGGCGCCGAACAGGGGGGCGAGGACGGCGGCGGTGACGATGAAGGCGAGGATGAGCCAGGACATCGTGGGCTCCTAGGGGATGGGGACCCGGTGCGGGTCCTGGGGTCCGGGCGGGGCTGGTGCCGGGTCCGGGGGCCTTGCGGCGTCCTCCTCAGTATGTTCGCGTGCATATTTTAATGTCCATCGAGTTCTGCTGGGGTGAACGGTTAAGGGGTGCTAAACACTGGACCCGGCGGCCCCGGTGGGGCCGGGAGTTTCGTACTGTGCGATGCATGGACGTGATCCCGACGGAAGCCGCGATGCGGCGGGCACTGGCGCGAGCCAGGGACGGTAAGGCGCTTGACGTGGCGGAGGCCGCCGTGCTGCTGCACGCTCGGGGCGGCGATCTGGAGCGGCTGCTCGAGTACGCGGGGCGGGTGCGGGACGCGGGACTGGACTCGGTGGGACGGCCGGGGGTGGTCACCTACAGCAGGAAGGTGTTCATCCCGTTGACGCGGCTGTGCCGGGACCGGTGCGGGTACTGCACGTTCGCCACGGCACCGGGCAAGGTGCCGGCGGCGTTCCTCAGCCCGGACGAGGTGCTGGACATCGCCCGCAGGGGGGCGGCGCTCGGG
Source organism: Sphaerisporangium sp. B11E5 (assembly GCF_039871875.1). Lineage (NCBI taxonomy): Bacteria > Bacillati > Actinomycetota > Actinomycetes > Streptosporangiales > Streptosporangiaceae > Sphaerisporangium > Sphaerisporangium sp. B11E5. Next base: position 41,477 of record NZ_JBDPMD010000005.1, on the reverse strand, counting down.
TGCAAGGAGGCGCTGTTCACCCTGGGGGACCGGCCGGAGGACCGGTGGCACCAGGCCAGGGAGTGGCTGGACGCGCACGGGTACGACGACACGTTGTCCTACGTGCGGGCCATGGCGGTGCGGGTGCTGGAGGAGACGGGGCTGCTGCCGCACCTCAACCCGGGCGTGATGAGCTGGGGGGACCTGCAGCGGCTGAAGCCGGTGGCGCCGTCCATGGGCATGATGCTGGAGACCACCTCACGCCGCCTCTTCGAGGAGAGGGGCGCCGCCCATCACGGGTCCCCGGACAAGGACCCGGCGGTGCGGCTGCGGGTGCTGGAGGACGCGGGGCGGTCCAACGTGCCGTTCACCACGGGCATCCTCATCGGCATCGGCGAGACCGTCGCCGACCGCGCCGAGTCGATCTTCGCGATCCGGCGCGTCGCCCGTGAGTACGGCGGCGTGCAGGAGGTCATCGTGCAGAACTTCCGCGCCAAGCCGGACACCGCCATGCGCGGCATGCCGGACGCGGACCTGCGCGAGCTGGCCGCCACCATCGCCGTGACGCGTCTGGTGCTCGGCGCGAAGGCGCGCGTCCAGGCCCCGCCGAACCTCATCGGCGACGAGTACGCCCTGATGATCCGCGCGGGCATCGACGACTGGGGCGGCGTGTCCCCCCTGACCCCGGACCACGTCAACCCCGAGCGCCCCTGGCCGCAGATCGACGAGCTCGCCGCCCGTACGGCCGCCGCCGGGTTCACGCTCAAGGAACGGCTGACCATCTACCCCGAGTACGTGCTGGCCGGCGAGCCCTGGCTGGACCCCCGCCTGACCGGCCACGTCGCCGCCCTGGCGGACCCGCGTACCGGCCTGGCCCGCGACGTCCTGCCCGAGGGGCGTCCCTGGCAGGAGCCGGACGGCGGCTTCACGGCGGCCGGCCGCACCGACCTGCACACGGCCGTGGACGAGACCGGCCGCTCGGCGGACCGCCGCGACGACTTCGACGACGTCTACGGCGACTGGGACGCCCTGCGCGACCGCCTCCCGTCCGGTGCGGCCCCGAAGATCTCCGGCGACATGCGTGAGGCCCTGTGCCGCGCCGAGTCCGCCCCCGCCTCCCTCACCGACGACCAGGCCCTCACCCTGCTCGGCGCGGACGGGGCCGACCTCACGGAGTTGTGCCGCATCGCCGACGGCCTGCGAAGGGAGGCCGCCGGCGACGACGTGACGTACGTGGTGAACCGGAACATCAACTTCACCAACGTCTGCTACACCGGCTGCCGGTTCTGTGCCTTCGCTCAGCGCCGCACCGACGCCGATTCCTACACCCTGTCCCTCGACCAGGTCGCCGGCCGCGCCGCCGAGGCGTGGGAGGCGGGCGCCACCGAGGTCTGCATGCAGGGCGGCATCCACCCCGACCTGCCGGGCACCGCGTACTTCGACATCGCCAAAGCGGTCAAGGCCCGCTGCCCGGACATGCACGTGCACGCCTTCTCGCCGATGGAGGTCATGAACGGCGCGAGCCGCACCGGCATGTCCGTGCGCGACTGGCTCCAGGCCGCCCGGGAGGCCGGGGTGGACTCCATGCCCGGCACCGCCGCCGAGATCCTCGACGACGACGTGCGGTGGGTGCTGACCAAGGGCAAGCTCCCCGCCCGCGACTGGATCGAGGTGATCACCACCGCGCACCGCCTCGGCATCCCGACCACGGCCACGATGATGTACGGCCACGTGGACACCCCGGCGCACTGGGTGGCGCACATCCGCCTCATCCGCACGATCCAGGAGGACACCGGCGGCTTCTCGGAGTTCGTGCTGCTGCCGTTCGTGCACCACAGCGCGCCGATCTACCTGGCCGGCGTCGCCCGTCCCGGCCCGACCGCCCGGGAGAACCGCGCGGTGCACGCCCTGGCCCGTGTGCTGCTGCACGGCGCCGTCCCCAACATCCAGTGCTCGTGGGTGAAGCTGCGCGACGACCTGTGCCGCGACGTGCTGACCGGCGGGGTGAACGACCTCGGCGGCACGCTGATGGAGGAGACGATCAGCAGGATGGCCGGCTCGGAGAACGGCTCCTACAAGACGATCAGCGAGATCGCCGCCATGGTGGAACCCACCGGCCGCCCGCTGCGCCAGCGCACTACCAGCTACGGCGTGCCGGCGGACGAGCGCGTGGCCGCCGCCCGGACCAGCGACGGCGTCTGCCGGAGCGTACGCCGCACGTTGCCGCTGGCGTCGCTGTAGCGGAGAACCGTGGTTATAACAAGTTTCATATTCGACGGTGAGGGAGGGTTGCGCGCCCCGTGACGGGCATTGCACGATCGTCGGGCTCATCCGCCGGAACGTGACACTCGAAAGAGGCGAACCGTGGCGTCTGGTCGTCCAGGTCGGCACCGCGCGGACCCGCTCGCCGAGGTCCCGCGGCGGCGCGGCGGCCTGGTGGCGGCGTCCCTCGCGCTGGTCGTGCTCGCGGGTGTGCTCGTCGTGGTGTTCCGCAGCAGCGGCGGCCCCTGCTCGGCCCGCAACCCCGTGCTGGTGGGCGTGGACGCCGCCGTGGACTTCGCGCCGGTCGCCATGGAGGCCGCCGAGCGGTTCAACGCCACCCAGACCGCGGTGGACGGCCGCTGCGTGCTCGTGCAGGTGGCCGAGCAGCCGCCCGCGCCCGTGCTGCGCACCCTGATCGGCGACCCGGCGGGTGTGCCGGCCGGGCGCCCGGCCGCGTGGATCGCCGACTCCACGGCCTGGACCCGGCTGGCCCGCACGTCCGGCGCGGCCGGTGTCGCGCCGGAGGAGACGGTGGTCGCCACCTCGCCTCTGGTGTTCGCCACCAGCCGTTCCCTCGCCGAGACGTTCGCGGGCGGGAAGACCGAGATGAGCTGGGAGATGGTCTTCCCGGCCACCGCGCGCGGCCGGCTCCAGCCGGGCGAGGACGAGCCGGACGTCGTGCGCATCCCCGACCCGTCGGTGGCGGGCGCCGGGATCGCCACGGTCGCCGCGGCCCGTGACATCGCGGGCACCGGCAGCGAGGGGGACAAACAGCTCACCGCGTTCGTCCGCATGGCGCAGGCGGGCTCGGCGCCGGACTACCGCAGCATGATCGCCGCCGTGGAGGACCGCTCGTACTGGCGCCGCCCGGTGGTCGTGGTGCCCGAGCAGTCGGTGTGGCTGCGGGGCCGCACGGCGTCACCGGACCCGGTGGTCGCGCTGTACCCGAAAGAGGGCACCATCCTGCTCGACTACCCCTACGTCGTCACCGCGCAGGAGCCCGACGTCGCGGCCGGGGCCCGGCTGTTCGGCGAATGGCTGACCACGCTGGAGGCGCGGTCCGCCGTCCGCCGGGGTGGTTTCCGCACGCCAGGCGGCCACGAACCGCCGCTCGGCGCGGGCACCGAGATCCCGCCCACACCGCCGCGCCCCCGCCCGTCCATCACCCCGCCGCTGGTGGACGCCGCCCTGGAGGCCTGGAGCCGCCTCGCGCCGCCGACCGGCGTGCTGGTGATGGCCGACGCGTCCCGGCACATGGCCGAGCCGATCGCCGGCCGCAAGGGCGCCACCCGGCAGTCGGTGGCGCTGGAGGCGGCACGCACCGGGCTTCGGCTGTTCCCCGACACGACCAGCATGGGACTGTGGGAGTTCGCCGACGGCCTGGACGGCGGGCTCGGCCACCGCGAGCTGGTCGGCCTCGGGCCGATCGGCCAGCCGGACCGCGAGGACGACCAGTTCACCCGCCGCAGCCGCCTCACCGAGCTGACCCACACGCTCAAGGCCTACGACAAGCGCCGCAGCTCCCTGTACGACACCATCCTCGCGGGCTTCCGCGAGGTCACCAAGAAGTACGACCCGGAGCGCAACAACTCGGTGCTCGCCATCACCGCCGGACGCGACGACGGCGCCGGGCTGACCCGGGCCGCCCTGGTGCGCGAGCTCCGCGAGGAATGGGACCCGGACCGCCCGGTGCAGATCATCGTCATCGCGTTCGGCTCGGGCGTGGACCGTGACGCCCTCGCCGAGATCACCGGCATCACCAACGGCTCACTGCACGTCGCGTCCACCCCCGGCGAGATCATCGACGTGGTGCTGAGTGCCCTGGCCCGCCGCCTGTGCCACCCCACCTGCGCCAGGACGGGCTGACGCGGGACGGGGCGGCGCCGTTCAGCGGGTGACGATGAAGTCCTCGGCGGCCCTCGGCGGCCGCTCGCGGGGCGGGGCGGCCGGGTGGCCGACGGCGACGGCGCCCATCGGGTCCCATGACGCGGGCAGGTCCAGCACCTCGCGCACCACCTCGCGGCAGAACATCGTGGACGACACCCACGCCGAGCCGAGCCCCTCCACGGCCAGGTGCACCAGCAGGTTCTGCACGCCCGCGCCCGCCGCCACCACGAACATCTCCCGCTCGGCGGCGTTGCGGCGCGGGTCGGGGTAGGTGTGCGCGCCGTCGGCCACCAGGCACGGCACCACGAGGTACGGCGCCCGGCGCAGCACGTCGCCGCGCCGCACCCGCTTGGCGATCGACTCCTCGGTGAAGCCGGTCGCGCGCAGGTCGGCGATCCACGCCTCCAGCATCGCGTCCAGCAGCTTCTCCCTGGCCGACGGCGTCTCGAGCAGCACGAACCGCCACGGCGTGGTGTGGTGGGGCGCCGGTGCGCTGACGGCCGCGCCGACCGCGCGCCGCACCGCCGCCGGGTCCACGGGCGCACCGGAGAACTCCCTGACGGTGCGCCGGGCGAACAGCACGTCGGCCGCGCCGTACCGGAACATGTCCTCGTCCGCCGGCCGGATCAGCGGCCGCACGCCGGGGCCGTCCTCGGGGGTCACCAGGTGGGAGAGACCGCGCACCACCGCGACCGGCACCCCGGCCAGCTTGCCCTTGACCAGCTCGGCCGCCGCCGCGATCTCGTCCACCAGAGCCGTGACGGTCGCCGACAGCGGGTTGCCGTACGCGTCGGTCCGCCCGCGGAAGTCGTCCAGCGGCCGTACCCCGGCGGCGCCGATGGCCACGTCGGTGAGCCCGTTGCGCCACGGCCGCCCGAAGGTGTCGGAGAGGATCACCCCGACCCCCGGCCGCAGCCCCGCGCGCACCCGGCGCGCCGAGGCGTCCGGGTCCTCCGGCAGCAGCAGCACCGTGCCGGGCTCGGTGTTGGACGCGTCCACCCCGGCGGCGGCCATCACGAACCCGTGGCGGGTCTGCGCGATGACGGTGTCGCCGCGCCGCGCCACGACCCGCGCGGTCTCCTCGGCGATGGCCTCGGCCCGCCCGGCGGCCCGGCGCACCCGCCCCTCGGCCTTGCTGACGACCTTGGAGGTGACGACCACGATGTCGCCGTCCGCGAGGTCGGGCACGGCACCGGAGATCAGCGCGGCGAGGTCGTCGCCCGGCCGGACCTCCGGCAGGCCGGGCACCGGGATGATCGTGATCACTTGACCAGCTCCAGCGCCGCCCGCGCGATGGCGGCCGTGGCCTCCGGATCGCTCATCAGCAGCGGCCGGGCCACCACCCGCACCCCGTCCAGCGCCACGCCCGCGTCCTCCTCGGCGACCAGCCAGCCGTCGAGCAGCCGCGGCCCGTACAGCTCGAGCACCGCCTGCGCGCTGGTCTCCACGCCGATCGCGGTGAGGCAGGCGTCCGCCATGCCGCGTACCGGGGCACCGCCGATGATGGGGGACACGCCGACCACGGGCTTCTCCTCCACCGCCTCCCGGATGCCGGGGATCTGGAGGATCGTCCCGATGCTCACCACCGGGTTGGACGGCGGCAGGATGACGGCGTCCGCGTCCCGCACCGCTTCGAGCACCCCGGGCGCGGGTTTGGCGTCCTCCGCGCCGACCAGCACGAAGCCCTTCGCCGGGACGGACGCGCGCAGCCGCACCCACCACTCCTGGAAGTGGATGGCGCGGCGGCCCTGCGCGTCCTCGACGATCACGTGGGTCTCGGCGCGGTCGTCGGTCATGGGGATCAGCCGCACCCCCGGGCGCCAGCGGTCGCACAGCGCCTCGGTGACCGCGGACAGCGGGTAGCCGGCGTCGAGCATCTGGGTGCGCACGATGTGGGTGGCGAAGTCGCGGTCGCCGAGGCCGAACCACTGGGGCTCCATGCCGTACGCGGCCAGCTCCTCCTTGACGATGTGGTGCTCGTCGGCGCGGCCCCAGCCCTGCTCCTCGTCGATGCCGCCGCCGAGGGTGTACATGACGGTGTCGAGGTCGGGACAGACCCGCAGGCCGAAGAGAGTGATGTCGTCGCCGGTGTTGCCGATGACGGTGATCTCGGCGCCGGGGGCGGCGGCGCGAAGCCCGCGCAGGAAGCGGGCGCCGCCGATGCCGCCGGCGAGGGTCACGATGCGCATGTTGTCAAGTGTTCCACCGTGGTACCGGTGGGCGGACGCTCGGCCGGGGTGCTCGACGGAGGCCCAGGTCAGGGGCTTGTGGAACGTGCCCGTGAGGATGGAGGGAGTAGTGGGGTTTGTGGGTCAGCACGCCCTTAAGTGGGGATATGTGCGAAACTTCGGTGGCGTAGTGACCCTTGGGGGGTAGGTAGTTGTGGTCAAACTAGAGCCCGGACGGCTTCGCGAACCCGCGGCGTTCCTGATGCTTACGCTGGTGTGCGCCGACGTGCTGATCGCGGTGGTGCGCCTTCTGTTCACGGGGACCACCTTCGGCGACTGGTCGGTGCACACGTTCAGCTCGCTCACCTCCCCCGTGCACACGGCACTCGCGCTCGGCGCGTTCGCCCTCGCCACCCGGTTCGGGCCCCCGCTGGCCCGGGCCCGGCTCATCCACCTCGTGGTGATCGGCGCGCTGGGGGCGTCCGCGCTGCTCGGGATGGTCGGCCTGCTCGGCGACCTCTTCGCGAGCGCGTCCGTGGTGGACCTGATGTCGTGGCTGCTCACCGGCGTCCCCGCCCTGCTGCTGACCGTGGTCGCGCTGGTGTACTCCCTGTCGGTGCTCCCGCCCGCCGCCCCCCGCTCGCGGCCCACGCCCGCGCCGGGCTTCGCCCCCGGCATGGCACCGGCCCACACCGGCCCGCCTCCCGGCGGCCCGGTCCCGTTCCACGCGTCCGGCCCGGAGGGCCCCGGCCAGCCGATGCCCGGCAGGCAGGGCCCGCAGGGTTTCGGCCCGCAGGGAGCTGGCCCGCAGGGAGCCGGTCCGCAGGGTTTCGGCCCGCAGGCAGCCGGTCCGCAGGGGTTCGGCCCGCAGGAGGCCGGTCCGCAAGGTTTCGGCCCGCAGGGAGCCGGTCCCCAGGGCACGGATCAGCCGGGTCTCGGGCAGGACGGCCCCGGCCACCAGGTGCCCGCCCTCCAGAGCGGCTCATCGCAGCCGACCGGCCCGCAGGCGTTCGGCCCGCCCCAGGGGTACGGCGACCACCTCACCCCCGGCGTGCCCCCCGGCCCGCAGTTCACCGGTGAGCCGCAGCCGTACGTCCCGGCGGACCAGCAGCCCTACACGCCTCAGCGCTCCCCGCAGGAGTACCCGCAGGCGCAGTACCCGGTCGGCGGCCCGCAGGCCGAGCCCGCCGAGAGCCCCACCGCCTACACGCCGCAGCCGTACACCCCCTCCGGCGGCACCTTCACCTCCCCGCCTGACGCCTTCACCACCGGCGCCCGGCAGGCCCTCCCGCAATCCACCTCCGCCGAACCCGCCTACGGTCAGACCGGGCCGCAGGTCACCCCGCTGGACTCCTCCTACGGTCAGACCGGCCCGCAGGTGACCCCCCTGGACTCCCAGTACGGCCAGACCGGGCCGCAGGTCACCCCGCTGGACTCTTCGTACGGTCAGACCGGCCCTCAAGTCACCCCGCTGGACTCTTCCTACGGTCAGACCGGCCCGCAGGTGACCCCCCTGGACTCCCAGTACGGCCAGACCGCCGCGCAGGCGAGCCCGGCCGAGCAGCCCCCGGCGTACGGCCAGACCGGGCCGCAGGTCACCCCGCTGGACTCCTCCTACGGTCTGACCGCCGCGCAGTCCGCCCCCGCGGACCAGCCCCCGGCGTACGGACAGACGGGCCCGCAGGTGACTCCTCTCGACCCGGCTTACGGCCAGACCGGGCAGACCGGCCAGACCGGGCAGACCGGCCAGACCGGGCAGACCGGCCCGCAGGTCACCCCGCTCGATCCCGCTTACGGCCAGACCGCGCCGCAGGTGAGCCCCCTTGACCAGCCCGGCTACGGGTCCGGCTACGCCACCGGCGAGCACGGGCGGCCCGCGGAGGCGTCCCCGCTGTACGGTGACGCCGCGGACGCGCGCATGCAGCAGATCGCGCAGGCGTACCAGCAGGCGCAGAACTACCAGAACCAGGGCGGCCGGCAGGGGAGCGGCGAGTCCACCGGCACGCAGCCGGTGCGCGCACCGGAGTACTCCGCCGGCTACGGCAGCCCCTTCGGTCACCCGCAGACGCCGGTGGATCCCGGCAGCTACCAGGCCAGGGCCGACGCGATCTACGGGACCGGCCAGACGTACGGCACCGAACAGCAGCCGTACCCGCAGGACCGGGCCTGGGAGGAGACGACCGTCGAGCGGACCGTGCGGTCCGAGCAGAAGGCGTTCCAGGACGACCCGCTGAACGCGCCCCTGCCGTCCCCGCTGCCGGCCGCGCCGCCGCAGCAGCGCCGGGGCGACGCCATCGATCCGACCGCCATCTACGCGCCGGAACGGGGCTCCCAGGCAAGGCCCGAGGAAAGCGCCGGTAGAGATCAGGCACAATCTGGAGCCGATCAGGGAGCCCCCTGGTACGGTTCCGATCGCTGAGGGCATTCACGATCGGGGGATCTTGGAGGGCCCCCGGCGGCTGAAACCGCCGACACCACGGCGGGTCCCGCTCCGCCGGGGCCCGCGTACCGGGGTGAGCTGGTCTTTCCCCGGAAACCATCCTGCCGCTTGACGTCACACGCAGCACACGCGTGTAATTACAGCAGTGTTGTTACGCCTTTCACATCGTGGGTATTGAGGAAGGTGTTCCAAAAGGGGGGCTCCGTTGCGGGGCGGGCGGGCGATCGGCAGGAGGTGTGCAGTGACCGACCTGGTCATGGCACAGATGCTCGGCGCGGAAGAGCTGGGGTGGCAAGAGCGCGCACTGTGCGCGCAGACCGACCCGGAGGCGTTTTTTCCAGAGAAGGGCGGGTCGACGCGAGAGGCGAAGAAGGTGTGCCGCTCCTGCGAAGTCCGGGCCGAATGCCTGGAGTACGCGTTGCAGCATGACGAAAGGTTCGGCATCTGGGGGGGATTGTCGGAACGGGAGCGGCGCCGCATCAAGCGCGAAGCAGGCTGACGACGGGCAGGCGGCCGCCCCGTCCGGGGGGACGGGTCCGTGCCGCGACCGTCACCAGGTGGACCGGAGTGGACCGGATTGGCGGAGTGCCGGACCACGCGCACCGGGGGTGTCGTATCGTGATCGGCGCAAGCCATACGACCCGAGGATTCCATCTCCGTGCACCCGTCCCGCATGTCCGTCACCGCGATCGTCGTCGCCCACGACGGCGCCCGCTGGCTGAGAGAGACACTCGACGGCGTCCTCAGGCAGACGCGGCCCCTTGACCGTCTCGTAGGTGTCGACAACGGCAGCCGCGACGGCGGCGGCCGCATGCTCACCGAGGCGTTCGGCGTGAACGGCGTGCTGACCCTGCCCCGCTCCACCGGTTTCGGCGAGGCGGTGGCCGCCGTGCTCGCGCGGCTGCCCAAGGCCGGCGAGGGCGAGTGGATCTGGCTCCTGCACGACGACTGCGCGCCCGACCCGGACGCGCTGGCCGCTCTGCTCGCCGTCGCCGCGGCGGACGAGAAGGCGGCCATCCTCGGCCCGAAGATCCGCGACTGGCTGGACCGCCGCATCCTGCTGGAGGCCGGCGTCACCGTCGACCGGTCCGGCCGCCGCGACACCGGCCTCGAGCCCCGCGAGTACGACCAGGGGCAGCACGACGGCGTGCGCCAGGTGCTCGCGGTGTCCACCGCGGGCATGCTGGTCAGACGCGAGGTGTGGGAGCGGCTCGGCGGCCTCGACCCCGATCTGCCCCTGTTCCGCGACGACCTCGACCTGTGCTGGCGGGCCACGTCCGCCGGGTACCGCGTGCTCAACGTCACCGACGCGGTGGTGTGGCACGCCGAGGCGGCGTCCCGGCGCCGGCGGCGGCTGACCGCGAGCACCGACCACCCGCGCAGGCTCGACCGGCGCAACGCCATGTTCGTGATCATGGCGAACCTGCCGTTCCGGTCCCTGCTGTGGTCGGTGCCGCGCAACATCGTGGCCACGCTGGTGCGTGGTGTGCTCCTGCTGCTCGCCAAACAACCGGCCAACGCCCTGGACGAGATCATCGCGCTCGTCTCGGTGCTCGGCCGCCCGGGTCGCCTGCTGCGGGCTCGCAAGGCGCGGCGCGAGGGCAGGAAACAGGGATACCCCGAGGTCAAGAAACTGTTCACGCCGCAGGGCATGGCGTACCGGCGGCTGGCCGACATGGTCCAGGGGTACCTCTCGGGCTCCGGGCCCATCGACTCGGCCGGGCGGCACCACGCGGTGATCGCCGAGCCGTCCGCGGAAGAGGGCGACGAGCTGCTCACCGACGCCGGGCTGATGCAGCGGGTGTTCGGCAACCCCGGTGTGATGCTCGCCCTCGCGCTGACGGCGGTCGCGCTGGCCGCGGAACGCTCGCTGGTGCTCGGCGGCCTGCTCGGCGGCGGTGCGCTCGTGCCCGTGGTGGGCGGGGCGTCCGACCTGTGGGAGCTCTACACCTCCGGCTACCACGCGGCGGGCTTCGGCTCCGGGGCCTGGGCGCCGCCGTACGTCGCGGTGCTCGCCGCGCTGTCCACGCTGTTCCTCGGCAAGACCTGGCTCGCCGTCTCGGTGCTGCTGCTCGGGTGCGTGCCGCTCGCCGGGGTGTCCGCGTACGTCGCGACCCGCTCCATGATCTCCTCCCCGGCGGCCCGGGTGTGGCTCGCCGCCTCGTACGCGCTGCTGCCCGTCGCGACCGGTGTGGTGGCGGCCGGGCGGCTCGGCACGGCCGTGGTGTTCGTGCTGCTGCCCGCGTACGCCGCGCTCGCCTCCACCGTCATCACGGGGGAGCGCCGCCGGGCCCGGCGGGCCGCGTGGGCGCTCGGCCTGCTGCTCGCGGTGGGCACGGCCTTCGCGCCGCTGGTGTACGTGCTGGTCGCCGTGCTCGGCGGTCTCGCGGCGGTGTCCTTCGGCGGGGTGCGGCGCGGGGTGGGGGTGTCGCTCGGCATCGCCATGGCGGTGCCCGTCGTGCTGCTGCTGCCGTGGCTGGCGCAGACGGTGAGCGACCCGGGGCGCGTCCTGCTCGAAGCGGGGCTGCACCGGCCGTCGCTGGTCGATCCCCGGCTGCCCGCGGAGTCGCTGCTGCTGCTCAGCCCCGGCGGGCCAGGGGTGCCGCCCATCTGGGTGACCGCGGGCCTGATCGCCACCGCGCTGGCGGCGCTGCTGCTGCGCCGCCACCAGATGGTGGTCGTGGTCGGGTGGGGTGTCACGGTGTTCGGCGTGCTGGTCGCCATCGTGGTGTCCCGGGTGCCGGTGGACGGCGCGCCGGCCTGGCCGGGGGTGCCGCTGGCGTTCGCCGCCACCGGGCTGATCGTGGCCGCCGCGCTCACCGGGCATCGTGTACTTGAGCTGTTCCGCGCCGGCGGCCTGCGGCGGGTGGCGGCCGTGGTGGTGGTGCTGGTGGCGTTCGCCGGGCCGGTGGCCGTGGCGGGGCTCTGGGTGCGCGACGGCGTGACCGGGCCGCTGCGGCGCGGCGTGCCCGACGTCGTGTCCGACTACGCCGCCGCCAACTCGGCCGGCGGCGAGAGCACCGTGGTGCTGCGGCGGGCACCGAGCGGCGAGCTGGCCTTCACCGTGCTGCGGGGGCGCACCCCGCTGATCGGCGAGACCGACCTGCCGGTGCCGGACGCGCTGCGCGGCCGCCTCGCCGGCGTCATCGCGGGCGTCGTGTCGGGGCGCGGCGGCGACGACGCCGTCACCCTCGCGACGTTCGGCGTGCGCTTCGTCGCGGTGCCCGCGCCTGTGGACCCGGCCGTGCGGCAGGCACTCGACTCCGACCCCGCCCTGTCCCGGGTCAACCTCTCGGCGACCGGCGGCCTGTGGCGCCTCACCGCCCCACTCGGCCGCGCGCACCTGCTGGGCCCGGACGGCCGCCGCACCCCGCTGCGCCTGGAGCGCGCCGGGGACGGCTGGGCCGTCACCGTGCCGCCCGGCGCCGGCGCCCGCACCCTGGTGCTGGCCGAGCCCGCCGGCGGCTGGAGCGCCCGCGCCTCCACCGGCCCCGTCGCCGCCACCACCGTGGACGGCTGGGCCCAGGGCTTCGCCGCCCCCGCCGCCGGCGGCCGCGTCACCATCGCCCACGACACGTTCCGGCACGACGCCTGGTTGTGGATCCAGCTCGTCCTGGTCGCCGTGGTCCTGATCCTGGCCTCCCCGGGTTCCCGCGGCACCGAGCCCGCCCCCGACTACGCCGACGAGCCGATGGAACGCGAGTCCCCGGGGGTGCTGGTCCGGTGATGGCAGAACGCAAGGGCCGCCGCAGACGCGAGGACGGCCCCGACCCCGAGCCCACCGGCCGCCGCGGCCGCCGCCGGATGAAGCCGGACACCGGCGCCCCCGCCACCGGCGACACCACGCAGCCCCGCGACGCCGGCGCGGACGACATCTGGGGCGGCACCGGCCGTCCGGACGGCCCGGACGACATCTGGGGCGGCACCGGTACACCGGGTGGCGCGGGCGGCGCCATGGGTGACACGGGCCGTCCGAGCGGCCCGGACGGCATCTGGGGCGGCGCCGGCCGCCCGGCCGGCGCGGACGCCGCCTGGGGCGGCACCGGTGCTCCGGGTGGCGCGGGCGGCTCCATGGGCGGTGGCGGCTGGGGGCCGGGTGGCCCTGGTCGTGGCCGGGACAACGGCTTCCCTCCGGAGGGCGCGGACGGCGCGCCGGGCCAGGCCGGACGAGCCGCCGCCGCGGACGGGGCCGGACGGCCCGCCGCGTCGGACGGGGCCGGGGGTGCGTCGCGTGCGGGGAAGGGGCGGCGGGGCGGTGGGGGAGCCGGGGCCGTGCGGGTGCTGACGGAGAACCGGTTCGGGTTCCTGGCGCTGGTGGTGACGGCGCTCGCGGCGCTGTACGGGGTCGCGTACGTCACCCGGCCCGCGCCGGTGAAGCCCGTCGTCGCGGCGCCGGCCAGGGTCGCGGTGGAGTCGGTGACCACCGTCTGCCCGGACCCCGCGGGCGGCCGCGTCAGCACCGTCACCCCGCCGGGGGGCAAGGGCGCGGGCCGGGCGACCGTCGCCGAGGTGAAGGCGAAGGCGGCCACGCTGGCCGAGCTCGACCGTCCCGGCGTGTTGTGGAAGAAGGACCTGCCCGCCAGGTCCGCCCCCGTGAAGGTCGCGGGCACCGGCGCCATGGCCGCGGGCCTGGAAGCCGTCCAGACCACGAAGAAGACCCGCGGCGCCGCCCGGGGCCTAGCGTCCGTCCGCTGCGCCGAGCCGGGTTCCAGCGCGTGGTTCGTCGGCCCGGGCCCGGCCGCCGCGGACGTCACCCTGCACCTGACCAACGCCGACGCCGCCCAGGCCGTCCTCGAGATCATGGTGTACGCGGGCGAGGGCCCCGTGGTCGGCGAGTCCGGCAACGCCCTGGTCCTCCAGCCCGGCGAGCATCGCGTGGTCAAGGTGAGCGACCTGGCGCCGTCCCCCTTGATCATGGCCGTGGAGGTGCGCACCACCACCGGCCGGGTGGCCGCCGCGGCCCGCGCCGTCCTCAGTGGCGGCAAGGGCACCGACTGGCTTCCCCTCGCCGCGGCCCCCGCCACCCAGGTGGTCGTGCCGGGCCTGCCGGGCGGCGGCGGGCGGCGCGAGCTGTTCGTCACCGCCCCCGGTGAGTCCGACACCGTGGTCCAGGTGAAGGCTCTGACCGCCGACGGCTTCTACGCGATGAAGAACCGCGAGACCGTCGAGGTGCCCGCCGGCTCCACCGTCTCCCTGGACCTGTCCACCGGTGTCGGCGGCCAGCCTTCGGCGATCGTGCTCACCGCCCCGGTCCCCGTCGTCGCCGGCCTGATGATCACCGGCACCGGCGCCGCCCAGGACATCGCCTTCAGCGCCGGCGCCGCCCCGCTGGACCTCGGCAGCGTGCTGGCGGACAACCGCACGGCCAAGGACGTCTCCACCCGCCTGATCCTGTCCGCGCCGCAGGGCACGGCCCGGGTCCGCCTGCAGACCTACCCCGACCGCGGCGCTCCGCCGGCCCCCGTGGACGTCGAGATCCCCGCCTCCCGCACCAAGGAGATCAAGCTCTCTCCTCCCGCGGGCAAGTCGGGCGACTACAGCCTCGTGGTGCTCCCCCTGCCCGGCTCGGCCCCCGTCTACGGCGGCCAGATCATGGACGAGCGCACCAAGGACGGCCTGCTGCTGACGGCGACCCCCTTGGCCCGGTCCCGCGTCTGGACCCTGACCCGCCCCACCGTCGAGTCCCCCATGACCGTGCTGCCCTGACCGCGGGCGGAGTCAGTGGGGGCGGAGTCAGTGGCGGTCGTCGTAGCCGGGGTCGACGGTCTCGGGGGAGAGGCCGAGCAGGGTGGCCACCTGCTCCACCACCACGTCGTGGACGAGCGTGCCCAAGGTGTCGCGGTCGCGGGCGCGGGCCTCGAGGGGCCGCCGGTAGATGATGACGACGGCGGGGGACGCCGCGGTGGGCGACTGGACGCGGCCGAAGGGGATGGGGTCGGAGGAGAGGCGGCCGGGGCCGTCCAGGAGTTCCGCCACGGGCGGCACGTCCTCCACGGCGAACTCCACGGACGACAGTTGGTCGCCCCATTTCGGCCTGAGGCGGTCCACCGCGTCCAGCACGAGATCGTCGAAGCGCTCGCCCCGGGAGCGCGCGATGGGCACGTGGGAAGGGGCGAGCGGGCCGCGCATGCCGCGGCCGTGGCGGTCGCGGCGCCGCGGGCCGTTGGGGCGGGGCTTGCCGCCAGGGGCCGAACTCACACAGCAAGCCTAGATCGTGCCTTACACCCGCCGGACCCACTCCCGCAGGTCCCTCCGGGTTCGCCGGCCCGGCCCCTTCCGGCCGGGCACGGCCGTGCTCGGGGGACGGCTCCCGGGCAGGGAGTTCAGGTCGGGGTGTCAAAGGAGTTCTGGGTGAGGTTCTAGGGGCCGTAAACGGGAGGCAAGTGCCCGAATTGTGGCGACACGCTCGTTAAGAGGTGCGGGGTGGTGGCAATGTCAACGCGGACCGGATACGGTCCCTCCGTGAGCCCCGTCCGCAGCTGTTCCCGTACCGCCTGCAGGCAGCCTGCCGTCTTCACACTCACGTACGTCTACGCCGACTCGACCGCTGTGCTCGGCCCGCTGGCGACGTACGTCGAACCGCACTGCTATGACCTCTGTGCGGACCATGCGGAGCGGCTGACGGCGCCACGCGGCTGGGAGGTCGTGCGGCTGCCGTCCGAGGCGGGACAGCCGACCACCGACGACCTCGAGGCACTGGCCAACGCCGTGCGCGAGGCCGCACGCCCCGCGCCGTCCTCGGGCGAGCCGGTGGGGCAGGGGGTGGAGGTGGGGCGGCGCGGGCACCTGCGGGTGCTGCGGTCCGCGGCGCAGCAGCAGCAGAACGTGGAGCGGTGACGGCGTTCTCGGGCGGGCGAGGCGTCAGGCGGTGTGAGGGGTCGCGGTAGCCGGGGGGCGGGTGATCCGGGCATGGTAGAACGCCCGGGGGAAACCAGTAGGCTCGGTGTCGAAACGGAGCCGACCTAGAGGCGGAGCGGTAGTGGGCGACCTCGCCAAGATCTTCAAGGCGTACGACATCCGTGGCGTCGTCCCGGCCGAGTTCGACGAGGACACCGCCGAGGCCGTGGGCGCGGCCTTCGCCGAGGTGCTCGGCGCCTCCGCGGTCGTGATCGCGCGGGACATGCGGGAGTCCTCCGCCCCGCTCGCCGCCGCCTTCGCGCGGGGTGTCACCGGCCGTGGCGCCGACGTCGTCGACGCGGGCCTCGGCTCCACCGATCTTCTCTACTACGCCAGCGGCAGCCTGGGGCTACCCGGCGTGATGTTTACGGCCAGTCACAATCCGGCGCGCTACAACGGGATGAAGATGTGCCGGGCCGGCGCGGTGGCGATGAGCGCGGAGACCGGCCTGACCGCCGTACGCGACCGCGCCGCCGAGATCCTGCGTGCCGGCCTCCACGGTGACGGCACGGCGACGGGCACGGGCCGCGTGGGTACGGGGCCGGACGCCGGCCGGGCGGGTGCGGGGCGGGACGCCGGCCGGGCGGACGCGGGCCCGGCGGGGGCGGGGCGGCCGGGGACGGTCACCTCGCGGGACCTGCTGGCCGGGTACGCCGCGCATCTGCGGGGGCTGGTGGACCTGTCCGGGCTGCGGCCGCTGCGTGTCGTGGTGGACGCGGGGAACGGCATGGCGGGGCACACCGTGCCCGCGGTGTTCGGCGGCCTGCCGGTCGAGGTCATCCCGCTGTACTTCGAGCTGGACGGCACCTTCCCCAACCACGAGGCCAACCCGCTGGAGCCCGCGAACCTCGTGGACCTGCGGGCCGCCGTCGTGGACAAGAGCGCCGACCTCGGGCTGGCCTTCGACGGCGACGCCGACCGGTGCTGGGTGGTGGACGAGCGCGGCGAGTCGGTGCCGCCCTCCGCCGTGACCGCGCTGGTGGCGACGCGGGAGCTGGCCCGCCACCCGGGCGCCCCCGTCATCCACAACCTGATCACCTCCCGGGCGGTGCCCGAGATCATCGCCGAGCACGGCGGCGTGCCGGTGCGCACACGGGTCGGCCACTCCTACATCAAGGCCGAGATGGCCCGCACCGGCGCGATCTTCGGCGGCGAGCACTCCGCCCACTACTACTTCCGCGACTTCTGGTTCGCCGACTCCGGCATGCTGGCCGCGCTCCACGTGCTGGCCGCGCTCGGCGAGCAGGACCGCCCGCTGTCGCACCTGATGGACCGCTTCTCCCGCTACAGTGCCTCCGGCGAGATCAACAGCCGGGTGGACGACCAGGCCGCCGTGATCGCCCGTGTCCGCGCCGAGTACGCCGGGCGCGACGGGCTGAGCGTGGACGAACTGGACGGCCTCACGGTGTCCGGTCCGAGCTGGTGGTTCAATCTTCGTCCGTCCAACACCGAGCCGCTGCTCCGGCTGAACGCCGAGGCGGCCGACGACCATCAGATGGCGGCGGTACGGGACGAGGTGCTCGCCGCCGTGAGGAGCTGACCATGAAGATCGACGACTGGCTGCTCGACATCCTGGCCTGCCCGGCCTGCAAGTCGCCGCTGAACCCCGTGCCGGAGAGCGACGAGCTCGCCTGCACCTCCGAGACGTGCGGCCTGGTCTACCCCATCCGCGACGACATCCCGGTGCTGCTGGTCGACGAGGCTCGCCGGGCGTGATCTCCTTCGAGCCCGAGCGGCTGGACAACCCGGGCTATCTCCTCGAGGGCGACCCGTCGGGCATGCTGCCCGCCGTGGCGACCTCCGGCGCGCAGGTACGCGCGTCGCACCGTGCCGCGCTGGAGACGGGGGTGGTGGCCCGCCTGTCGGAGGAGGGCCGCCCCCGGGCCATCGTGGTGGCCGGCATGGGCGGTTCTGCCATCGTGGGCGACCTGCTGGCCGCCGTGTGCGGCGCCGGCACGCCGATCCCGATCGTGACGGTCCGCTCGGACCGCCTGCCGGGCTGGGTGGGCGCCGCGGACATGCTGATCGCGGTGTCGGCGTCGGGCCTCACCGAGGAGACCCTGGCGCTGGCCCTCGAGGCCGTGCGCCGGGGCTGCCGTCTCGTGACGGTGGGCCGGTCGGAGTCGCCGCTCGCGGCCATCGCCGAGCAGGCGGCCGCGCCGCACCTGCCGGTGGTGCCGGTGGCGGGCGCGGTGGGCCGGCCGCGGGCCAACCTGTGGGGGCTCACCATGCCGCTGCTGGTGGCGGTGTCGGCGCTCGGGCTGGTGGACGTCGGGCCGCAGGTGGTGGAGGCGACGGCGCAGCGGCTGGAGGACATCGCGCACCGGTGCCGGCCGTCCAGCGACTCGTTCATCAACCCGGGCAAGACGCTGGCGCTCGAGCTCGCCGGGTCGATCCCGATGATCTGGGGCGCGTCCCCGCTGGCGGCGGTCGGCGCGTACCGGCTGGCCTCCCAGACCCACACAAACGCGAAATATCCCGCTATCTGGGGACAGCTTCCGGAGGCGGCGCACGACCTGGTGTCCGCCTTCGACGGCCCGCTCGCCCAGAGGGACATCTTCAGCGACGAGGCCACGCCCGCCCTGCGCCTGTTCGCGCTGCGTGACACCGAGGAGGACCCCAGGGCCGCCAAGCGGCGCACGCTGGTGGTGCGGCTGGCGGAGGACCGCGGGGTGCCGGTCAGCCAGATCACGGCGGAGGGTGACCACGCGCTGGAGCGGCTGGCCTCCCTGATCGGCCTCGCCGACTACGGCAGCGTCTACCTGGCCATCGGTTTCGGTCTCGACCCGACCCCGGTCAAGGCGATCGCCGAGCTGAAGGCAAGGATTACCCAATAAGATTTCCATGTCCCGCTGACCGGCGGGAACGGCATCCGCACGAATACCCCGGCGCGTGGCGGGCACGGACGGATGCGCACGACCACGGACCATTAAGGGGCGACCAGCGGTGAGCGCGGGCGGCGGTACCAAAGCGATCCTCGCGGCATTGGTCGCGAACCTGGCGATCGCCGTGGCCAAATTCGTGGCATTCCTGTTCACGAGCTCCTCCTCGATGCTCGCGGAGTCGGTCCACTCGGTGGCCGACTCCGGCAACCAGGCGCTGCTGCTGCTCGGCGACCGGCGGTCGCGCCGGCGCGAGAGCCGCATGCACCCGTTCGGGTACGGCAGGGAGCGCTACTTCTACGCGTTCGTGGTCGCGGTGGTGCTGTTCACCATCGGCGCGGTGTTCTCGCTGTACGAGGGCATCGAGAAGATCAGCCACCCGCACGACGTGGAGTCGCCCGCCTGGGCGTTCGGGGTGCTGATCTTCGCGATCATCGCCGAGACGTTCTCGTTCCGCACCGCGATCAAGGAGTCCATGCACGTCAAGGGCGACGCGTCCTGGATCACCTTCATCCGGCGGTCCAAGGCGCCCGAGCTGCCCGTGGTGCTCCTCGAGGACCTCGGCGCGCTGCTCGGCCTGATCTTCGCGCTGTTCGGCGTCACCATGGCCGTGGTCACCGGGGACGGCGTGTGGGACGGCATCGGCACCCTCATGATCGGTGTGCTGCTCGCCATCATCGCGATCATCCTGGCCCTGGAGACCAAGTCGCTGCTCATCGGCGAGAGCGCCGCCCCCGAGGCCGAGGAGCAGATCTGCGCCGCGCTCGAGGCCGCGCCCGAGGTGGACAAGGTCATCCACCTGCGCACCCTGCACCTCGGCCCCGAGGAGCTCCTGGTCGCCGCCAAGATCGCCGTCCGGCACGACGACACGGCGGCCGAGGTCGCCCGCGGCATCGACGAGGCCGAGCGCCGCATCCGCGAGGCCGTGCCCATCGCGCGGGTCATCTACATCGAGCCGGACCTCTACCGCGAGGATCGCGCCACGTCCGCCCCCGCGGAGACCGCCACCACCTGACCCGCCGTGCGGCGGCGCGCTGTCGCCGTTCGCGCGCCGTGCCGTACCGTCACCGGCCGCGCAGCAGGCGCAGGGCCTTCTCCTTCTCGAAGTCGAGGGCGCGGCGCGGGGCGTGGAGGCGGCCGATCCGCAGGCCGAGGTCGCGTACGGCCTGGGCGACGGAGGGCTCGCTGAGCACGCGCAGGCCGAAGGCCAGCTCGGCGGGGGAGACGTCGAAGCGGCGTTCCAGCTCCATGGCCTGGCCGACGGCGGCCAGCTCGTCGGGGCCGAACCGGCGGTGCGAGCCCCGGTCCCGGGTGGGGGGGAGCAGGCCGAGCGCTTCCCGGTAGCGGAGCATGCGGGGGGACAGACCGAGGTGCTTGGCGGCCTCTGTGATGCGCATGGGACCAATTCTTACATTCTTGTGTGAGATTTGCCGCCCCGAGCGTGCGTCCGGCTAGGGGCGGCTCGTAAACTCGCTGAAGACGCACTTGATCGGGTTGAGGGGAAGACAGATGGACTTCAAGGTCGCCGACCTTGCGCTGGCCGATTTCGGCCGCAAGGAGATCCAGCTCGCCGAGCACGAGATGCCGGGCCTGATGGCCATCCGCCGTGAGTACGCCAGCGCGCGTCCACTGAGCGGGGCCAAGATCATGGGCTCGCTCCACATGACCATCCAGACCGCGGTGCTCATCGAGACGCTGGTCGAGCTCGGCGCCGACGTGCGCTGGGTGAGCTGCAACATTTTCTCCACCCAGGACCACGCCGCCGCCGCCGTGGTGGTCGGCCCGGCCGGCACCGTGGAGGACCCCCAGGGTGTGCCGGTCTTCGCCTGGAAGGGCGAGACGCTGGAGGAGTACTGGTGGTGCACCGACCAGGCCCTCGCGTGGCCTGACGGCACCGGCCCCAACATGATCCTGGACGACGGAGGCGACGCCACCCTGCTCGTCCACAAGGGCGCCGAGTACGAGAAGGCCGGCGTCGTGCCGTCCGCCTCGGACGAGGACTCCGAGGAGTGGAAGATCATCCTCGACCTCCTCCACCGCACCGTGACCTCCGAGGGCCGTTGGACCAAGGTCGCCGAGGGCATCAAGGGCGTCACCGAGGAGACCACCACCGGCGTGCACCGCCTGTACGAGATGTTCAAGAACGGCACCCTGCTGTTCCCGGCGATCAACGTCAACGACTCGGTCACCAAGTCGAAGTTCGACAACAAGTACGGCTGCCGCCACAGCGTGATCGACGGCCTGAACCGCGCCACCGACGTGCTGATCGGCGGCAAGGTCGCGGTCGTCTGCGGCTACGGCGACGTCGGCAAGGGCTGCGCCGACGCGCTGCGCGGCCAGGGCGCCCGGGTCATCGTCACCGAGATCGACCCGATCTGCGCGCTGCAGGCCGCCATGGACGGCTACCAGGTCACCACCCTGGACGAGGTCGTCGGCATCGCGGACATCTTCGTGACCGCCACCGGCAACTACGACATCATCACGGCCGACCACATGGGCCGCATGAAGCACCAGGCGATCGTGTCCAACATCGGCCACTTCGACAACGAGATCGACATGGCGGGCCTCGCCAAGGTGCCCGGCATCGTCAAGACCGAGGTCAAGCCGCAGGTGCACACCTGGACCTTCCCCGACGGCCACTCGATCATCGTGCTGGCTGAGGGCCGCCTGATGAACCTCGGCTGCGCCACCGGCCACCCGAGCTTCGTGATGTCCAACTCGTTCACCAACCAGGTGATCGCCCAGATCGAGCTGTTCACCAAGACGGACGAGTACCCGATCGGCGTGTACACGCTGCCGAAGCACCTGGACGAGAAGGTCGCGCGCCTTCACCTCGACGCGCTCGGCGTGAAGCTGACCGAGCTCACCAAGGCGCAGGCGGAGTACATCGGCGTGGACGTCGAGGGCCCGTACAAGCCGGACCACTACCGCTACTGATCGGCTGCTTGATCGGCCCGGCCGTACGGCCGGCATGAGGGTCCCCGTGCGCGACCGGCACGGGGACCTTCGTCCAATGGGGGGGCATCGTGGACAACACCGACGCGTCGCTGGCGGAAGCGGGCGAGCGGCGCATCGACTGGGCGCTCCGCTCCATGCCCGTCCTGCGCGCTCTCGGCGAGCGGTTCGCCGAGACCCGGCCGCTGGACGGCCTGAAGATCGCCGCGTGCCTGCACGTCACCGCGGAGACCGCCGTGGCGGTCGGCGTGCTGCGCGCGGGCGGCGCCGAGCTGGCCCTCGCGGCGTCCAACCCGTTGTCCACCCAGAACGACGTCGCCGCGGCGCTGCGCTCGTACGGCATGGAGGTGTACGCGCGGGCCGGGGTGGACCGCGACACCTACTACCGGCACATCAACCAGGCGCTGGACATCGGCCCGGACATCGTGCTGGACGACGGGTGCGACCTGGTGAACACCCTGCACACCGAACGCACCGAGCTGCTCAAGGGCGTCAGCGGCGGCTGCGAGGAGACCACGACCGGCGTGATCCGCCTGCGGCAGATGGCCGCCGAGCAGGCTTTGCGTTTCCCCGTGGTCGCCGTCAACGACACCCGCACCAAGCGGATGTTCGACAACCGCTACGGCACCGGCCAGTCCACGCTGGACGGCATCACCCGCGCCACCAACACGCTGCTCGCCGGCCGCACCGTCGTCGTCGCCGGTTTCGGCTACTGCGGCCGAGGCGTCGCCGAGCGGGCCCGCGGCCACGGCGCCCGCGTCGTCGTCACCGAGATCGACCCCGTGAAGGCCCTGGACGCGAGCCTGCAGGGCTACGAGGTCCGCACCATGTCCGAGGCCGCCCGCATCGGCGACCTGTTCATCACCGTCACCGGCAACCGTGACGTCATCCGCGGCGAGCACTTCGTCGAGATGAGGGACGGCGCCATCCTCGCCAACGCCGGCCACTTCGACATAGAGATCGACGTCCGGGCCCTGGAAGGCATGGCCCACGACGTCCACCTGGGTGTCCGCCCCTACACCGACGAGTACATCCTCCCCGACGGCCGCCGCCTCCTCCTGCTGGCCGAAGGCCGGCTGGTCAACCTGACGGCCGCCGAGGGGCACCCCGCCGCCGTGATGGACATGTCGTTCTCCGCGCAGGCTCTGGCCGTGGCCTGGCTGGCCGAGGAACGCGTGCGCCTCTCTCCCGGCGTCTACGACGTCCCCGGCGAGATCGACGCCGAGGTCGCCCGCCTGAAACTGGCCGCCGCCGGCATCGGCATCGACGCGCTGACCCCCGTGCAGGCCGACTACCTGCGCTCCTGGCGCTTCGGCTCCTGACCCCTCGGGCATTGTCGCGATTCGCTGACAAATCCCGATCAAACCAGCATCACTTATGGGTCGCGCCTCCCCAACACTTGGATAACCTCTCTCGACTTCCCACGCCCCGGAGTGGGTTCCTGTCCTTCATGACACCCCCTACTCCGCAAGCTGCATGCCCCTCCTCCAGGTGACGGACCTGACGGTCACCGTCCCGCCCGGGGGGACGGCGGCCCGGCGCCACCGCGGCCCTTCCGGCGTGCCCCCCACGCCGGGGGTGCGGGAGCTGTCGTTCGTGCTCGAGACCGGTCGTGCGCTCGCGGTCGTGGGTGAGGCGGGCAGCGGAGCCCGCGAGTGCGTGCGGGCCCTGGCGGGGATGCTGCCGGAGGCCCAGGTGTCGGGCCAGGCGATGTTCGAGGGGACGGACCTGCTGCGACCGGGACGGCGGGCCCGGCACGCGGGGATCGGGACCCTGTTCCCCGGCGACGCGACCAGGCCGCATCCGTTGCGCCGGGTCGGGGGGCAGATCGCGAGCCTGATCAGAACACACGACCGGAGCGTCGGCCGGCCCGCGGCCCGGGGGCGCGCGGTGGAACTGCTCGAACGGGTGGAGCTCGACGATCCCGCGCGGCGAGCCAGGCAGTACCCGTACCAGCTCTCCGAGGAGACGCGGCGCCGGGTGATGATCGCCATGGCGTTCGCACCGGGCCCGAGATTGCTGATCGCGGAGGACCCGGCGGAGGCCATCGCCCCCGCAGCGGCCACCGCCGTCCTCGATCTGATCCACCGCCTACGGCAGGAATCCGGCACCGCCCTCCTGCTCGCCACCCGCGACCTCGGCACCGCCACCGCGATGACCGACGAGATCGTCATGATGTACGCCGGACTCCCCGTGGAACGCGCCGCCCCCCACACACTCCTCCATCACCCCCACCACCCGTACACCAAGGGCCTGGTGGAACGCGCCGCCCCCCACACGCTCCGCCATCACCCCCACCACCCGTACACCAAGGGCCTGCGGGAATCCTCCCCCGGCAGCCGGCCCGTCCCCTCCGGCTGCCCCTTCCACCCCCACTGCCGCTACGCCATGCCCGTCTGCGCCGCCGAACGCCCCCCACTGTCCCGTGTGACAGGTGACGGCGACCACTCCTCCGCCTGCTGGCTCCCCCATGAGGCCATAGGCCTGGGCGAAGCCGCCGAGGCTCTACGCCTCCGCTTCTCCCGTCCCGATCCCGGCGGGCCGCCGTAGAAGCGGCGCCGGGTCCGCCGCACCACGTCCCGCCGCGTCGGCGCCGTTGACATACCAGGACGTGACGGGAACCTTCCGGGGCGGGGCGCGGGCTGAGCGGGACCTGCGGGGGAGGTGTGGCTTCGGGCGGGCGGGTTGTTCTGGGGCGGAATAGGGTGTGGGCGTGGCGGATGTCGTGACTGGGGAAGCGGTCGTTCTTGAGGTCCGGGTGGCGCAGTTGCCGTCCCGGGCGTTGGCGTTGCTCATCGACGGGATCTTGCAGGGGCTGGCGATCTACGCGGTCGGGTGGGTCTGGGGGCAGCTGGGGTTCGTGGCGGAGCAGGCGGTGGTGGTGGCCGTCGCCATCTTGCTGAGTGCGCTGATCTTGGTGGGGTACCCGGTGGCGGCGGAGACGTTGTCGCGGGGGCGGAGTGTGGGGAAGCTCGTGTTCGGGCTTCGGGTGGTGAGTGACGACGGGGGGCCGGAGCGGTTCCGGCAGGCGTTGTTCCGGGGGCTCGCGGGGGTGGTGGAGTTCTGGTTCCTGCTGGGGGCGCCGGCGCTGATCACTTCGCTGATCTCTTCACAGGGGAAGCGGCTGGGGGATCTGTTCGCGGGGACGATCGTGATCTCGGAGCGGGGGCCGCGGCAGGCGCCGCCGCCGGAGATGCCGCCGTGGATGGCCCCGTGGGCGCGGACGCTGGAGTTGTCCCGGCTGCCGGAGGGCATCGCGGCCGCGGCCCGGCAGTACCTGTCGCGGTGGCACCAGCTCGCGCCCGGCGTCCGGCACGAGATGGGCCTGCGGATCGCGGCCGAGTTCGCCTCGTACGTCTCGCCGCCGCCCCCGCCCGGCGAGCCGCCGTACGTCTACCTCGCCGCCGTCCTCGCCGAACGCCGCCACCGCACCGAGGCCCGCCTGGCCCGCCAGATGTCCCGCGGCCCCCTCACCTCACCCGGCCGGCCGCCCCTTCCCGGAGGGCCCGCCACGCCCGCCGCCGCCGCGCAGTGGCACGGCCCGGGTACGGGGCAGTGGCAGGGGCCGGGGGCCGGACAGTGGCAGGGCCCGGGGGCCGGACAGTGGCAGGGCCCGGCGGCCGTTCCGCCGCAGGGGTCCGGCCCGGTTCAGGGGGGGATGCCCGGTGGCTGGCACGGGTCCGCGGCCGGGGCGGCGCAAGGAATCATGAGGCCGCCGCCTCCCACCGGGTTGCCTGTTCCCCTGCCCCCACCTGCGGGAACGCCGGGAGGGGCCGCCACATCGGGCGGCTTCGTGGCACCCGCCTGAACTTTTTTCCCTTCTGTGTGCATACCTCGCCCGGCAGAGGGCAGTCAGGGTCGCAGCGGACCACTGGGGCATTGGTCCGCGACGTGGGAATGGGTATGGCCGACGCGCGAGGGAGAGGTCGCGCCGGCCATATCCCCCACTCCTCCTCCCGGAGAAGGCCGTGGGGCGCTCGTGCCGGGCCGTGGGCAATAGGCTCTGGGACGTGGACATCGACGCGTTCGTCAACGCGCACAAGCCTGAGTGGGACCGGCTGGAGACCCTCGTGCGGCGCCGGCGCTCGCTGAGCGGTGCCGAGGTGGACGAGATGGTCGAGCTCTATCAGCGTGCGGCGACCCACCTGTCCATCGTGCGGGCGGGGTCGGACCTTCTGCTGGTGGGACGGCTGTCGGCGCTCGTCGCGCGGGCACGTTCCGCGGTGACGGGGGCGCACAGCCCGGCGTGGCGGGAGTTCGGCCGGTTCTTCACCGTCTCGTTCCCCGTCGTGGCGTACCGCGCCCGCTGGTGGTGGCTGGCGACGTCGGCGGTGTTCCTCGCCGTGTCCCTGCTGGTCGGCATCTGGATCGCGCGCAACCCCGAGGTCCAGAACGCCATCGCGAGCCCGGAGCGCATCAGGCAACTGGTGGAGCACGACTTCGCCGACTACTACTCCGAGCACCCCGCCGCCGCGTTCGCCGGCCAGGTGTGGATCAACAACGCCTGGCTGTCCCTGCAGGTCATCGCGATGTCCGTCGTGCTCGGCATCCCCATCCCGTGGGTGCTGTGGGAGAACGCCGTGAACGTCGGCGTCGCCGGCGGCCTCATGGCCTCCCGGGACCGCCTCGACATCTTCTTCGGCCTGATCACCCCGCACGGCCTGCTGGAGCTGACCGCCGTCTTCCTCGCCGCCGCCGTGGGCATGCGCCTCGGCTGGACGGCCATCGACCCCGGGCCGAGACGCCGCGGCGAGGCCCTCGCCGAGCAGGGCAGGGCCGTGGTGAGCGTCGCGCTCGGCCTGGTGGTCGTGCTGCTGGTGTCCGGCCTGATCGAGGCCCTGGTCACGCCGTCGCCCCTGCCCACGTGGGCGCGGGTCGGCATCGGCGTGGTGGCCGAGGCGGCGTTCCTGGCGTACGTGGTCTACTTCGGCCGCCGCGCCCTGCGCGCGGGCGAGACCGGCGACCTGGAACGCGTCCCGGACGTCGCGCCGTCCGCCTAGACCCGTCCGGCCTAGAGCCTCTTGAGGAACTCGGCGGCGACAGGCGCGGCGACCGAGCCGCCCGAGCCGCCGTTCAGGACCAGGACGGCGAAGGCCAGGCCGTCGCGGTACCCGATGAACCAGGCGTGGGTCCGCGCGCCCGCGACCTCCGCGGTGCCGGTCTTGCCCGCCGTCCCGGACGGCAGCCCCGCCCGCGCGGCCGTGCCATCGGTGACCACGGCCGCCATCATGGACCGCAACGACGCCGCCACCCCGTCGTCCAGCGGCACCGCCGCCCCGCCGTCCGCCCCCGGCGTCACCACGGCCTGCCGCCACACGCCGCTCGCCACCGCGGCGGCAACCTCGGCCATGCACAGCGGGCTGGCCTGCACCGAGTTCTGCCCGATGGCATCCGCGCCGAGCTCGTCGGGGGTCGCGAACGGGCGGATGCGGCACGAGCTCAGGCCCGGCTTCTCGCGGAACCCGAACCGGTCGGCCGCCTCGGCGCGCAGCCGGTCGTCACGCAGCCGCTCGTAGGCCTGCTTGACGAACGTCGTGTTGCACGACCGCGCGAAGGCGGTGGAGAGCGGCACGGTGCCGTGGTCGGTGCCGTCGGCGTTGGCGAAGCTCCGGCCGTTCGGGATCGTGTACGCCGCGGGGCAGGTCACCGGCGACTGCGGCGTCAGGCCCGAGCGCAGCAGCGCGGCGGCCGTCACCACCTTGAACGTCGAACCGGGCGGGTACAGGCCGTTGAACGCCCCCTTGGCGCCGAGCGTGTCCGCCACGGCCCGCACCTCGCGCGTCGCGATGTCCAGCGCCACGACGGCCGCGGGCTGCCCGACGCCGTCGAGCGCGCGGGCGGCGGCGGACTGGGCGCGCCTGGCGATGGTGGTGCGGGTGCCGTCCTCCGGCTCGGGGGAGGACAGCAGCACCTTGCCGGACGGCACCTCCTCCAGCGACAGCTTGGTCTGCGTGGCGCTGAGGCCGCTGAAGTGGTCGCCCGCCCGGCTGTCGGCGGGGAACGGCTTGCCCTCGCGGGTCAGCGTCGCCGGCCGGGGCGCCTTGGTCTCGACGAGACGCAGGCTCCCGCCGTCCTTGAGCGAGGGGTGCAGGGTCTCCGGCGCCCAGAGCACCTTCCACACGCCGTCCCTGCGCCCGAGGCGCACCACCGACTCGAACGGCCACCGCCCGAGCCCCGTGATCTCCCGTACCCCCTGGAAGGCCGCCTCGGCGGCGTCCTCGGCGACCCTGCGGGTCTCGCCGGGGGTCAGGGACAACGACGCGACGCGCAGCTCGGCGGTGAACCGCCGGTGCCGTTCGGCGAAGTCGGCCGGAGGGTCGGCGGCCAGCGACGCCATGGTGGCGAAGTCCCCCGCCTGCCAGGCGGCGAAGTACTGGGCCGCCACCGGCTCCGGGGCGTCCGCGGGCGGGCCGGCCGAGGTCGTCGAGGGCGGCGCCGAGGGGGGAAGCGGCAGGCTCTCGGTGGGCGTGGCGTTCACGGTGCCGGACGGGGGCAGAGGTTCGAGGGTCAGCTCCCGCCCCGGTTCCCGCTCGGCCTGCGCTCCATCGCCCGGCCCGACCGGCCGCACCGCCGCCCGCGTCGCCGGGTCCGGCGCGAATGCCAGCGAGACCACCCCGATGACGACCAGCACCGCCACCACGGCCACCATCAGCAACGGCCAACGATCACGCAACCGCATCATCCGCCCATCCCCCGCCGCGTGTCTGCGGATACGGATCGTAAAGCGTGCCGACCGCCTCAACCAGCTTTTTGTAGCGAATGCCACCCGAAGCGTGATATGGGGGCCGACGCTATGTCGCACAGGGCGGGGCGGGTGTGTGCCTGCGGGGCGGGTCCGTCCGCCGGTGGCCCCGGTGGCCTGGTGGCCGGTTGGCTCGGTGGCCGGGTGGCTCGGTGGCTCGGTGGCCGGGTGGCCGGTTGGCCGGGTGGCCGGGTGGCCGGTTGGCCCGGTGGCCGGGTGGCCGGTTGGCCCGGTGGCCGGGTGGCCCGGTGGCCCGGTGCCGGTGAGCCGGTGGGCCGGTGGGCCGGTGGGCCGGTGGCCCCGGTGGCCCCGGTGGCCCCGGTGGCCTGGTGGCCTGGTGGCCTGGTGGCCTGGTGGCCGGTTGGCTCGGTGGCCGGGTGGCTCGGTGACCGGGGGACCGGGTGACCGGGTGGCCGGTGGCCCAGGTGGACCGGTGGCCCGGTGGCCCAGGTGGACCGGTGGCCCGGTGGCCCAGGTGGACCGGTGGCCCGGTGGCCCCGGTGGCCCTGGTGGCCCGGTTGGCCCGGTGGACCTGGTGGCCCGGTTGGCCCGGTGGCCGGTTGGCCGGTTGGCCGGGTGGCCGAGGTGGCCCGGTGGCCCGGTGGCCCGGTGGCCCGGTGCCGGTGGGCGGATGTGGCGGTGGTGGTGTGCCGGTGGGCGGATGTGGTGGTGTGCCGGTGGGCGGATGGGGTGGTGGGCCGGTGGGCGGATGGGGTGGCCGGAGTTGGGGGCAGGTCAGAGGCGGCCGGCGGCTTTCAGGGCCAGGTAGGTGTCGGCGAGGGCGGGGGCCAGGTCGTCGGGGACGGCGTCCACGACCTCGCAGCCGTGGCGGCGCAGGTGTGCGGTGAGGCGGGCGCGGTCGTCGCGCAGGCGTTCGGCCGCGGCGGCGTCGTACACGCGCTCGGGGGTGCCCCGGCCGGCGGCCATCTCGGCGACGCGGGGGTCGGCCACGGCGGCGACCAGCACCAGGTGGCGGGAGGTGAGCTGGGGGAGCACCTGGAGCAGGCCCTCGTCCATGGCGGTGGAGTTCAGGTCGGTCAGCAGGACCACCAGGCACCGCCGCTTGGCGCGGGCCAGGATGGCGGCCACCATGCCGGCCGAGTCGGACTCCACCAGCTCCGCCTCGATGGGCGCCATCACGTTGACCAGCGCGGGCAGCGAGTCCGACCGCGAACCGCCGGTCGTCCAGGCCCGCACGGCGCGGTCGAAGGCCAGGAAGTCGACCCGGTCGCCCGCCCGCCCCGCGAGCGCGGCGAGCAGCAGCGCCGCGTCCATCGACCAGTCCAGACGCGGCCACCCGCCGTCCCCGGCCGCGGTGAAGCCGTCCCCCGCCGGCCGGCCGGAGTGGGCCGGCGCCGGGGAGCCGGAGCCGGTGGACGCCGGGGAGCCGGGCGGCGCGAACGGGGAGACGCCGACGCGGCCCGCCGAGGTGCGGCCGGTGTCCAGGACGATGAGGACGCGGCGGTCGCGTTCGGGACGCCAGGTGCGGACCACGACGTCGGCGCGGCGGGCGCTGGCGCGCCAGTCGATGGAGCGTACGTCGTCGCCCACGACGTACTCGCGCAGGGAGTCGAACTCGGTGCCCTGGCCGCGCACCAGGGCCGGGTGCTGGCCCTCCAGCTCGCGCAGGCGGGCCAGCTTGGCGGGCAGGTGCTTGCGGCTCAGGAACGGCGGCAGCACGCGCACGGTCCACGGCACGAGGTGCGAGCCCTGGCGGGCCGCCACGCCGAGCGGGCCGAGGGACCGCACGGTGATCGTCGCCGCCTCACGGTCGCCGCGCCGCGCCGGCGTCAGCGTGGTGACGAGCCTGCGGCGCTCACCGGACGGCACGTCCAGCCGCTGCCGGCGGGGACTCGCCCCGGCCGAGGGCGGCCAGGCGTCCCGCAGCGAACCCCGCACCCGCCGTGACCCGGGGTTCTCCACGGTCAGCTCCACCGCGACGCTCCCGCCGAGCCGCACCAGCCGCTCGCCGTCCCTGCGGAACCGCAGCGGCCGCACACTCCCCGCGAACAGCAGATCGACCGCGACCAGCGCCGCGACCAGCAGGAACAGGCCGAGCAGCGCGTAGCCGGGCTCCGGCGCGAACAGCACCACCACGGCGCCGATCGCGGCGATCAGGCCCGCCCGGCCGGTGAGAGCCATCAGCGCGGGACCGGGACCGAGGCGAGCACGCCGTCCAGCAGGCCGTCCGCCGTGGCGCCTTCGAGCTCCGCCTCGGGCCGGAGCTGCACCCGGTGCCGCAGGGCGGGCTTGGCCAGCGCCTTCACGTCGTCCGGGGTGACGTACGCGCGGCCGGACAACCACGCCCAGGCCCGGGCGGCGGCGAGCAGCGCGGTGGCACCACGCGGGGAGACGCCGAGCTGCAGGGACGGCGACATGCGGGTGGCGCGGGCGAGGTCCACGACGTACCCGAGCACCTCGGAGGCCACGTGCACCCGGCCCACCTCGGCACGCCCGGCGGCGAGGTCGGCGGCGGTGGCCACCTGCTTGACGTGCGACAGGTCCTTGGGGTCGAAGCCGAGGGCGTGCCGCTCCAGCACGGCGATCTCCTGGTCGCGCGGCGGCAGCGGCACGGTCAGCTTGAGCAGGAACCGGTCGAGCTGGGCCTCGGGGAGCTGGTAGGTGCCCTCGTACTCGATGGGGTTCTGCGTGGCCACCACCACGAACGGGTCGGGGAGCTGCCGGGCCGAGCCCTCCACGCTGACCTGCCGTTCCTCCATCGCCTCAAGCAGCGCGGCCTGCGTCTTCGGCGGCGTGCGGTTGATCTCGTCGGCGAGCAGCAGGTTGGTGAACAGCGGGCCCTCGCGGAAGGCGAACTCCGCCGTCCGCGCGTCGTACACCAGTGAGCCGGTGACGTCGCCCGGCATGAGGTCCGGCGTGAACTGCACCCGCTTGAAGTCCAGCGCCAAGGTGGAGGCCAGCGTGCGCACCAGCAGCGTCTTGGCGACACCCGGCACACCTTCCAGCAGCACGTGCCCCCGGCACAGCAGCGCGATCACCAGCCCGGTCACCACGGCGTCCTGCCCCACCACGGCCTTGGCCACCTCGGCCCGCAACGCCCCGAGCGCCTCCCGCGCCCCCGCGGCCCCGGTGGGTGCGACGGCCGTGCCGCCGTACGCGATGGTCTGGTTCATGTCGGGCCCGTCCCGCTCCGGCGTGCCGCGCGACGGCTCGGCGGCCGTGCCGTACGGGGCACCCTGGGGCGTCGTGCCCGGCTGCGGGGCGCTCTGAGGCGTGCCCGGCGGCGGGGCACCCTGAGGGGGGCCTGCCTGCGGGGCACCCTGAGAGGAGCCGTGGCCGCCCTGCTGCGTCCCCTGGGAAGTGCCGTACGAGCCGCCCTGGGGCGAGCCGTACTCGGGCTCCATGGCACCCGTGTTCCGGCTGGTGTCCTGGCTCTCGGGGCCCTGCGCCGGCTCCGGTGGGGAGCCGTACGGGCCGGTGGGGCCGGGCGAAGCCGCGGGCCAGGAAGGGCCGGGGGGTCCGCTCTGGGGAGCTCCCGGCGGAGGTGTGGTCACGGCTCTCGTACCTGCCTTTCCAAGGTGTCCAGGTGACTCGCCAGGGCCACGAGCCCGGCGTCGTCGGAGGGGGGCGGGCCGAACATCACGGCGCGGACCCAGGTGGGCTCCCGCCCGGTCCGCGCGGCCGCGATGGCGGCGATCTGCTCGGGGGTGGCGTCCGCGTTCAGGCCGAGCCGCGGCGTCAGCCGGGCCACGCTCGCGGCCCGCAGCGCGGCCGCCGCCTGGCCCCGTGCCCGGCGCGCCCGGTACAGGCGGCCGCGGCCCTCCACGGTCTCGGCCGCCCGGACGACCACCGGAAGCCGTTCGACCACGACCGGGCCGAGGCGCCGCACCCGCCAGAGCGCGACGAGCAGCACGGCCACGCCTAGCTGCAGCACCGCCCAGGGGATGCCGCGCGGCAGCAGGTCGACCAGGCTCGCGGTGCCCGCGCCGGGGGAGCCGGGCGTCTCGTCCGGCGGCACCAGCCAGATCAGCACCGGCCGGGCGCCGGCGAGGTTGATCGCCAGCGCGGCGTTGCCGTCCTCGGCGAGCCGCTGGTTGCTCATGAACGCGCCGTCCCCGACCGCCGTCACCGTGCGTGCGCCGGTGACGCGGGCGAGGCTCGGCCCGAGGTCGTCCGGGTAGCAGGTGACGCCGCCCCGGGGCACGCTGTACGTCGCCCCGCCGATGTAGGCGCCGCCGGCCAGGGCGGCGGCGGGCAGGTCGCAGCGCGGCTCCCGGGAGCGCACCGACGTGCGCTCCTTCAGGGTGATGCCGGCGCCGAACTCCTCCATGCTGGGGATCGCGCCGACGAGCAGCCGGTCGGCCCGGGTGGCCGCGAGGGCCCGCGCCGCCGCCGGGTCGAAGAGCTGCGGCACCGCCGAGATCAGCATCAGCCGGTCCGGCCCGTCCAGCCGGACGGCCTCCTCCACCGAGGTGACCCGCTCGACCCGCACCCCCTGCCGCCGCAGGATCTCGGCCAGCGCCTTGGAGCCGTTCAGCGTGGTGTCCGCCGGGTCGAGCGGCCTGCCCTCGGTCGAGGTGCCGGTGAACAGCACGGTCACCACCGACACCAGCAGGATCAGCGCCCCGATGACCGCGATCCCCCGCCCGCCCCGCCACATGCTCCGCGCGGTCGGCGAGACGGGCACCGACGCCGCGGCTTCCCGCGGCGGCGCGACGGTCATCGCGCACCCCCGCAGGAGAGCGCGGCCCTGGTCATGGTCGCGGTCATCGCGCACCCCGGAGGAGAGCGCGGCACCCGGCTGCGGTCGCGGTCATCGCGCACCGGCCGGGGACGCGGTGAGCAGGGCGGGCCTGGCGGTGCGGAGGGCCTCGTCGAGGCTGGTCATCTCCTGGTAGCCCTCCGGGGTGCCGGGGGCGGCGCCGTAGGTGACCTCGTCGAACAGGCGGGCCGCGGACGCCAGGCGGGCCGCGTGCGCGGGCAGTTCCCGGCCGGCGGCCTCGGCGAGCTCGTCGGCCGTACGGCCGGGCTGCGGGGTCACGACGGCCCGGTGCTCCAGGTCGCGGGCGATGGCGCGCAGCCGTTCCCTGATCGCCTCCGCCCACCGCGACTCGCCCGCGAGGCGCTCGGCCTCGGCGCGGTGCTCGTCCGCGGTGCGTGCGACCGGCCCGAGCAGCGCCTCGGCGGCCCGCCGCCCGCGGGTGGCCCTGCGCCCCTGCCAGGCGATCAGCGCGATCAGCGCCCCGATGACGACGATGACGATGACGAGCGCGACGACCCCGCCGGGCACGCCGCCCGGCGCGCTGTCCAGCAGCGCGTCGAAGAACTCACGGATCAGCCGGACGGCCCGCTCCAGCAGCGACTCCTGCTGGTACTCCGGCTTGATCAGCTCCTCGACGGCACGGCGCCGCGCCTCGTCGCGCCCGATGTCGTCGAAGGCCGCCGCGGCGGCGGTGCGGAGGATCACGGCGCTCCGGCGGGCGTGGCCCCGGCCGGGCCTGCGGCGTGCGAGGGGTGCCACAGCTCGTCGGCGGAGGCGGGCACCCAGCCCTGGCGGTGCTGCTCGACGGCGGCGGTCTGCAGCACCAGGTCGAACGCCTCGGCGCGCATCCGGCGGTCGGTGTACAGCAGGCCGTTGACACCCGCCTGGATGGGATAGGTGATCATCGCGCTGAGCACGCCGCTGATGGTGAACAGGATCGTGGTCGCCACGGTGGCCCACAACGCGCCCCGGCCCGCCACCGACACCAGCACGCTGGCGACCTCGACCGGCACGGCGAGGATGGCGCCGAGCAGCGCGGTGAGGATCCAGGTGAGCAGCAGGATGCCGAGCACCCGCCAGAACGACCCGCCCACCAGGCCCCACGACCGGCGGATCGCGTCCGTCACGCCGCGCCCCTCCAGCACCACCGCCGGCGCGGCGAGCGACAGGCGGGCGGTCATGAACAGCGCGTACCCGATGTAGATCAGGCCGAACAGCACCGTCACGGCGGCGATCGCCCCGCCGCCGGACCGGATCGCCAGCAGCCCCGCGACCAGCGCGGCGATGAGGAGCAGCGGCGCGGCCACGATGAGCGCGGTGAGCAGGGCGAGCCCGATCAGCGGGCCGATGCGCGACCGGGTGAGCCGCCAGGCCTCCCCCACGGTGATCCGGCCGCCGAACACGGCCCGGCCGAGCACCCGGGTGAGCATGCCGGTGAGGATCGTCACCAGGAAGAACTGCACGACCAGCGACAACAGCGAGCCGCCGAGCTGGGAGGCGAGCCCGCCCATGGACACATCGGCGTCGGACCGCACGGAGGTGCCGGTGAACAGGTCGCCGACCGACCGGTAGTAGATCGCCTGGCCGACGGCCACCGGCAGCGTGCCGATCGCCGCGGCGATGGCGGACAGGCCCAGGGTGGCCTTGGGGTTGGACCGGATCAGCTTGATGGTGCCGTCCAGGATGTCCCCGAGGCCGAGGGGGCGCAGCGGGATGATGCCCGGCCGCAACGCGGGCGGCGGCGGCCGGTAGCCGTACCCGGGCCCGTACCCGCCCTGCGGCTGCCCGTATCCGGGCGGCGGCGCGTGTCCAGGCCCCTGGCCGGGTGCCCCGTACCCGGGCCCCTGGCCCGGCGGTGGCCCGTACCCGGGGGGCGGTCCGTACCCCGGCTGCCCGGGCCCGCCCGGCGGCGGGAAGCCCCCTTGGGGCGGCGGATATCCGCCCTGCGGCGGTCCCTGCCCCTGACCTGGGGGAACGGCCCCTGATCCGGCGTCCTGCGGATCGCCGGGAGCGGTCCACGGCTGCTGCCCCGGCGCGGCGTAGGGCGGAGGCTGGTTCTGCGCCCAGCCCGGGGGAGTGCTGGACGGGGAGCCGTGACCGTCTGACATATCCCAATCCTGGCATGTCGCGCCCCTGCCCGGGGCGGTCGGGCGCCGGATGGAGCCACCGGTTGACCGGACCCGCATCTCATGACGCAGACTTGGGAAGGTACGGTTCGTGGCCGCGCCACGCCACGCGGCGGGTCCATCAGGCCAGATCATTGGCTTGTTCCGTAAGCTGCGCCTAAAATTCGGCTTTCGGTGAAGCTAATGTTCGGTCGTTTATCACCCGGAGAGGTGCGGCGGGTAGCCTTCGGTCGGTCGTGCGGCATTCGCCTCGAACTCCCACACAGATGTGCATAACGAATGAGGGGCTATGAAAGGACGCGTGCTGGTCGTCGACGACGACGCCGCTCTCGCTGAGATGCTCGGCATTGTCCTTCGGGGCGAGGGCTTCGAGCCGTCGTTCGTATCCGATGGGGACAAGGCGCTGGACGCGTTCCGTGACACCCGTCCTGATCTGGTGCTGCTCGACCTGATGCTGCCCGGCGCGGACGGCATCGACGTGTGCCGCCGCATCCGGGCCGAGTCCGGCGTGCCGATCGTGATGCTCACCGCCAAGAGCGACACCATCGACGTGGTGCTCGGCCTGGAGTCCGGCGCCGACGACTACATCGTCAAGCCGTTCAAGCCGAAGGAGCTCGTCGCCCGGGTGCGCGCCCGGCTGCGCCGCACCGACGAGCCGACCCCCGAGGTGCTGCAGATCGGCGACATCACCATCGACGTCGCCGGCCACTCGGTGAAGCGCGGCGAGGACACGGTGAACCTCACCCCGCTGGAGTTCGACCTGCTGGTGGCGCTGGCCCGCAAGCCGCGTCAGGTGTTCACCCGCGAGGTGCTGCTGGAGCAGGTGTGGGGCTACCGCCACGCCGCCGACACGCGCCTGGTGAACGTCCACGTCCAGCGGCTGCGCGCCAAGATCGAGAAGGACCCCGAGCACCCGGAGATCGTGGTGACCGTCCGCGGCGTGGGCTACAAGGCTGGTCCGGCGTAAGCCGCGCGCCGGCTACCTCCCGGACGTCCCCATGTCCTCCCCGACCCCCGCCCGCGGACCTTCGCGGCCGAAGCCGAAGAAGAAGGCGCGGCGCACGCCGCGCCAGATCGTGCGCGGGGTGCGCAGGCGCGCCCGCCGCACGGCCGGGAAGGCGCGCCGCGTGTGGCGGCGCTCCCTCCAGCTCCGGGTGGTCACCAGCACCCTGGTCATTTCGATGACCGTGGTGGCGGTGCTGGGGTTCTTCCTCATGCAGATGATCGACACGGCGGTGCTGCGCGGGCGCATCAACTCCGCCACGTCCGAGGCCCAGGCCAACGTGACGACCGTCGCGAGCTACCTCACCCCGCCCGTCGTGACCCCGAACCGGCAGTCCGCCTCGGCGCCGGACGGCGACGACGTCCAGATGGACAGCCCGGTCGACCAGGCCGCGGACGCCCTCGCCCGGCGGGCCGAGTCGCGGTACAGCGTGGTGATCCTCAACGCCGACCGCGTGGGGGACGACCGCGGCACCGGCAACGTCGACCCGCGCAGCGTGACGCCGAAGCTGCGCGACAAGGTGCGGCAGGTCAAGGACACCCCGCAGGCCATCTACACCTCGCTGTACTACGTCGGCACGTCCAAACCGGTGCCGGCGCTCGCCATCGGCGCGCTGGTGCCCACGGTGTACGGCGACTACGAGGTCTACCACTTCTTCCCGCTCGACGACGACGTGCACACGCTGTCGCTGGTCCAGCAGTGGCTCGTCGTGGTCGGCGTGGCCCTGGTGCTGCTGCTCGCCGCCGTCGCGTTCCTGGTCACCCGGCAGGTCGTCACGCCGGTGCGGCTCACCCGCCAGGCCGCCGAACGCCTCGCCGCGGGCCGGCTGGAGGAACGGCTGCGCATCCGCGGTGAGGACGACCTGGCGCGGCTCGCGGTGTCGTTCAACGAGATGGCCTCCAACCTGGCGCTCAAGATCCACCAGCTTGAGGAGCTGTCGCACGTCCAGCGGCAGTTCGTCTCCGACGTCTCCCACGAGCTGCGCACCCCGCTGACCACCGTGCGCATGGCCGCCGACCTGCTGTACGAGGCGCGCGAGGACTTCGAGCCCGCCGCCGCGCGGTCGGCCGAGCTGATGCAGGCGCAGCTCGAGCGTTTCGAGTCCATGCTCGCCGACCTGCTGGAGATCAGCCGGTACGACGCGGGCGCCGCCACGCTCGACATCGACTCGGTGGACATGCGCGACGTCGTGCTGCGGGCCGTCGGCGACTCCCAGCCGCTCGCCGAGCGCAAGGCGACCCGGCTGGACCTGCGGCTGCCCAACGAACCATGCATGGCCGAGGTGGACAGCCGGCGGGTGGAGCGCATCCTGCGCAACCTGCTGTTCAACGCCATCGAGCACGGCGAGGGGCGCGACATCGTCGTCACCCTGGGCGCCGACCGCGACGCGGTGGCCGTGGCGGTGCGCGACCACGGGGTCGGGCTGAAGCCCGGCGAGGAGAACATGGTGTTCGACCGCTTCTGGCGCGCCGACCCGTCCCGGGCCCGCACCATCGGCGGCACCGGGCTCGGCCTGGCGATCTCCCGTGAGGACGCCCTGCTGCACGGCGGGTGGCTCCAGGCGTGGGGCGTGCAGGGCGAGGGGTCGCAGTTCCGCCTGTCCCTGCCCCGCCAGGCGGGCACCGAGCTGCGCGGTTCGCCGTTGCCGCTGGTGCCCCCCGAGATCGAGATGCGCCGCCACTGGCGCGGTGCCGCCACGCCGGTGCTGGCCCCGGCGATCGAGAGGCACTTCGATGGCGACTGACCGGCCGCTCCCGTCGTCCCCGCTCCGCTCCCGGCGCCTGCTCGGGGGCCTGGCCGCCGTGCTGCTCGTGGTGCTGGCCTGCGCGTCCTGCTCCACGGTGCCGCCCGTGGGGAACGTCTTCCCCGCTCGGGGGGCCAGCGAAGGCGACCCGCTCAGCCGGCCGTTCGTGCGCATCCTGGCCGCCGACCCCAAGCCGAACGGGTCGCCGAACGAGATCGTCAGCGGCTTCCTCGCCGCCGCGGCCAGTTTCGACGACCTCACGCGCACGGTCGCACGCAAGTACCTCACCGGGGAGGCGCAGCGGAGCTGGAGCCCCTACGACGGGATCTCCATCTACGACCAGCGGTCCCTGACCAGCGACCCCCTGCGGGACGGCGTCCAGGAGGCGCGGGTCACGCTGCGCACCACGCTGCTCGGCACCGTGGACGGCGACAGCCACTACGTGCCGAGCGAAACGGAGACCGGGTCCGAACTGACCATGGGCTTCACCCTGATCAAGGTGGCCGGCCAGTGGCGCATCTCGTCGGCGCCCGCCGGGCTGCTGCTGTCCAACGACGACTTCAAGCGCGCGTACCGCCCCTTCGACCTGACCTTCGCGGCCGACGGCGCCGAGGGCCTGGTCGTGGACCAGGTACGGGTGCCGATCAACCCGAGGGAGAGCCTCGCCAAGTCGCTGGTGGACCGGCTCATCGACGGCCCCACCCGGCCGCTGCAGGGGGCCGTCCGGCCGGCGCTCGGCACCGAGGTGAACGTCAACAGCGTGGTGGCGGACGGCGACCTGGTGGTGATCGACTTCACCTACGGCATCGTCGAGGCGGTGCGCGACTCCGCCGACCGCGAGGCCCTGTCGGCGCAACTCGCCTGGACGCTCAAGCCGATGACCGAGTCCCGCCGCATCGAGGTACGCGTCAACGGCGAGACGTTCCCCGGCGGCGCGTTCATCATCGACCCACGTGACTACGACCGTTTCAACCCCGACGTCCTGTCCGGCGAGGCCCA
The DNA here is from genome assembly GCF_039871875.1 of Sphaerisporangium sp. B11E5. NCBI lineage: Bacteria > Bacillati > Actinomycetota > Actinomycetes > Streptosporangiales > Streptosporangiaceae > Sphaerisporangium > Sphaerisporangium sp. B11E5. The sequence continues at coordinate 2,670 of NZ_JBDPMD010000005.1, read as the reverse complement.
GGCCTACTTCCTGCAACAGGGCAAGCTCCACGTGATCGACAAGGAACGCGAGAACCCCGTCCTCCCCGGTCCCGGCGACGCCCAAGGCCGGCGCTTCACCGACCTGGCGGTCTCCTACGAACGCTCCGCGAAGATCGCCGCCCTGGCTCAGGACGGCGGCGTCTGGGTCAGCGGCATGGCCCCCGGCAGCCAATGGCAACGCTGGATCCCCGGCGCCAAACCCACCGCCCCCTCCTGGGACCGCTACGGCTTCGTCTGGTCCGTGGTCAGGGACGACGGCACCTCCAAGGTCTACCGCTCCGGCGGCCCCTCAGGCCCTCCCACCCTGGTCGCCGCCCCCCAGTTGACCCCCACCGACGTGTCGGCCTTCCGGGTGGCCCGCGACGGCGCCAGAGTCGCGGTCATCTCCGACGACGGCCACGGCCAACGCGTCCTCGTCGGCACCATCGACCGCGCCAAGCTCCAGGTCCAGAACCTCCGCGTCCTGGTCCCCGCCGAAGACGCGCAGGAAATCAGCGACATAGCCTGGCGCGACGCCAGCACCCTCCTGGTCCTCACCAAGAAGAAGTCCGAACGCGAACTGACCCCCTGGTCCGTGACCCAAGGCATCCGCGCCGACACCGCCAAAGCCGCCAGCCGCATAGAGTCCATCACCGCCGCCCCCGACCCCCTCCCCGTCCTGGCAGGCACCGCCGACGGCGGCATAGTCGCCTGGGACCCCCAAAAGAAACAATGGACCACCCTGGTCAAATCCGGCGCCAGCCCTCCCGTCTACCCCCTCGGCTAACCCCCACCCCCCCGTTCTCTTCCCGCCCCCACCGCAAATCGATCACACCTGGGCCGCACCCGTACGCGGTTGACGTGCATGGATGGGGCCGGACCCCCACCCCCTCGCCGTTGTTCGCGTCCTCGTGTACGGCCACGTATCCGGCGCCGCGACGGCGGGAGGTGGTACGGCGAATCCGGCGCCTCGTACGGTGCTCAGCCGGACGGCCTCCGCCTCGCATGCTGCCCTTGAGGCGCACCGTACGCGGGTGAGTGGGGTGGACCCACTCCAGCCACACGCCGTTGTGGCGTCCTGCTGTGCGGGCTGTGTTCGGCGCCACGACGGTGGGGGATGCGGCGAAGCCGGCGCCGTCTTGCGGTGGGTGACCGGTTGTGGACAGTGGGGTGCTGAGGGCGGAGAGTTCGTCGGTGGGGGGCGGCATGGTGAGGGGGTGTTCTCTGCGTTTCTCGATCTGGTTCTGCCGCAGACCTGTGCCGGATGTGGCCTGCCGGGTGCGATGGTGTGTCGTGCCTGCGTGGAGGAGCTTTGCGGTGATCCCGCGCCGCGCCCGCCCGTCCCCGCGCCGCGGGGGATGCCGGAGTGCTGGTCCGCGGGCCCCTATCGGGGAGCCGTCCGCAAGCTCGTCCTCGCCTACAAGGAGCGGGGCCGTACGGCCCTGGTTCGCCCGCTCGCCGACGTTCTCGTCTCGGTGCTGCTCTCGGTGCCGACCCTGCCTGCCGGCCCGCTGGCGATGGTTCCAGTCCCCAGCACAGGTCCGGCCGTACGCCGGCGCGGCCACGACCCCATAGGGCGCTTGGCCGCGTCCGTGGCGCACCGTCTCCGCGGTCTCGGATGTCCCGCCGTCTTCGTCCCCGCACTCAAACACCACCGGAAGGTCCACGACCAGGCCGGCCTCAGCGCCGCTCAGCGTGCCGCCAACCTGTCAGGCGCCCTGGTCGTACGACGACGGTCCCCGGCCTCCTGGGCCTCCGGTGACCTGGTCGCCGTCCTCATCGACGACATCGTGACCACCGGCACCACCTTGACCGAGGCCGCCACCGCCCTCCGACGCACCGGCATCCCCGTCCCCCTCGCGGTCACGCTGGCCGCCACTCCACGCCGATCCCGCACATGAGGTGAGAGCTGTCCGGCCTGGCGCCGTAAGAGGCGCCGGATTCGCCGTACCACCTCCCGCCGACGCGGCGCCGAATACGGGCCCGTGCACGAGGACGGGGGACGGGTCCATGCACGCGGGCGGGGACGAGCCCCTGCATGAGGGCGGGACGAGCCCGTGCAGGGGAAGAAGGGGCCTCTGCATGAGGGCGGGACGCACCCCGTACACGAGGGGGGCGCGGATCCGTACACCGGGGCGAGATGGCCCTCCCTTATGAGGTCGGGATGAACCCGTACATCTGGGTGGGACGCAGCCGTACGTGAGGGCGGCGCGAATCGGTACGCCAGGGCGAGACGGCCTTCCCTTATGAGGTCGGGATGAACCCGTACGTCCGGGTGGGACGCAGCCGTACACGAGGGCGGGGCGGATCCGTACACCAGGGCGAGACGGCCTTCACATACGAGGTCGAGATGAACCGCACATCCGGGTGGGACAACCCGTACACCCGGGTGGGGCGGGGTGGGTGGGGTGCAGTGGGATGGGGGTCCCACGGTGGTCATGGGGACTCGTATGGGTGGGGGCGGTGGCGCTAGAGGCGAAGGGTGGGAGTGATCAGGTGGAGGTTGGGAGACGGGGAGGTCACGGGTTGGCGACACGCCCGGGAGGTTGAGGGAGATCGAAATCATAGGGGTTACGAAAAGTAATGGTTTGGTGAAATCGGGGGGGTGGCGGTGGGGGTAGGGGTTCGTGGCGGGGGTGTCAGATCTCCCTGGTCGTAAGGGGGAGTGGG